>CAKOMR010000001.1 GCA_934096705.1 uncultured Bacilli bacterium
AAATTAATAATGAATTATGATGAATGGGACAAATATCATCCAATAGTAAGAGCAGCATTATTACATGGAGAATTAGTCAAAATCCATCCATTTATTGATGGAAATGGTAGAACTTCTAGATTAATAATGAATATGGAATTAATGAGAAGTGGATATGTACCAGTTATTATTAAAAAAGATGATAGATTAAAATATTATGAAGCACTTGATAAGGCACATACAATAGGTGATTATACTGATTTTATTAAATTAGTAACGGAAGCAGAAAATGAAATGCTTGATAGATATTTAGAAATTATTAAATAGAACGAATATTAATGAGTAACATAATCTGATATAGTTAAATTTAAGTGGAATAATATGTACAGAGATATAGAAGAAATATATAAGAAAAAAAGTCCATATAACATTATTAAAAAAAGAACGTTTTTGATATATGTTGTATTTATATTGATTTCATTAATTTTCAAATTTTTAAATAAAATAGTACTAATGATCTTAG
Organism: uncultured Bacilli bacterium; assembly: GCA_934096705.1. Taxonomy (GTDB): domain Bacteria; phylum Bacillota_I; class Bacilli_A; order RF39; family UBA660; genus UBA6448. The sequence continues at coordinate 503 of CAKOMR010000001.1, forward strand.
TGTTTATAGCTATGTTATTAATCATGAAAATTGTAAGTGAAAAAGTACTAAATACAAAATTACACTTTAACATAGGCAAAAGAAATGAAAATGAGATGACATTATCATTAATTATTAAAAATGCTGAAAAAAATATTTAAAGATTACTCTATAAAAAATAATATCTATAATGAAAAATCATTTTTATGTATAATCGATCACTATAGAAATTTGCTTAAAACTAAAATCGGTGGTGGAAATTTGTTGGCTATATTATCAATAGCTATTCCAGCAATACTTTCATTTTATACTAAAGATGGCTTTGACTTTAATGGTTTGATAATTGCACTATCTTATCTAATAAGTTTTAGTATCGTAATAATAATGTTATACTTTTCATATAGTCAATTTATAGAAGTAAAAAAATTTTTAACAGGGGAAGATGGTATGATTGAAAGATTAGAAGAAATATTTAGTGAAATATATGTTGAGTGTATTAATTCGAATAATACTGATAAAAAGAAAGAAACAAAAATAAGAAAGGGAAAACCAAGGGCATCAAAAAAGTAATTGATGTCTTTTTTGATGTATAATTTGGGTACAAAAGTACTAAAAAGCCACAGCAAATGCCAGCTTATGTCAATATAAAAATGCACGTATTTAAAAAACTTAATACAATTTGGTCTCTTTTAACTGCACATCTTAATAGAAATGGAAGTCTTTCATTTGTTTATTTATAAGAGCTTATTCGTATTTCTAGGATAATTTTATGTACAATCTTATGTGCAAATAATTTAATTAAATGTATCAAAAAAATCCAATGTTTTGACTACTTTGTATTTAAAGTTTTCTTAATTAAAGTCACTATTAATATCTTTTTTCAATAACATAGTATTTGTTTTCTTTAAACAAAGTGTTATAATTAAATTACATCTTATAAAGAGTGATGGAGGGACTAGCCCGTTGAAGTCACACCAACCTATTAGATTAGGTGGTAATGCTAGAGCTATAAGATAACTTTATCACTCAAGGTATTGTTATCTTGGGTGTTTTTTTATGAAAGGAGGAAAGTTTTTTAAGCATTTTCTATTAAGATGAGAAAAGGAGTTTAAATGAAAATTTTTAGTAATGAAATAGTATTTCGAGGTCACCCAGATAAGGTTTGTGATCAAATTAGTGATGCACTTTTAGATGCGTATTTAAGTGGTGATAAGTCTTCAAGATGTGGTATTGAAGTAATGGGTGGCAAAAACAAAATATTTATAACTGGGGAAGTTACAAGTAAAGCCAAGGTAGATTTTTCAAAAATAGTTAAAAGAGTTTTAAAAGATGTTGGCTATACTGAAAACTTTGAAATAATTAATAATATTGGTATGCAAAGCCCTGATATAGCCCTTGGAACCAATGATAAAGTTCATGGTGCTGGTGATAATGGAATGATGTTTGGCTATGCTTGCCGTGATACTAAAGAGTATCTTCCAACATCTATGGTAATACTTCAAAAACTTTCTATGGCATATGATAAGCTTAGAAAAAAAGATAGCAGATTTTTACCTGATGGTAAAGCACAAATTACGGGATATTATGAAAATAATAAACTAATTAAAATTAAGGACTTTGTAATTTGTTATCAAAATACAGAAAAAGAAAGAAATAAAACAGATGAAATACTAATTAATATTTGCAATAATATTTGTAAAAAATATAATATTAAAGTTGAAAAATATATTTTAAATCCAACGGGTAAATTTTTAATCGGAGGTTTTACAGGTGATGCAGGACTTACAGGAAGGAAAATTGTAGTAGATTCTTATGAAGGTTTTGCTCCAGTTGGTGGTGGAGCTTTTTCTGGCAAAGATCCAAGTAAAGTTGATAGGTCAGGTGCCTACATGGCTAGGGTTATTGCTAAAAACATTTTAAAGAATAATGATAATTTAAAATATGTACTTGTACAACTTTCTTATGCAATTGGTCTTAAAAATCCTTTAGCAATATATATTACTTCAGATATTGGTGATTTACCTGTGCCAGATGATTTGTATAAGCAATGCACTGTAGAAAATATTATAAATTCATTAAATTTATTAACTGAAAAATATGAAAATAGAGCAATGTTTGGACACTTTATAGATTAACTTTAAATTGATGGTTTATTGACTTAAACCACTTTTTTTAATATAATCAGTTTGCTAAAGAGGTAAAATATGAACATAGAACATTTATATATGTCATTTGGACTTCAGGAAATATTTAATGACGTAAATATTCGTTTTAATGATAATGACAAAGTTGGTGTAGTAGGGGTTAATGGTGCTGGAAAATCTACTTTGTTTAATTTGATTTTAGAACTTGTAACTCCTGACTCTGGAAAAATAACGATAAAAAATAAAGATTTAATAGGTTATCTTCCACAAGTTATTACCGATGAAATTCCTGATGATAATATAACTACATTTGAGTATTTACTTTTAGGAAGACCAATAGAAAAACTAAAAAATAATATAACTGATTTATATGAAAAAATTGCCACTTTAAAAGATGATAAAAAATTAAATTATTATTTTAAAGAAATAACCAAAAATCAAAATAAACTTGATTATTATGATGAATACAACGCTGAAAGTACTCTTTTGAAAATAATTGATGGTATGCATATTGATGATAGTCTTCTTAATCTAAAATTAACAAGCCTTTCAGGAGGCCAAAAATCAAAAATAGCCTTTGCAAGACTTCTTTATTCTAAACCAGAAGTACTTCTTTTAGACGAACCAACAAATCACTTAGATATTGATACAAAAGATTACATAATAAATTATTTAAAAACTTATCCGGGCCTTATTTTAGTAATTTCTCATGATATTGATTTTTTAAATGAAGTAACTACCAAAACACTTTATGTCAACAAACTAAAGAAAAATGTTGAAATGTATAATGGTAATTATGAAAAGTATTTAAAAATAAAAAATGAAAGAGATTTAGCAAAAGAAAGACTTTACGAAAAACAGGTTAAAGAAGAGGAAAAATTAAAGGGAATAATTAATAAATATATAAGAGGTAATGAAAAGAAAGCAAATATTGCAAAGGATAGAATTAAGAAACTTGAAAAATTACAAAAAGAAAAAGTGGTTCTTGAAAAAAGTAACAAATATGCAAGATTTAACATTAAAATTAATGAGCCAAGTTATTTAATACCATTATCAGTGAATAATTTAACATTTGGTTATAATAAGGATAATTTACTTTATCAAAATTTAACATTTGATTTAACTCGTGGAGAAAAACTCTTAGTAGTCGGAGAAAATGGAATAGGAAAGACAACTTTGTTGAAATTAATAATGAAAATTTTATTACCACTTGAGGGAACTATTTTTATAAATGATAAAACAAGTATAGGATATTATGCTCAAGAACATGAAATACTTGATAATGAAAAAACTATAATTGATAATTTTAACGAATTTAATTTAAGAGATTTTGAACTAAGAAAAGTATTAGGCAGTTTTTTATTTTCAGGAGACGATATATATAAGAAGGTAAGCGTACTTTCTCCGGGAGAGCGTTCTAGAGTAGCACTTGCTAAAATATCCTTGAAGGGAGCAAATACACTCCTTTTAGATGAACCTACAAATCATTTGGACCCAATGACTCAAACCCTTATTGCCGAAACATTTAAAACATTTGAAGGCACAATGCTTGTAGTTTCCCATAATTTAGATTTCGTAGATAATCTAGGAATATCAAGAATGCTTTTACTTCCAAGTGGAAAAATTGTTTATTATGATAGAGATATAGTATATCATTATGAAACTATAAATGAAGAAAAGTAAATAAAAATTTTAACTTATTTTACTTTTTACGTGTTATACTATTGATATGAACATTGAAGATATTAAAAATAGTACAATTATTATATGTAGTAATAATGAAAAAAAGAATATATTAAAAAAATTAAATTCTTTCCCAAAATTATTATCTATAAAATTTTATAACAAAAGTGATTTTTTCAAATCACTAACTTTTTCGTATGATGAAAAAACGTGCTTTTATATAACGAATAAATATAATGTAAAACCCCCGATAGCAAAAACATATTTGGAAAATATTTATTATGTAGAAAATAAAAAATATAATAATAAAAAACTTGATTTTTTAGTAAATTTAAAAGAAGAACTTTTAAATGAAAAATTATTAATTATTAATGATTTATTTGAAAAAAATTTAATTGGAAAAGATATAATATTTTATAATTTACCATATATTGATGCTTATGAGCAAAAATTAATTGATAAAATAAGCAGTATTTGTAATGTAAAAGTAATTAATAAAGAAACAAAATTTTATAAACATGATGTTATTAAATTTAATAAAATCGAAGATGAAGTAGAGTATGTTGCAGAAAAAATATGTTATCATATTTTAAATGGTGTAGATATAAATAATATAAAAATAATTATTAAAGACAAAGAATATATTCCATACATAAAAAGAATATTTAAATTTTATAATATACCTGTTAATTTAGGAGAAAAGGTTTGTTTATACCATACAATTGCTGCGTCATATTTAATTAAAAACTTTGATAGCAATTTAACAAAAGTTTATGAAAATATAAAAGAAAAATTTGATTTAGACATTGTAAATAAGCTTGCTACAGTAATAAATAAATTTACTTTCGAAGATGATAAAAATTTAATTAAAGATTTACTTATAGATACATTAAAAAATACGTATTTAAATGAAGAAAAATATGTAAATGCTGTAAATATTTCAAGTTTAGATAGTATTAATGAAGATGATTTTGTTTTTTTACTAGGATTTAATCAAAAAAGTTATCCAGAAATATATAAAGATGAGGACTATTTAATTGATAAAGAAAAAATTATTCTTGGACTACTACCATCATATACTGTAGCAAAACAAAATAAAGAATACTTAATAAAAAGTATTAATAGTATTAAAAATTTAGAAATTACTTATAAACTTCAAAGTGCAAGTAATTCTTATTTACCATCAGTATTAATTAGTGAAATGAATTTAAATGAAGTAGATGGAGTAATAACTCATAAATATTCAAATAAGGCTAATAAAATAAAACTATGTTCTTTACTTGATAAATTTTATAAATATAATGAAGAAAGTGATGAACTTAAAACTTTATATAATTTATATAAAATTGATTATTTAACTTATAATAATAAATATAAGTTAGTTTCTTTTGATTTATTAAATAAATTACTTAAAGATAATTTAAAACTTTCCTATTCAAGTATGGAAAATTATAATGAATGTGCATTTAGGTTTTATTTAGGTAATATTTTAAAACTAGATATTTATGATGATAACTTTTCTGCATTTTTAGGCTCAATTTTTCATTATGTTTTAGAACTTGGTTTAACAAAAGAAATTGATGTTCAAAATGTAGTAAATGAATATATTTCTCAAAGCAAAAAAGTACTTTCAAACAAAGAATTATTTTATGTAGAAAAAATGAAAGATGAAATGATTCTTACATTAGATACTATAAAAAGGCAAATGGAATATAGCACTTTAAAAGATATTAAAACAGAAAATGAATTTGAAATAATTAAAAATGGCAAACTGAATACTATATTTAAGGGTTTTATAGATAAAATAATTTATAAAGAAATAGAAGGTAAAGTATATACTGCGATAATAGATTATAAAACATATGATATAGAAACGAAAATGGATTTAATTAATTATGGTCTTCATTTGCAACTTCCTATATATATGTATTTAATAAAAAATAATATACCAAACTGTCAAATTGTTGGATTTTATATACAAAAAGTATTTTGTCAAGATAATAAATATAATGAAGATAATAGTCTTGAAAAAAGAAAAATTGATAATTTAAAATTAAGTGGTTATTCAAATGGTGATGAAAACATAATAAAATTATTTGATTATAACTTTAGAGATTCAAAAGTTATTAAAAGTTTGAAAGTAAAAAATGATGGAAATTTTTATAGTTATAGTAAAGTTTTATCAAATGAGCAAATGGATAAAATATATGAAAAAGTTGATGTGCAAATTCAAAAGACTATTAGTAATATAGAAAATTGTAATTTTGATATTAATCCTAAAGTATATAATGAAAAAAATGTTTCTTGCACTTTTTGCAAATTTAAGGATATATGTTTTAAAACTCCAAAAGATGAAGTAATAATAGAGAAGGAGGATAATGATGGCTTGGACTAATGAACAATTACTTGCAATAAATTCCGAAGGTCAAAATATAATCGTTTCCGCGGGAGCAGGTTCAGGTAAAACTGCTGTATTAACGCAAAGAGTTATTACTAAATTAAAAAAAGGTGTTAATATTAATGAACTTCTTATTTTAACATTTACAAATGCTGCCGCAATGGAAATGAAAGATAGAATAAGAGGAGCAATTAATAATGATAAATCTTTAGAAAAACAACTTGATTTAATCGATGGAAGTTATATTACAACATTTGACTCTTTTGCTTATTCAATTGTAAAAAAATATCATTATTTACTTAATATATCAAATAATATAAGTATTTTAGATAAAACAATTTGTGATACAGTCAGAAAAAAATATCTAGATGAGATTTTCGAAGAAAAATATACAAAAAAAGATGAAACATTTTTAAAAATGATTAAAGATTTAACAATCAAAGATGATAGCTCTATAAAAAAAGAAATATTATCTTTAAATGAATTACTTGATAGATTAATTGATAAAGAAAATTATTTAGATAATTATATTAATAATTTCTATAATGAAAAAAATATTAATGACTTAGTTGATAGATTTTATGAATTTGTAAATAAAAAAATTAAGAAAATAAATGATTTATTTGAAAATGTGGCATCTTTATGTGATGAAAAATATTATGAAAAACTTAATTGTGCAATAAGATCACTTTTGAATGCAAAAACTTATGATGAGTATAAAGTTTATTCTAAAGTAAGTTTTCCTATTTTACCTAAAAATAGTGATGATGAGTTAAAGAAAAATAAAGATGTTTTAAAAAATGAACTTGATAATTTACATAGTTTATTTATTTACAAAGATGAAAATCATTTAAAAAACACTTTATATCTAACTAAAGATTATGCTATTTCAATTATCGATATAATAAAATTACTTGATAAAAGGGTTTTAGAATATAAATATAAAATTGATGAATTTGAGTTTAATGATATAGCAAAAATGGCTATTAAAATAGTTACTGATAATGAAGATGTAAAAGAAAATCTTTCTGAATCTTTTAAAGAAATTATGGTTGATGAATATCAAGATACATCAGATATACAGGAAACGTTAATTACAAAAATTAGCCATAATAATGTATATATGGTTGGAGATATTAAGCAATCAATTTATCGATTTAGAAATGCCAATCCCTTTATCTTTAAGGACAAATATGAAAAATATTCAAATCATAATGGGGGAATGAAAATTGATTTACTTAAAAACTTTCGTTCAAGAAAATTAGTTATAGCTAATATAAATAAGATATTTAATTATTTAATGGATGAAAATATTGGTGGTGCGGATTACAAAGCCTCACATCAAATGGTATTTGGAAATACTTTATATGAGGAAAATAAAGTAGAAAACGAAAATCTTGATGTATTAATGTACGATAAAGAAGATAAAAAATATTCAGATACAGAGTATGAAGCCTTTATAATAGCAGAAGACATTAAAGAAAAAATTAAAAGTGGCTATAAGGTACTTGATAAAGAAACAAAAATGTTAAGACCTTGTAAATATAGTGATTTTTGTATTTTAATAGATAGAAAAAATGGTTTTGAAACTTATAAAAAAATATTTGAGTATTTAGAAATTCCATTAGTAATTTATTATGATGAAAAAATTACTGGCGAGAAAGATATTTTAGTTATTAAAAATTTAATTGATTTAATAGTGAAAATTTATAAAAAAGAGTTTGATCAGAAGTTTAAATATGATTTTTATTCTATATCGCGAAGTTTTATCTATCAAATTAGTGATGAAGAATATTTAAATTACTATATAAATAATAATTATTTTGAAAGTGATTTATTTAAAAAATGCTCTAAAATAGCTAAAAAACTGGATAACTTAAGTAATAAAACTTTAGTTGAAGAAATAGTTAATGAATTTGATTTTTATGAAAAAGGTATAACGATTGGAAGTATTGATAAACTAATACTTAGAATTGATTATTTAACTTCTTTGGCAGAAAATCTTTCGAGTATTGGTAAAAGCATTTTAGAATTTAATGAATATTTAAACGATTTAGTGGTTTCTAATGTCGATATTACATTATCATCATCTGTTAATGCCTCAAATAGTGTGAAACTTATGAATATTCATAAATCTAAAGGTCTTGAGTTTGCTATTTGTTATTTTGCAGGATTTGATAAATCATTTAATAAACAAGATATAAATAAACTGTTTAATTTTGACTATAATTATGGATTAATTTTACCATTTTATGATGATGGAGTAGGAACTACAATTCTTAAAAGTTTATATAAAGATAACTATTTAATCGAAGACATATCAGAAAGAATAAGACTATTTTATGTAGCTCTTACTAGAGCAAAAGAAAAAATGATTATGGTTATTCCAAATAAAGAGGAAATTATAAATTCAAAAGAAGATTATTATTCATTTTTATCGTTTATAAATTCAATTAAATTTGCTTTGAAAGATAATATTAAACATATTAAAAAGGTAGATTTAACGAAAAATTATAATTTTATAAAAGAGAAAGATTTATTTAAAAATGATGTAAATAGTCATTTAACAGTTAACGAAATTAGTGTTCAAAATGACATTGCAAAACATAGTAATGTAAGCAAAAAAGTGGTTAATCTTCTTACAAAAAATGAAGTTCTTACAATGGAGTATGGAACCAAAATACATGAAATATTCGAATATGAAAATTTTGATGAACCAAAAAATAAATACGTAAAAAATCTAGTTAATAAAATTAATCTTACAAATGCAAAAATTTATAAAGAATATGAATTTACAGATATTATAGATAATGTTGAATACACCGGAATTATTGATTTAATGATTGAATACAAAGATAAAATAATAATTATTGATTATAAACTTTCAAATATTGATGATATAAATTATGGAAAACAATTAAGTATTTATAAAAAATATATTGAAAATAAAACTAGTAAAAATGTTGAAACGTATTTATATTCGATTTTAACTGATGAATTAAAACAAATTGAAACTGCTTAAAATGCAGTTTTTTATTATTTGTAAAAATAAACATAATTATGTATAATATTATTATAGGTGATATTATGAAAATAATTGTAAGTGCAGGTGGAACAGGTGGACATATATATCCACTTTTAGCATTAATAAACAAATTTAAAGAAAAAGAAAAAAACTTAGAAATTATTTATATTGGTACGCATAATAGAATGGAAAAAGATTTAATACCAAGTTTAAACATTAAGTATATTCCTATAGAAATTTATGGATTTAGTAAAACTAATATTTTAAGGGATTTTAAAAATATTTTTCTTATAACTAGTGCAATAAACAAATGCACAAAAATAATGAAAGAGTTTAAACCAGATGTTGTAATAGGAGCAGGTGGTTATGTTACTATGCCAGTTATATATGCTGCGAAAAAACTTAAAATTAAAACAGTTATATTAGAGCAAAATAGTGTCCCTGGTAAAACTAATAAAGCATTATCTAAAAATTGTGATTTAGTGTGCACTTCGTATGAAAATAGCAATAAATATTTTACTAAAGCGAAAAAATGCTTATGTACAGGAAATCCTTCGGGAGAAAATGTTCTAAATAATAAAAAAATAACAAAGGAAAATTTGGGATTTGATAAAAATAAAAAACTTGTTTTAGTAGTAGCAGGTTCATTGGGTAGTAATACAATCAATGAAACATTTTCTTCATTTTTAAAAAATGTAAAAGAGCAAGATAATTTTGAGGTTTTATATATCACTGGTAAAAAATATTATGAAGATTTTATAAAAAATAATAAATTTTCAAAAAATGTAAAGGTTTTGCCTTATCTAGATAACATGTCAGGTTTATTTAATAGTACTGATTTAATTATTTCAAGAGCAGGAGCATCAACACTATCTGAAATAATGGTTTCTCATTTACCTTCGATAATAATTCCATCTCCATATGTTGCAAATAATCATCAATATTATAATGCATTAGATTTAAAAAATAGAGGCGTTTCAATAATGATTTTAGAAAAAGACTTAGACACATTAAAACTATACAATAAAGTAAAAGAACTTATGACTTTTAATGAAGAATATAAAAATATGAAAGATAATTTGAAAAAAATTAATAGAGTAAGTAGTTCTCAAATTATTTATGATGAAATAAAGGATTTATTAAAATGAATGAGTATGGAACTGTAAAAGAAAATGCCAGTTTAAAGGATTATACTACATTTAAAATTGGTGGCATTTGTAAATATTTAATTGAAGTAAATAATAAAAACTCTTTGATAAAGTTAATTGAGTATTTAAAAAATAATAATTTAAAATATTATTTTTTAGGAAATGGTTCAAATGTTATACTTGATGATAGTTATTTTGACGGTGTTATAATAAAATTAAATAAGCTTAATAAAATATCTATAAATGATAAATTTGTAACAGCAGAATGTGGAGTAAAGTTAGGTTTTTTAAATAATGTATGTCTCCAAAATGGGTTAGTTTCTCTTTCATTTGCATCACTTATACCAGGTGAAGTTGGTGCCTCTATAAAAGGCAATGCTGGATGTTATAATAAAGAACTTTTAAATTATATTTATAGTGTTGAGGTTCTTGATAACAATGGAAATATAAAAAATATATTAAAAAGTGATATAAAATATGGCTATAGATATACAGATATTGAAGGATTGATTTTATCTGCAACCTTTATTTTAGAAAAAGGTGACCCTATTTTAACTTTAAGAGAAATGAAAGAAAATAATGATAAAAGATTAAAATCTCAACCACTTGATATGCCCTCTGTAGGAAGTATTTTTAAAAATCCGGAAAATATGAGTGCCGGAAAATTAATCGATGATTTAGGACTTAAAGGTTATCATATAAATGATGCTTATATTAGTGATAAACACGCAAATTTTATTATAAATAAAGGTAGTGCTTCATTTGATGATGTAGTAAGGTTAATTAATTATATAATTCTTAAAGTACAAGAAAATTATGGAATAACTTTAGAAGTTGAGCCAAAAATAATATGGTGGGATAAATTATGAAAAAACCCAAGAAAAAAGTAAGGATTACTGGAATTATATTTTTACTTCTTTTTGTTTATTTATTAATTACGCTTATTTATTATTTTATTAAATTGCCAATTAAAAATATAAGTATTAAAGGAAATAATTTACTTACTGAAGAAGATGTAATAAGTCAGTCTAAAATTTCTTATAATGATTCAATATTTAAAATAAGCACTTATAAAATAGAAAAAAATCTAGAGAAAAATCCTTTAATTAAAAAAGCTAAAATTGAAAGAGGATTAAATGGCACAATTATTATTAATATTGAGGAAAATAAAATATTATTTTTAAATGTATTAACAAAAAAATTAGTTTTATCTAACGAAGAAGAAATTGATATAGAAGATAAATACATTGGTTATCCTGTACTTATAAATTATGTTCCAAGTGAAATATACAAGGAATTAATAAAATCACTAGCAAAAGTTGATAATAGTAATTATCAAATGATAAGTGAGATTGAGTATTCTGTTGATAAATACGAAAATACTGTAATTGATGATGAAAGGTTTTTACTTAGAATGAAGGATGGAAATACTATATATGTAAATTTAATAAATATTGAAAAATTAAATAAATATCAAGAAATATATTCTGCGTTAACCGATAAAGGAACTTTATATTTAGATAGCTCCAGTAAAAATTATGTATTTAAAAAATATTCTGAGGAAAAAACTGAGTAAAATTCTCTTTTAAAAAAGTAAAAATAATGATAATATATTTACCGAAAAAAGAGGCAAGTAATGAAAATAAATTATGATAATCTTTTTAAAGATATAGTAAAAAATCTTGATGACACGCCCACTGTGCTTTTACATAGTTGCTGCGCACCATGTTCATCATATGTATTATCTGTTTTGGCAGAAAATTTTAAAGTAACTGTATTTTATTATAATCCAAATATAGAGCCAAAAGAAGAATATGAAAAAAGAAAAGAAGAACAAAAACACTTTATAACACAATATAAAGGAAAAAATGAAATTGATTTTTTAGATTGTGATTATGAAAATGAAAACTTCAAAGAAATAGCAAAAGGTTATGAAGATGCACCAGAGGGTGGAGAAAGATGCCATAGATGTTATAATCTGAGAATGGAAAAAACCTGCAATTTAGCAAAACAAATGGGATTTGATTATTTTTGTACAACACTTTCTGTAAGTCCATATAAAAATTCACAAGTTTTAAATCAAATTGGTCATGATTTAGAGGAAAAATATGGGATAAAGTATCTTTACTCAGATTTTAAAAAAAATGATGGATATAAAAAATCTATTGAATATTCAAAAAAATATAATTTGTATAGACAAAATTATTGTGGATGTAATTATTCTAAACCTAAAGAATAATTACATTTTTTTATGATAAATTAATTACTTTTTTTTATATTTATGATATCATAATTGTATGATAAGAGATGTTATAGAAAAAGATATTAAAATGTATCCAGACAGTAATGCTGAGGCTTTAAGAAATGTAACAACATATTCAGAGTATGTTTCTTTTATGACTAGTTATTTATCTTTAAAACATCCATTTTGTACGTATGTAACAGACAATATAGAATATACTTTGATAAGAGAATGTGAACTTTATTTATCTTTGAAATGCTCTATTAGGTATAAGGACGATAGTTTTAAAGTGTATCCTTATGAACCTACAATAAAACAAAGAAAGGATTACTATCATAATGTTTTAGAGGCAATAGTTAAATATCATTATGAAAGTGGAATTGACTTTGAAAGTGCAATTAAGGAATATATCAATTTATATATTGAAGAAAATAAAAATATTAAAGAAGATTTAAAAAGAAGAAAAATGCTTCCTTATTATGGCAATGTTCAATTTATGCTACATAAAGCTGGTTATACTTTACGATGTGCTAAAGATTTAGTGGGTGAAAACGTTCCTATGGATGCTCTTTTAGAAATGAAAGCTTTTTTAGAAAAATATCCAGAAATTCCTGAGGATTATAGAGATGTATATCCATATTATAGTGATGACTTTAAAGATGATTATGATGCTTTTGAAAAAAATTATCTTAGTATTTTAGAATTAGAAAAAACTTTAGAGCCACTTGCGAAAAAACACTGGAAGGATTTTTTAACAGATCCAAATGATTATGACCCAAATCATTTTGCGTATCTTGCACATACTTTTACTGCAGGCAGTGTAAGTCCAAATGAAATTCATAAGGTATGTACTTCACTTTTAACTGATAAAATTCAAACATCTGGTGAATTTGGACTTTTATTTGGTGCAGATAATAATTTCGATGAATGCTGTTCATGTGACGCTGGAAGTTGGGAACTTACAAAAAGTGAGTTTATAGATAGAAATTTACCTAAAAATTGGCAGTATCCTTCGACTGATGAATCAACAGTTTTTTATGAAGAACCAGAAGTGTCAAAATTGCTTATTCCTGAGCGAATTGAACAAGAAGTTTTAGATAATAATATGGCGACATATTCGGAAATTGTTATTACTGGTACCCCTAAACCAATTGCAGTATTTTATAATGATTATTGTGAAAATGTAGAAATGGTAAAAATGTATGCAGAAAAGTGTGGCCTTCCTTTAGTACATGTTACTAGACGTGGAGAAAGAGCATGGTGGAAAACTTGCTAGAAAATAAATCGGTTATAAGCCGGTTTTTTCTTTTAAAATGCTTGTAATTACCGAAAAATTTTGATAATATAATGTTGGCTTTAAAAGCAAATAAACATTAATGTGGACTAAGGTTTCGAGTGCCCGAAGAGGGTGAAATGTTAGGATGAAGCGTTAAGGTGTAATAACGAAGGAGGGATATTTTATGGCCGTTGTTTCTATGAGTTATTTATTAGAAGCAGGAGTTCATTTTGGACATCAAACTAAAAGATGGAATCCAAAAATGAAAGAGTACATTTTTAATTCAAGAGATGATATTTATATTATTGATCTTGAAAAAACACAAAAATTACTAGAAGAAGCCTATAGTGAAATTAAGACTATTGCTAGTAATGGCGGAAAGTTCTTATTTATAGGAACTAAAAAACAATCAGGAGAAGTTGCTGTAGAAGAAGCACTTAGAAGTAATTCTTACTATGTAACTGAAAGATGGCTTGGAGGAACTTTAACTAACTTCAGAACTATTAGAAGAAGAGTTAAAAGACTTGAGGACATTGAAAAAATGGAAAGTGATGGAACATTTGAAGCACTACCTAAAAAAGAAGTTATTAAAATTAAGAAAGAATATGACAAATTAAATACACTTTTATGTGGTATTAGAGAAATGACTAAACTTCCACAAGCACTTATTATTGTAGACCCAAGAAAAGAATACAATGCAATTAAGGAAGCAAGAAAACTTCATATTCCAGTATTTGGTGTTGTAGATACTAATGGAGATCCTGATTTAGTTGATTATGTAATACCAGGAAATGATGATGCTGTAAGAAGTATTAAAGTTCTTTTAGGAGTACTTACTAATGCTATTTGTGAAGCAAACAATTTAGAAGTAGTTGACTACGTTACTGAAGAAGATAAAAATAAGAAAAATGCTTCAATGGAAGAATTAATTGCTGATGAAGTAATTGATGAAAAAGTTAAAGAAGGTAAAGAAAGTGATGTTTATCTAATTAACGATATTGTTGAAGATGAAGAAGAAAAAAATGATGATTTAAGTTCTAAAACACTTGCTGAACTTAAAACTATAGCTAAAGAAAAAGGTGTTAAAGGATATTCTTCAATGAAAAAAGAAGAATTAATAAATGCTTTAAACTAAGGAGGATATAATGGAAATTACTGCTAGTTTAGTAAAAGAATTAAGAGAAATTACTGGTGCTGGAATGATGGATTGCAAAAAAGCTCTATCTGAATGCGATGGTGATAAAGATAAAGCAATTAATTATTTAAGAGAAAAAGGTATTGCAAAATCTGCTAAAAAGGAAGGTAGAATTGCTGCTGAAGGCTTATCTAATATTTATGTTGATGGTAATAATGCTGTTATTATTGAAGTGAATAGTGAAACTGACTTTGTAAGTAATAATACTGAATTTAAAGAATTTGTTGATGCTTTAGGAAAAACAATTCTTGAAGGTAATGCATCTACTTTAGAAGAAGCGAAAAATTTACCTTATGCTGGTGAAACTTTAAATGATTTAATTGTTGCTAAAACAGCTAAAATTGGTGAAAAATTATCACTAAGAAGATTTGAAAAAGTTACTAAAACTGATGATGAACATTTTGGCGCATACATTCACATGGGTGGCAAAATATCGGTTCTTACAGTAGTAAAAGGTGCCAGTGAAGAAGTAGCTAAAGAAGTTGCAATGCAAGCTGCTGCTATGAAACCTTTATATTTATTTCCAAGTGAAGTACCTGCAGATGTTCTTGATGCTGAAAAAGAGGTTCAAAGAAACATTGCAATTAACGAAGGTAAACCTGCTGATATAGCTGAAAAAATGGTTGAAGGAAGAATAAAAAAATATTACAAAGAAATTTGTTTATCTGAACAACCATTTATTAAAAACGGCGATATTTCAGTAAAAGACTATGTAACTAACAATGGTGGAGAGCTTGTTTCTATGGTACGTTACGAAGTAGGCGAAGGCCTTGAAAAAAGAAATGATAACTTTGCTGAAGAAGTAATGAATCAAATTAAATAAAAAATTTACTCGGTTAAAAAAACCGAGTTTTTTTATGTGTTTTATGTTATACTATTTATAGTAGGTAGGTTGTAGTATGAGAAAATTTAAAACTTTTATTTTGTTTATTTTGTTTTGTATCATTCCAAAAGTTAATGCTGATAATTCAAAATTTTACGATTATGTTTTGAGTGGCTATGATGTAAATATTATTGTAAATGAAAGTAATTCATTTGATATAACAGAAAAAATTGACGCGTACTTCTTAACACCTAAACATGGTATTTATCGAAAAATACCATTAAAAAATGAGGTAACTAGGCTAGATGGTACAAAATCTAGAAACATTGCCAAAGTTAGTAATGTATACGTAAGTGATAAATATAGCTTATCTACAGGAAATGGATATAAGATACTAAAAATTGGTGATGCTAACTACACTTTAACAGGTCATAAAAATTATGTAATTAGTTATTTATATAATATAGGTAAAGATACATCGAAAAACTATGATGAATTATATTTTGATATAATTGGTGGTGAGTGGGATACTACAATAAGTGATGTCACTTTTACTATTATAATGCCAAAGGAGTTTGATAAAACAAAAATTGGTTTTTCAAGTGGAAAGAAAGGTTCTACAGATTCATCTAATATAGAGTATAATGTAAACGGTAATATTATCAAAGGAAAATATAATGGTACTCTTAATGAAAATGAGGCACTAACTATAAGAATTGAGCTACCTGAAGGTTATTTTACAAATACTGAAAGCAATACTTCAAAATGGGCTATATTAATGTTTATTATACCTAGTATTGGCGCTATTATTTCATTTTTGCTATGGCTAAAATATGGTAAAGATGATAAGGTGATTGAAACAGTAGAATTTTATCCACCTAAAAAATTTAATAGCTTAGAGATTGGCTTTTTTTATAAAGGTAGGGCTGATAATAAAGATGTAATATCATTACTAATATATTTAGCAAATAAGGGATATATTAAAATAACTGAAACTAAAAATAAATCATTTTTTTCTAAAGACGATAATTTTGTAATAACTAAATTAAAAGATTATGATGGTGATAATGAAAATGAAAAACTATTTTTAGAAGGATTGTTTAAAGATGGCAAAAATAGTGATTATTCAGAAATAAATCAAAATAATGATGCAAATTTAAATGGGAATATTTTTGTAACGAAAAATGAGTTATATAATAGTTTTTATACTACTTTAAATAAAATATTAAGAAATATGAACAATAGAAAAAATCAAAAAGTTATTTTTAATAAAAATCCATGGACAAGTTATGCAACAATAATTCTGTTTATTTTCGCCTCAATAATAACTTTATTAGCGGTTCCAACATTAAGTTATGGTGATTTAAGTGATTTTTGGGAGATATTTAGAATGTGTTTATTCTATTTACCATTTTATACTGTAGGAATATTTGCTCCAATGAAACTTTTTGCAAAATCCTTAATGTTAGGTTTTGTAGTGGTTCATTCATTTTTCATGACATATCAAACTACATTTTTTTTAGTAATAACTAATGATTTTCTACTTATGATGGGTGCTTTATTTAGTGTTTTATTACTTATTTTGATGATAGTTTTTCTTAAGTTTTTACCAAAAAGGAATAAATATGGTAACGAGATGCTTGGAAAAATAATGGGATTTAAGAATTTTTTAAATGTTTCTGAGAAGAAACAACTTGAGGCATTAGTATTAAAAAATCCAGAATATTTTTATGAAATTTTACCATTTAGTTATGCTTTAGGTGTTTCAGATAAGTGGATAAAAAAATTCGAGTCAATTTCTATGAAAGCGCCAGATTGGTATGATGGTTATTCTTCATTTGATATGAATTCATTTGGAGGTTTTATGTCTTCGACAATGACTTCTGCATCAAGTGCGATGTCTTCGAGTCCAAGCGATTCAGGCGGAGGCTCTTCAGGGGGAGGCTCTGGCGGTGGAGGCGGAGGTTCCTGGTAAAAATTTGATGATTTTATATCATCATTTTTTTTGTATAAATTTGAAAATATAGATTTTTTTAACAAAATTTGATATTATATATATAGTGATAATTATGAATAAGAAGAAAAAATTTTTTAAAAGTAAAACTCAAATGGTTATATATATTATAATGTTTTGTATATTTATAGCATTATTTATTTATTTTGGTTCATTTGAAAAAACTGCAAATAATGTTAGTGATAGTGATAAATTTATAAATGAATATAAAGAAATTACCACTGACAATGTTTTTCTTTATTTAAATGCTCAAGATACTTTAAATTACATAAAAAATGATAATGTACTCATTTTATTTGGTTATAAAAATAATTCTTATGTGGGCTATTATGCAAATATTTTAAATGAAGTAGCTAAAGAAGTTGGTATAAAGAAAATATATTATTATGATATGACAGAAGATCGAAAATATAAAAATGGTAGTTATGAAAGTATTGTAAATTATTTGAAAGATTATATTGTAACTTTAGATGATGGAAGTCAAAATATTTATGCACCAACATTTTTGATTAAAAGAGCAGGTGTAATTAAACTTTTTGATGATGAAGATGCATTTGTTCATGGTTATAATAGTGCAGAGGAATATTTTGATAATTATCGTACTAATCTAAAGAAAATCACTTTAAAAAAAGCATTGGAGGATTTTATAAATTATGAAAAGCAATCAAATTAAAGTATATATTTTTGTAATAGTTATTTTGATTTTCATTTTTGGAGGCTTTTATTTGATGAAGAAAAGTGAACACCTAAAAAACGAAGTTAATCAAACTGTTACGGAAATTAAATCTACAGATATAAGAACAGACCCTACAAAAGAATATATTTATTATACAAATGTTAATGTTGTTGAAGGAGAACTTGATATAGAATACAAAGATATAAATATAAACTTCGAAGATAAAGATGGCATTCAAAACATCTTAAATAAAGAAAATGAAGAAATGAGTAAAACACCGGTTTATGATGAAACAAACGATAAAGCTAATTATAATCATTTAATAAGTGCAAAATTTGCCAAATATGATATTGTTTATTACTCAGATTACATTTCAATAATTGAAAATAAATTTAGTTTTAATTACGAAACGATTATTTCCTATTTAGGAAGTAGTACTTATGTATTTGATAAAAAAACAGGTAAGCTTTATAATAATGATGAACTTTTAAGTAAATTTAATGTAAGCAAAGATGATATTAAAACAAAATTGACAGCATACTTAAATGATCAAAATTTAATAAATAAAGAAAATCCTATTAAAGTCGAGGACACTATAAATAATCTTTCAAATTATGAACTTTATGTTGATAAACTTGGAAGACTAGTTATAACAATACTTGTAAAAGCTGAACAAAATGATTATAATGATGTTATAGTTCTTAGTTAGAAAGGAAAATATATGGACACAGAAAACAAAATGAAAAATGCTTTAGAAAATGTTAAAAATAGACTTTTAAACATTAGAGCAGGAAGAGCAAACCCAGCACTTTTAAATGGTATAATGGTTTCTTATTATGGAAGTATGACACCAATACAAAGTATAGCTAATATAATGGCACCGGAGGCAAGACAATTATTAATTAAACCATTTGATAGAAATGCTATAAAAGATATTGAAAAAGCAATTAATGAAGCAAATATTGGCATTAATCCTACAAACAATGGAGAAATGGTTATTTTAACTATTCCTGAACTTACTCAAGACAGAAGAAAAGAGTATGTTAAAATGGCTAAAAATATTGGCGAAGAAGGAAAAGTTGCATTAAGAAATATAAGACAAGATGCTAAAGATGAAATAACAAAAGCAAAATATCCTGAGGATGAGGAAAAACTTTATTTAGAAGATCTTCAAGAACTTGTGGAAAAATATAATAAATTAATTGATGAGGAAATTAAGAATAAAGAAAGTGAGTTAATGCAAATTTAATGAATAGGCTTTCTAAAATACTTTTGTTTATTGTTGTAATTCTTGTCACTATTATATTTATTTTATCATTTATTATGATTAAAAAGGGTAATGATAAGTATGATACTTCATTTATGAATGAAATAACTATAAAGGAAGCTTTAGAAATATTCAAAAGTGATAATTATCATGTAATATATGTAGGCAGAAGTTCTTGTACTGTTTGTGAAAAAATGTTACCATATTTTAAAAATGCTAGTCAAAAACTCAATTATGTAACTCAATATATTGATATTACTAAAGTTGATCGTTCTTCCTCTGAATGGAAGGAATTTATAAGTCTTCTTACAATGAAGTCAACACAAACATTAAATGAAACCGATGATGGTGGCACGCTTACAGAAACTTATGGCTATTTCTTAGATAATTATGGTTTTACACCAACAATTATTGTTTCTAAATCAAATAAACAAGAAGCAGGATTTATTGGATATAAAGATGAAGAAGAACTAATTAAATTCTTAAAATCAAAAGGTATAGATTAATCTATATCTTTTTTTAATTAAAAAAAGGACTTGTTAGTCCTCGGATTCTTCGATAAAATTTTTACTTTTATGTGGTTCATCACTTAGTAAGTTTGGATATCCTTGTTGCCTTAATGCTTCATAGGCCATAATTGCTACAGTATTAGATAGGTTTAAAGCTCGTACATTGTCAGTCATTGGTATTCTTATGCAATTTTCAATATGTGGTTTTAAGTATTTAGGAGGAATACCCGTAGACTCTTTACCAAACACAAAATATATATTTTCTGAAGTGTCAGAATAATCAAATTTATCTTGCGACTTATGACCATATCTAGTTAGATAATAAAATGTACCTTTATTTTTTTCATAAAATTCTTCGATATTTTCATAAATATAATATTTACATTTATCTATATAATTAACGCCAGATCTTTTTATATGAACATCATCTAAGATAAAACCAAAAGGTTTAATTAGATGCAAAGTAGAATTTGTAGCAACACAAGTACGCATAATATTACCTGTATTTTGTGGAATTTCTGGTTCGAATAATACAATATTTATCATATATTATTTACTAACCTCAAAACCATTAGTTCTTAATACTTTTTCAAATTCGCTAATCATTTTAGCATTACCATTACTTGGTATAACTTTTTCAAGTTCATTATTTTTAAAATATAATATAGTAGGTACAGAACTAATTAACTTAGTATTAAACGCTTCATTTATTTCTTCATAAAAATTATCATCATCTTTAATACTTGTTATATTTACATAGTATATTTCATCTTTTAAATTATAGTTATCAATTATGGTTTTTAATTTTTTTTCTAAATTAAATACTTTTTCATCACCAGTGTAACTTACTAAAACAAAATATTCACTTGGTGATTCTCTTAAAACTTGAACTATTTCAGAAATATCCTTTATTTCAAGGTTAACAGTATTTGAAGATATTAAATAACTATTAATATATTTTTCTTGTTTTTTTACAACATGCCATGAACACACATACCATATAAGAAGAATAATTATTATTCCAATTAATATAGAGTAAACAATGTTTTTCCAAGAACGAATGTCTTTTTTACTTTTCTTCTTTGCCATAAAATCACCATCCTTATTTTAACAAATATTTATTTTAAAGTAAACTTAGTCAGTATTATCTTTCTCTAATTTTACTAAAACTTCACGTGGTTTAGAACCATTTTGAGGACCTACGATACCTCGTGCTTCAAGAAGGTCTATCATTCTTGCGGCACGATTATAACCAAATCTAAATCTTCTTTGAATTAGCGAAGCACTTATTTTACCAGTCTCAATTGCAAATTCAACAACTTCATTATACATAGGGTCATCACCATCAGCATCTGAATTTGAACTGCCAGATGAAGAAGAGTGGGCTACTTCTGTATTTGTGAATGTTTCATCGTATTTTGCATTACTTTGAGTTTTACAATATTCTATTAATTTACTAATTTCATTATCTGATATAAAGCATCCTTGAATACGAGTTGTATGGCTTTCACCCATTGGAAGATATAGCATATCACCTTTACCAAGAAGACTTTCTGCTCCTGAAGAGTCTAGTATTGTTCTAGAATCGATTGCAGATGATACAGAGAAAGCAATTCTTGATGGAATATTATTTTTAATAACACCTGTAATAATGTCTGTTGAAGGTCTTTGAGTTGCTACGATTAAGTGAATACCTGCAGCTCTGGCCATTTGAGTTATTCTCATAATAGAGTCTTGAACTTCTTTTGATGCTACAAGCATAAGGTCAGCAAGTTCATCTATTATTACTACAATATATGGCATTTTTGTAATTTTATTATCAGGATTTTTTTTATTTTCTTTATCGACCCATTCATTATAACCAGCAATATTTTTAAATTCTTTTTCTGCAAATAAGTCATAACGTTTTTCCATTTCAGCAACAACTTTTTGAAGTACTACAGATGCTTTTTTAGGATCTGATACAACAGGACATAATAAATGAGGAATACCATTATAATTTGTAAGTTCAACTTTTTTAGGATCTACTAAAACAAGTTTTACTTCATTTGGTTTATAACGCATTAAAATTGAACAAATAATAGTGTTAATGCATACTGATTTACCAGAACCAGTAGAACCAGCAACTAAAAGGTGAGGCATCTTTGATAAATCTGCAAGAATAGATTTACCCATAATATCTTTACCTAAAGCAACTAATATTTTATTTGCACCATTAGTTTGCCATGTTGCTTCAAGGACTTCTCTAAATCCAACAGAAGATATTTCTTTATTTGGAATTTCGATACCAATAGTATTTTTGCCAGGAATAGGGGCCTGTATACGAACTTCTTTAGCAGCCATAGCAAGTGCTATTTCTTTATTTATACCAACAATACGACTAACTTTAGTTCCACTTGGAACAGTTATTTCATATTCTGTTACGGCAGGTCCTATATGAATTTCTACAACTTTTCCTTTTATTTCAAAATCATTTAATACGCGCTCAAGTTTTTCTTGATTTGATTTAATAAATGCTTCTTCACCATTTTTCTTGTTTTTAGGAGTAGGTGTAAGTAAATCAAATTTAGGAAGCCTATAAATATCTGGATTACTTGCACTCTCATCATTTTCTATAGTTGTTGGTTCAAAACTTTCTTTAACTTCAGGAACATTAATACTTTTTAAATCATCAATACTTGTAATAACAATTTTTTCTTTAGGTTTTTCTTTTTCCTCAATTCTAGTAGTGTCTTTGATTCCTACGAGTTCATCACCCTCAACAACGTATTCTTTTTTATCTTTAACATTTTCTTCGTCATTAGATTTATTTGATTTAAATATACTTTTAATTTTTTCTATTATGTCCGACATTGTTATATTAAATATTAAAATAAACGAAAAGATTCCTAGTACTACTAACACGATTTTAGTTCCATTTAAACTAAATGCTGCGTTAAGACCGCCTGAGCATATTGCTCCAATAAATCCACCACCAATAACAATTGAACTAGAACCACTTGATAAAAGAGAATCAGTTTTACTTATCGAAGAAATTCTATTCATATAATTATTATAAGTAACGTTTAATAAGTCAGAAAATCCTGCGGTCTTTTTTAATAATTCAAAATGTCCTAGGACTAATATTATCAAAAATAATATATATAGTCCAATGAGTCTTGTAGAAAAGAAATTTGGAAGTTTCCTTTTAAATAGCATTGACACACCTAAAAATAAAATTGCAAACAAAATTACAAACCAAAATTCTCCTGCTAAAAACATCATAAATTCTTTTATGAATGCACCTATATATCCAAAGCCCATACCTATAATACCAATTAATATTAAAATTAATCCAGTAAGTTCAATACTATATTTTGGACTTGATTCTTTTTCTTTACTTTTTTTCCTTTTTGCCATCTTTATTCACCATATTAATTATATCTAATTTATCTTTTTTTTACAATAAATATGAAAAAAGATAACTAATTTTTAGTTACCTTGTAAGTATATCCTTTTGTATCAACACTGGCACTTTCTATAATTATTAAATTTTTTAAAATACCATAATCTTTATTTGTAATTTCATGATCTTCATTTGCAATTTTATCAATTATATCCATTCCTTCGATAACTTTACCAAAAGCAGCATACATTCCATCTAGTGATGAACTTGCAGTATCACTTAAAACTATAAAAAATTGACTACCTGCAGAGTTTTTATCAGAACTTCTTGCCATTGAAATAACTCCTTTTGTATGTGACAAATTATTTCTATATCCGTTTTGACTAAATTCACCTTTGATAGAGTAGCCAGGTCCTCCAGTTCCAGTTCCTGTAGGATCTCCACCTTGAATTACAAAGTCCTTTTGTACTCTATGAATTGTGTTGTTATTATAAAAACCATCTTCTACAAGATTAACAAAATTAGCAACTGTATTATAGGCTTCATTAGGATAAAGTTCAATTTTTATTTGTCCATAATCTTTAATGTTCATAGTTACTATAGGATTTTCTTTAGGCATTTTTTTACCACAGCCACATAATGATAAACAAATTAATATCATTACAATAAATATACTTTTCTTTTTCATAATATCACCACATTAATTATACAAAATACTTTTTTTACTGTCTAGTTTAAGTATAGTTACTTTTTTAAATACTTTTATTTTGTTATAATAAAAATTGTAAGGAGAATAAAGTAAATATGGATTACTTAAATGGATTAAACGAAAAACAAAAAGAAGCTGCTTCTTTTAAAGATGGCGCATGTTTGGTAATTGCGGGTGCAGGTTCAGGTAAAACAAAAGTACTTACTACAAGAATTGCTAGTTTAATTGAAAGTGGTGTTTCATCAAATAATATATTAGCAATAACATTTACTAATAAGGCTGCAAATGAAATGCGTACTAGAGTAGAAAATTTAATTGGTAAAGTATATGCTTTTATAGGAACTTTTCATTCTTTTGGGTTAAGAGTTATTAGAGAAAATTATGAAATTTTGAAATTAACTAACACATTTACAATTATAGATACTGAAGATCAAAATAGTATTATTAAAAAAATTATGAAAGACCAAAATATTCTAGATAAAATGGTTACACCATCATTTATAAGAAGTAAAATCTCTTTTATAAAAAATAATTTATTAAATGATAGTGAGATAGCAAATTTTTTAATTGCTGAAAACGAAAAGATTGCAGTTAAAGTTTATTATGAATATGAAAAAATACTATCACGAAATAATACACTTGATTTTGATGATCTTTTAAAAAAACCAGTAGAACTTTTTATTCATAATCAAGATATTTTAGAAAAGTATCAAGATAGATTTAAATATATTTTAATTGATGAATATCAAGATACAAATGAAGTTCAATACAAAATGGTTAAGTTATTATCTAAAAAATATCAAAATATATTTGTGGTAGGTGATCCATCTCAATCAATTTATGCTTTTAGAGGAGCTAATTATCAAAATATATTAAATTTTGAAAAAGACTTTAATGATTGTAAAGTAATTAAACTTCCTCAAAATTATAGAAGTACACAAACTATTTTGGATGCTGCAAATGATGTAATAAAACATAATAGGCAAAGAAAAGACATTGATTTGTTTTCTGATTTGGGAGAGGGACTTAAAATAAAATATATTCGTTCTTATAATGATGAAGCCGAAGTTTTAAGAGTTATTGATGAAATAAAAAATTTACTTAATAATGGTTATCAAAGAAAAGATATAGCAATTTTTTATCGTACTAATGCTCAATCACGTGCGGTCGAAGATAAAATGGTAAAAGAAAATATTCCATATAAAGTCTTTGGAAGTTATTACTTTTATAAAAGAAAGGAAATTAAAGATTTACTTGCTTATTTAAAACTTATAGCAAATTATAAAGATGATATATCATTAAAAAGAGTTATTAATGAACCAAAAAGAAAAATTGGTGATAAGACTATAGAAAATTTGGAAAGAAAAGCAAACATTGAAAATATTTCTATGTTCGAAGCAATTGAAAGTGGAAAAGAGTTAGAATTTAAAGAGCTTATTTTAAAGTTAATTGAATTTAGTAAAAACTCTTCGATAACTGAGTTAATTGATAAAACTTTAGAACTTTCTAAAATGAAAGAAACTTATGAAAAAGATAAATCTTTAGAAAGTGATATAAGAATAGAAAACTTAATGGAATTTCGAAGTGTAAGTGAAAACTACGAAAAAGTTACAGGGAATGTAAATTTGAGTGATTTTTTGGCAGAGGTAAGTCTAGTTGCTGATGCTACTGAATATAGTGAAGATTCTGATGCGGTTACTTTAATGACTATTCATAGTGCCAAAGGTCTTGAATTTAAAGTTGTATTTATTGTAGGACTTGAAGAAAATATTATGCCAATAAGCAAAGCATTATATGATGAAGAAGAACTCGAGGAAGAACGTAGACTAATGTATGTTGCTATAACAAGAGCTAAGGAAAGATTATATTTATTAAATGCTGGTAAAAGAATGCTTTATGGAAATATTCAAATGAATCCTCCAAGTAGGTTTATAAGTGAAATAAGAGAAAACTTACTTGAAAAAGAGGAAAGAAAACAAGATGCTATTAATTCAGTAAAATCTAAATTATTATATGGTGATGATGATAGCACTAATAATGAACTTAAAAAAGGTGATATAGTTATGCATATAACATATGGAAAAGGTGTTATAATAGATATAGATGAAAAATTTATAACTATAGCATTTAATCATAAAATTGGGACAAGAAAGTTTTTGAAAAATTATAAAGGTATAAGGAAGGTGAATTAAATGAAAGAAAAAACTTTAGTAATTTTAGCCGCAGGAATGGGATCAAGATTTGGAGGACTTAAACAAATTGAGCCTGTTGGACCATCCGGAGAATTCTTAATAGATTATTCTATCTATGATGCAAAAAATGCAGGATTTAACAAAATTGTATTTGTTATAAAAAAAGAAAATCAAAGTTTATTCGAGGAAACTGTATCAAAAAGAATCAAAGGTATAAAAATTGAGTATGCTTATCAAGAAATGGAAAATTTACCAATTGATATAAAAATTGATAGAGTAAAACCATTAGGAACTGCACATGCTCTTTATTGTGCAAAAAACGTTATAAATGGACCATTTGGTCTTATATCTGCAGATGATTTTTATGGCAAAGAAAGTTTTGAAATCTTAAGTAAATATTTAGATAAGGAAGATGGAATTTGCGTTGTAGGATACGAAGTAGGTTCTACTTTATCTGATGAGGGAGAAGTAAAAAGAGGTATTGTTTTATCAAATAATGGAGTTATTAATGCTATAACTGAATGTAAAGTAAAAAAAGTGGGTGATAAGGCAATATGCACTCCACTTAATAGTGATGAGTCATTTACTTGTCCACTTACTAATCCATGCTCTATGCTTATGTATGGATTTAATACAAATATTTTCGATAAAATCACCTCAATGCTTGAAAATTTTTTAAATACTGCAGATTTAACAAAAGGAGAATTTTTACTTCCAGATGTTGTAGATGTATATGTAAAAGAGGGAAAAGTTGACGTTATAAATACTCCTGCTAAATGGATTGGAATGACTTATAAAGAAGATTTAGATAATGTTAAAAAAGAAATTTTAGATTATATAGAAAAAGGAATTTATCCAAGTAATTTATGGAATTAATTTATGAAAGAAAGAATTGAATATTTAGTTAAACTTTTAAATAAAGCAGGTTATGAATATTACACACTTGATAATCCAAGTATAACAGATCAAGAGTATGACAAATATTTAAGAGAACTTGAACTTCTTGAAGAAAAATATCCAGAATACAAAATGCCTGATTCACCGACACAAAGAGTTGGCGGAAAAGTAATTTCTAAATTTGAAAAAGTTGTTCATGAAAAACCAATGCTTTCACTTCCGGATGTCTTTAATATTGAGGAAATTGAAAATTTTTATAATAAAATTAAAAATGCGGGTATATCTCCACATTTTGTTTGCGAGCAAAAAATAGATGGTTTATCTGTTTCTTTAGTTTATAAAAATGGAGTTTTAGTGTCTGCGGCCACAAGAGGTGATGGAACAGTTGGAGAAAATATAACGCATAATGTTAAAACCATTAAAAATGTACCACTTTCATTACCAGAGAAAATTGATATTGAAGTACGTGGAGAAATATTTATGCATAAAGATACTTTAAAATCATTAAATGAAGAAAGAAAAAAAGAAGGTCTTCCTTTACTTCAGAATTGTCGAAATGCTGCTGCGGGATCTATTAGACAACTTGATTCCTCAATTGCAGCAAAAAGAAATCTTGATGTATTTATATACCATTTACCTAATCCCGAAGATTATAATTTAAAAACTCATCATGAAGCTTTAGAATTTATGAAAAAATTAGGATTTAAAGTTAACACTGAGTGGAATAAACTAGTAAGCTCTCTTACACAAATCGAAGATTATATAAATAATTTAGGTAGTAAAAGAGAAAGTCTTTCATACGATATAGATGGTGTAGTAATAAAAGTTGATGAATTAACTGCTCAAAAAAATTTAGGATATACGGCAAAATATCCAAGATGGGCTATTGCATATAAATTTCCTAATGACGAAGTTTATACAAGACTTAATGATATTATTTTTACAGTTGGTAGAACTGGTCAAATAACTCCGAATGCTGTTCTTGAACCAGTCATTATTATGGGTTCAACAATTTCAAGAGCAACACTTCATAATGAAGATAATGTTATTTCTTTAGGACTTAAGATTGGTGACATTGTAGCAGTTCATAAAGCAGGTGATGTTATTCCTGAGGTCATTCGTGCGCTTCCTGAAAGAAGAACTGGCGATGAAAAAGATTTTGAAATGATAAAAACTTGTCCTATTTGTGGAAGCAAGTTAGTAAAAATAGGAGAAAATATAGATTATTTTTGTGTAAATAATGAATGTCCTAAAAGAAATATTGAACTACTTATTCATTTCGCTTCGAAAAATGCAATGAATATAGATGGTTTTGGTGATAGAGTAGTTGAAGATTTATATAATATGAAATATGTACTTAATATTGATGACTTTTATCATTTAGAAAAGTATAAAGAAGATTTAAAACTTCTTGAGGGTTATGGAGAAAAAAGTGTAGAAAAACTGCTTTTATCAATTGAAAACTCTAAAAATAATAGTTTAGAAAGACTTCTTTTTGGTTTAGGAATTTCAAACGTGGGTAGTAAAACCGCTAAAATACTTGCTAAAAAATTTAAAACAATGGATGCATTAATGGCTGCAGATGAAGAGGCCTTAACAAATATTAAAGATATAGGTAGCATTATAGCAAAATCGATTGTAGAGTATTTTAATAAAAATTTAGATCTTATTGATAGATTAAAAAAACTAAATATAAATATGAATTATTTAGGTGAAAAAGAAGTATATAATGAAGATATTACAGATAAGAAATTTGTTATAACTGGTACAATTGAAAATATTCCAAGAGATGAAATTAAACTATTTATTGAAAATAATGGTGGCATAGTTACTGGCTCAGTTTCTAAAAATACAGATGCAGTAATCGTTGGAACTGACCCGGGAAGTAAATATGATAAGGCATTAAAACTTAATATAAAAATAATTAATGAAGATGAGATTAAAAGAATAATGGGAAAATAAACCATTATTTTTTTGTAATTTGATTTGTTGCATATAATGTAGTATAATTAATTTACATTTGAGGTGGAAAATGAAAAAATTATGGAAGAATAATAGGGTGGTTTTTGTTCTTGTGATTATTTTAATTATATGTTTTATTGCAATTGTTTCTGTTGCCCTAACATTCTTTTATTCAAAAGATACATCAACTTATGGAAATAGGCTTGTAGATATTGATAAACATCCAATTTCTAACGAAATTAAATCAAGTTATAAAGATGGATTATTAGAAAATGAAAGCGTTAAAACTGTAAATATTGATATAAAAGGAAGAATTATTTATATAACTGCTACATTTGATGAAAAAATTGATCTTGAAAAAGCAAAAAAATTAGTTACTAGTTCTTTGGACATATTTGATGAAAATATAACTAGTTATTATGATATACAGTTTATTTTAAAAAGTGATAATTTTACTATGATGGGTTCAAAAAATGCTGCTTCAGAAGTAGTATCTTGGAATAATAATACTCCAATAAAAGAGAAGGAAAATACTGATGAAAAAGAAAAGTAAGCTCTTTATTTATATATCTATATGTATTGCAGTTATATGTGCTACATTTTTAGGATTATATTTTTATTTAACTTCGAATAAATTAACCGTATCTGAAAAAAGGTGGATTGATGAGAATAGTTCGAAATCTACGCTAATAAGTATTAATGTACTAAATAATGCGTCAGTTTTTGGTAGTAATGGAGAAGGTATATTTTTTGATTTTTTAAATGATTTTGCTCAAGAGTATAAATTAAATATTAATAAAATTGCCTTTAATTATGGAACTAATAATTCAGGAACTTCATTAACAGTTAAAAATAATTTATCAGAAAATGATGAAGTTATGTATGTAGATCATTTTGTTTTAATAGGAAATAGTACAGAAATTATTACAAGTCCATTAAATTTACAAGGAAAGAACATAGCAATTTTGGCAAATGATTTATCATATGTATCAAAATATTTAAATAGTTATAATTTATCATTTAAAACATATGATACGATAGATAATTTAATGAGTTCAATGTCAGAAAATAAATATGCAATATTACCACTTCATCTTTATTTAACTAATATACTAAGTAATAATAAAGAAATTATTTATCATTTCGGAGATATAAATTCATATTATACATTATCATTATCAAATGATGAATTTGGTTCAATTCTTCGAAAATACTATAATTCTTGGAAAGAAAATTTCGAAGAAAGTTACGATGATAGTTTATTTAGTTTAGTTTCTAAAAGTTTAAATTTAACTGATACGGAAATAGATGCAATGCGTTCTGTTAGTTATAAATACGGATATGTTAATAATTCACCATATGAAGTTATTTCTGGTGGCAATTATGGTGGAATTGTTGCCGTATATTTAAAAAGATTTATGTCTTTTGCAAATGTTGATTTTACATTTAAAAAATATAGTAATGATGCAAAATTTAATAATGCTTTAACAAATAAAGATATTGATGTTTATTTTGGATATTTAAATTTTGATAATAGTTATTTTAAAACACAAAATGGAATTGATGTAAATTATGTTATTTGTGCAAATATGAAAAATGATGTTGTAGTTAATAACTTAAATGCATTAAGTGGTAAAGAGGTGTATGTTCAAAAAAATTCAATACTTCATAATTATTTAAATAATATTAGTGATGTAAAAGTTAAGACATATAAAAATTCTTCGGAACTTACAAAATTAAATAAAAAAGATACAATAATTTTAATTGATAGTAATATCTATGAATATTATAAAAGTCATGGCCTTGAAAACTATACAATTAGAACAAGTGGCAGTATAAAAGAAATATATAGTTTTAGAGTAAAAAATAATAGTGCTTTATATAAATTATTAAATAAATATATATCTATTCTTGATAGTAGAAAAATATTAAATGAGGGAATTAACAATCATACTGAAACTGTTAAGTATGGAAAAGTTATTGGTTTATTCGCAAAATATTTTATATATCTATTACTTGCATTTGTAATTGTTGCATATCTTGTTATTAGAAAAACTAAAAAAATTACTATAGCTAAGAAGATAAAAAAAGATGATAAAATGCGTTTTATTGATCAATTAACACTTCTTAAAAATCGTAATTATCTAAGTGAAAATATTAAAGTATGGAATAACAATACAATATATCCTCAGACTATTTTAGTTATTGACTTAAATCACGTTCAAAGTATTAATGATACAAAAGGATATGAAGAAGGTGATAAACAAATTAAGGCTGCCGCAAATGTATTAATTAAAACACAACTTGATAATTCTGATATTATTCGTAGTGATGGCAATGAATTTGTTGTTTATTTAGTCGGATATAATCAAAAACAAGTAACTAACTACATTCATAAATTAAATAAAGAGTTTAAAAAATTACCTTATGAGTATGGTGCAGAATTTGGCTATTCAATGATTATTGATGATATTAAAACAATTGAGGATGCTTTAAATGAAGCAACAAAAATACTAAAAAAACAAAAGGAAGAAAATGAAGAAGAGGATTAAAAGATTCTTCAAAAGATTTTTCAAAGTTTTAAGAAGAAGTGATATGAAATTACTTCCAGGACAGCTTGCATTTTTTATGGTACTTGCATTAGTTCCTACCTTATCACTTCTTACATATCTTGCTTCGGTATTAAATCTTTCAATGGATTTTATTTATACTTTTTTACAAAAAGCTTTTTCAAAAGATGTAGCAAATCTTCTTCTTAGTACATCCACAGTATCAAATTCAGGACTAAAACTTACTATTATAATTCTTACATGTTATTATTTATCTAGTAATGGTATGGATTCAGTAATTTTATGTTCTAATACAATATATAATATTGAAAATCATGGTTGGTTTAAAAGACGTTTTAAAGCAATAGTACTATCAATTATTTTAGTACTATTACTTACTTTTTTACTTCTTGTACCAGTTTTTGGTAGCGCTATAGTATCACTTATAACTAAAGTTAATTTAAATGATAATATAACAAATATTATATTAAAAGTATTTGAGTATTTAAGAAGTCCGATGATGATTATACTTTTATTTTTCTTAATAAAAATCATTTATACGCTTGCTCCGGATAAAAAAATCAAATCACATAATACAAATTATGGAGCTTTATTTACAACAGTTATATGGACTTTAGTTACAGAAATTTATTCAGTATATGTTTTACATTATGCTTCATATTCTTCGTTTTATGGAGGACTTGCAAATATCTGTATTTTAATGATTTGGTTTTATTTTCTTGCTTACGTATTTGTTATTGGAATGGCCCTTAATTATCAAAGAGAAAATGAAAAATTGGAAAATAATGTCATCATAAATAATGAAAAAAAGTAAATATTAAAAATATGTACACAGATATTACTTAGTACATATTTAATTCTCTTAATATCAATCTAGCATATTAAAGCTAACGATATCAAGAAGTAATATTCTAAAAAAGAAGGAACGATTAATTTTTCCTTCTTTTTTATGATTATAAAAAGTGGTAGTTATAAGTTTTTATTTATCATTTTGAATATTTTTTTAATTTGATAAACATAATTATATTGTATGGAAAATATTTATAATGAAAGAATTTGTAAATTATTTAGAAGTGCTGAAAAAGAGCGTGAGAGTTTAAATCATGAATACGTTGGAACTGAGCATTTGCTGTTAGCTATTTTAAATAGTAATGCTAATATAAATAAGTATTTAAAAAAACATAATCTAACTTATAATAAATTTAAAGATTTTTTAAAAAATAATATGCCTTGTGAAGAAAAAATTGTTAAAGATAATATTTATACACCATTATTAAAAAAAATTATTTTATTTTCTTCAGAGGATATAAGTGAAGAAAAATTGCTTTTCAATATGCTTGATGCAAGCGAGGGCGTTGCTATAAGGCTTCTTATTAATATGAATATAGACGTTGATGCTATTTACAATTATTTAAAAAACTCTAATACATATGAAAATTTATTAATATATAAATATGGTAAAGTGTTAAATGAATGTGTTGATTATAAAGAACATGTTGTTGGTAGAGATAAAGAAATAAATTTAGTTCTTGAAACTCTTCTTCGAAAGAAGAAAAATAATCCACTTTTAATAGGTGAGGCTGGAGTGGGAAAAAGTGCAATAGTAGAAGAGATTGCCAGAAAAATAGTTAGTGGAAATATATATGAAGAATTTCTTGATAAAATTGTGGTTGAACTTTCTATGGCATCACTTATTTCTGGTACAAAGTATCGTGGCGAATTTGAAGACAGGTTAAATAAAATAATTTTAGAGATAAAAGAACATTCTGAAATTATATTATTTATTGATGAAGTTCATACAATGGCAAATGCAGGTGCAGCGGAAGGTGCTATTAGTGCAGGTGATATTTTAAAACCATTTCTTGCAAGAGGTGATATTAAGTGTATAGGTGCTACAACTAGAGAGGAATATGAAAAATATATCTTAAAAGATAAAGCTTTATCCAGAAGATTTGAAACTATTTTCGTAAAAGAACCAAATGAAATTGATACTATAAATATTTTGAAGAATATAAAAAAAGAATATATAGATTATCATAAAGTTAATATATCCGATGAGAATATTGAATTAATAGTACATCTTGCAAATGTGTATTTTCCAAATAAAAAAAATCCAGATAAAGCTATAGAATTACTTGATAGTGTTTTAAGTTATGTGAAATTAAATGAAACTAGTAACATGATCAAAGAAAAGGAGTTTGAGTTAAAACGAATATCAAACAAAAAATTATATAATTTAGAAAATGATAATTTTAAAGAAGCTTTAATTACAAGTAAAGAGGAAAACAATTTACGAAAAGATATATTACTTTTAAAAAGTGGTAAGAATATTTGCGTAAAGAAAAATGATATATTAAATGTTTTGGAACTGAAAAATAATATAGTTAATAAAAATAAAATAGTTAAAATAATTAATAATTCTTTTAAGGATACATACGATAAAAATATTATTAAAAAGATTACTGATAAATTAAATAATAACAAAATTAGCATATTAACTTTTATTGGCGATTATAAAAATATTATATTTGACCTTGCAGATAAATTAAATTATGATATTGTTAAAGTAGGGGATAATATGGAAAAACTCATAAGCAAAATAAAATATAATCCTAGCACAATGTTTATTATTAATAATAATGATAACTATAATTTTAATAATTTAATTAAAAAAGCTAAAGAAAATAATTTAGTAGAATATAATAATGAATATATATCATTTAATAGTGCAATTGTTATTTATACTTTAAAAGAAAAAAATATAGGTTTTTTAAATAATAGTTATTGTGATGATGTAATTTATTTTGAAAAAACTAATATATAAGGACTAGAAATAGTCTTTTTTTATTAAAAAAAAACAAGAAAATTCTTGTTTTTATTATTTTGTAACTAAATTATTTTTTCTTACAGGTTTAAAACCTACTTCAATTAATTCATCCATAGTAACAATATTATTATTTAAAGCTTCTTTAATAGTATATTTATTATTGTTTACAGTGACAATAATGTTTTGACTTTTAATGCAATTAAAATAGTAATCTTTATAATAATATTCTATAGCTTGAGCACAATTTCCATTGGAAACATCTTCAATAGTTATATCTTTACCATTTACTTTTTTGTGTAAGACATTATTTAAATTTTTATTCAATTTATTGATATTTATTTCTTCATCAAAAATATTTTCATTTGATTCATTTTTTTTGTTAACATTTTCTTCATTTTTATTTACATTTTCGTTATCGTAATTTTTATTATCACTATTTTCAATTATTATTTCAGTAGTATTAGATATATTATTAAAGATATTTTCTTCATTACTATTTGTGTTAATTCTTTTATTTTCAAAATAAACTACATTACTAGAAACATTATTTTCTTCTTCATCAATATAAAAAACAGTTTGTTTATCTTTTTTTGCATAATTACCAAAATTAGAAATATCATTTTTTTTGTTATATTCTAATGTAATTATTATGTTATTTGATGAAATATAATAATATGTTACACCAATTAAAATAGAAATACATGTGAATAGTATAGTATTAATAAGCACTTTATTTTTCATGAAACACCTACATGTATACTAATTTTTTTTCATAGCTACAATTTCTTTATTCATATTTGTAGTTTTAATTTCATTTGCATTAATTTTGTTTAAATAATAATTTTGAGTATTATCTATATTTTTACCATATACATAGATAACTCCTGAAACTAAACATATCATAACTGCAATAACAGTTACTAAAAATATGCAATTTTTCTTTCCCATAATATCCCCCTTAACTAGATTAATTATATCACAAAAAAGCGTATTTGTAAAGATAGTGTAAAATCAAGCCAAAGTGTCCTGATTTTCGCATTATAAAATGTCTTTAAAAATATATTTTATTGGAGGTATTTGCTTTGGGACTATCTGAAAAAGAAGTAGAATTATCAAGAAAAAAATATGGTAGTAACGAAATAACAAGGAAAAAGAGTAGTAAGTTTATAAAAATTTTATTTGAATCTTTATCTGATCCAATTATAAAAATTCTTCTAATAGCACTTGCTATAAAAATTGTTTTTTTATTCAAAAACTTTGATTGGTACGAAACTTTAGGTATCATGATAGCTATTTTTTTAGCTTCATTTATTTCTTCGATAAGTGAGTATGGTTCAAATAAAGCTTTTGAAAGATTACAAGAAGAAAGTCTTAGAACTTATGCTAAAGTTATTCGTAGTGGAAAACTTGTAAACCTTCCTTCAAAAGAAATAGTTGTTGGCGATTTACTTGTTTTAGAATCTGGTGACAAAGTTCCTGCTGATGGTTATATAAAAGAAGGAGAACTTTCAATTAATGAATCGTTTATTACGGGTGAATCAAAGGAAGTAAATAAAAAATATTTAGATAAAGATAATACTGTCTATAGTGGAAGCACTATTTATAAAGGTAGTGCAAAAATTATTGTGACAAAAGTTGGAGATAATTCTTTTATTGGAAGTATTTCTTCTGGAATTCAAGAGGAAAAGAGTGAAAGTCCTTTAAAAGGAAGACTTAGAGTACTTGCTAAAAGTATAAGCAAACTTGGCTATATTGGTGCGTTTTTAGCTAGTGTATCCTATTTATTTATGCAAATTATTGTAAAAAATAATTTTAAATTGGATTTAATAATTTCAACTTTAAAAAATATTCCTTTAATGTTAAATTATCTTTTTTACGTTTTAACATTAACTGTAACTATTATAATAGTGGCAGTTCCTGAAGGACTTCCTATGATGATAACTTTAGTTCTTTCTTCGAACATGAAAAAGATGCTAAAAGATAATGTTTTAGTAAGAAAACTTATTGGTATAGAAACAAGTGGTTCAATAAATGTTTTATTATGTGATAAAACTGGAACTTTAACTTTAGGAAAGTTAAGTGTTAAGTATATTGTTACAAAAGATAATCGATGTTTTAAATCTAAGAAAGAAGTTGAATTATATAAAAAATATAATGAAGTATTAACTAAATCTTTATATTATAATAATGAAACTATTTATTCAAATGGCAGTTTTATTGGTGGAAACACAACAGATCAAGCAATTAAAAAGTTTATTGGAACTACTAATTATAAAGAAAAGATTATTAGCAAAAAATTATTTACTTCAGAAACAAAGTATAGCATGATTAAAACAAATGATAAATGTTACTATAAAGGAGCAAGTGAAGTTTTATTAAAAAAATGTAGTAAGTATTTAAATATAAATGGAAATGAAGAACCTTTAAATAACTGTAATAATTTAGAAAGTTTAATTAGGTCTTTTACAAGTAAAGGATATAGAGTTTTAGTAAATGCTTATGGTGATGATGATTTAAAAAATTTAGTATTTATTAATTTAATAGTTATCGCAGATACTATAAGACCTGAAGCAAAAGAAAGTTTGGAACTAATTAATAATGCTGGAATTAAGACCATTATGATTACAGGTGATGCAAAACCAACTGCTGTTAATATTGCTAAAGAACTTGGACTTTCAAATGAAAAAACAATTGCATTAACTCATGATGAACTTGCTACTTTAACTGATGAACAAGTCATGAAAATATATCCATCTTTATCAGTAATTGCAAGAGCTCTTCCACAGGATAAAAGTAGATTAGTTTCCATTTTTCAAAACTATGGTTTAGTTGTTGGCATGACAGGCGATGGAGTAAATGATGCTTTGGCACTTAAGAAAAGTGATGTAGGTTTTGCTCTTGGAAGTGGTTCTGAAGTTGCAAAAGATGCAAGTGATATTGTCATTTTAGATGATAATATTTTTTCTATATGTAAAGCAATTTTATATGGTAGAACTATTTTCAAAAGTATTCGAAAGTTTATTATATATCAATTAACAGTTAATGTGTGTGCACTATTTCTTTCTATAATAGGTGTTTTAGTAGGTATTTCTACACCAATAACAATTATTCAAATGCTTTGGCTAAATATGATAATGGATACTTTTGCTGGCCTTGCATTTTCTTATGAACCTCCATTAAAAGAATATTTAAAAGAGCCACCTAAAAGTAAAAATGAACCAATTATGAATAGATATATGTTTAATCAAATTTTAGTTAATGGAGCATATAGTGCTATAATATGTCTACTATTTTTGAAACTTTCAATAATAAAACATTTTATAAGATTAAGCTCTGGTGATAAATATCTTTATACTGCGTATTTTGCTCTTTTCATATTTATGGGTATATGTAATTCATTTGCTTCAAGAACTCATCGTTTAAATATTTTTGCTCATATTTTAAAAAATAAAGTGTTTTTAATTATAAATATCGTTATTTTTGTAGTTCAAATTTATATTATTTATTTTGGAGGAGATTTGTTTAGAACTTATGGATTAACATTTAAGGAGTTATTATTTGTGTTTATTATTTCACTAAGTATTTTTCTGGTAGATTATATTAGAAAAAGAATTTTAAAAAGGAAAAATGTTCATATTGGAGTATAGTTTTTTATCGAATAAATTTTAACTGGATTGTTTAAACTTTAAAATCATTATTAGGGTAGTGGTTTGCATAAAAAAACTAGGACTAATCCTAGTTAATTTTAAATGGTCGAGAAGACAGGATTTGAACCTGCGACCCCTACGTCCCAAGCGTAGTGCACTACCAAACTGTGCTACTTCTCGAAAACAAATATATTATATCACAATATTTTAATATTTCAAATACAAAATGTACTATGCTTGTAAAAAAAATATGCGTATATAATGTAAAATGAAATGGTGCGCCCAAAGGGATTTGAACCCCTAACCTTTGGTTCCGTAGACCAACGCTCTATCCAGTTGAGCTATGGGCGCAAAATAAAACTTTCTTAAAAAGCAAATTAATTATAATATAAAACTTTTAAAAAATCAATAAATTCATATTCTTTTTTTATTTTATTTATGGTAAAATTAATATGCAAAGGAAAAAGATGGATGACTAGATCAATGTTTATGCTATTTGCTGTTGGTTACTATTTTTTTGCAATGATTATCATTGTAATTGTTTTAATTGTTATAAATAATAAAACAAGAAAAAAATATCTTAAACAAATAAATGAACTGGAAAGACAAAAAAATCTAATAATTTCTGCGAATATATTGACTGAACTTAAAAAGGTTGAATCCTTAATAAATAATGATGATTTAAGAAAAAAATATAACAATTGGCAAAATAGATTTAATGAAATAAAAAATACTGATATACCTAAGATAACTGATTTAATAAATGAAGTGCAAAAATATTTTGAAGATAAAGACTATGGAAATTTAAAAACTTCGATAATAAGAACTGAAATGGATTTAAACTATCTACAAACTAAATCTTCATATTTACTTGATGAAATAAAGGAAATCACTCTTAGTGAAGAAAGAAATCGTGAAAAAATCACAAAATTAAAGGCTGAATATCGAGAAGTAATTAATACCTATAATGAAGATCAAGAGGGATTTGCAAAAATTAAAGTACCGATTGAATTACAATTTGAAAATGTAGATAAATTATTTGCAAATTTTGAAACTGCTATGGATAAAAATGCTTATACTGAAGTTGGTAAAATAGTTAAAGCAATAGATGATATTGTTTCTAATTTGAAAGAGATTATTAAGGAAACTCGTACTATTTGTTTATATGGAGAAAATCTTATTCCTAAAAAAATCGAAGATATATGCCAGATATATAAAAAAATGATCCAAAACGGGTACAATTTAGATTATTTAAATATTGAATATAATATTGATGAGGCAAACAAGAAAATTGCTGATATTTTTCAAAGATTAAATGTTCTTGATATTGAGGATTCAATTTTTGAATTAAAAACAATGCATGATTATTTTGATTCATTGTATTTAGATTTTGATAAAGAAAAAATGAGTAAACGTGTTTTTGATGATTATACACGTTCTATAGCTTTAAAACTATCTAAACTTGAAAAAATAGTAAATGAACTTTATAAAAAAATTGGTGAGTTTAAGTATAGTTATGATTTATCAGATGAAGAAGTTGCAGTTATTACAGAAATTAAAGATGAAATAATTGATATACATAATAGTTATGACCATATTATGGAACTATTTAGAAATAAATCATTAGCATATTCTAAACTTGCTGGTGAAATGGAAATATTGAATGGAAAACTTTTAAAAGATGAAGAAAAGTTAAATCATACTTTACAAATGTTAAGTAGTTTTAAGGATGATGAAATAAGAGCAAGAGAGCAACTAACTGAAATTGAGCAAATATTAAAAAATAGTAAAAACAAGACAAAAGAATATAGTTTACCAGTTATACCTAAAAATTATTATGTTGAATTTGCAGAGGCTACTTTGGCAATAAGAGAAATGATTAATGAACTTGAAAAAAGGCCCATTTCTATAAAAGTGTTAAATATGAGGGTAGATACTGCAAGAGACTTAGTTTTAAAAGTTTATAATACTATTAATGAGACTACGAAAACTGCAAAGATGGCTGAAATGGCTATTGTTTATGGAAATAGATATCGTACAGTAAATAAAGAAGTAGATTTAGGATTAACTAAGTCAGAAAATTCATTTTATAAAGGAAATTATAAAATTTCTTTAGAGCAAGCGATAAGTGCAATAAATGTAGTTGAACCTGGTATACATAAAAAATTATTAGAAGATTTTAAAGATTAAGGTGAAAAAATGATATATT
This sequence comes from uncultured Bacilli bacterium, assembly GCA_934096705.1. Classification (GTDB taxonomy): domain Bacteria; phylum Bacillota_I; class Bacilli_A; order RF39; family UBA660; genus UBA6448. The sequence continues at coordinate 41,280 of CAKOMR010000001.1, forward strand.
TAGATTATAGTGCAACAACACCGGTTTCTCTTGAAGTTCAAGACACTATGAATAGGGTTACTAGGGAGTTTATCGGAAATGCTAATTCAATTAATGGACTTGGTATTAAATCTCGTAATTTATTAAATAGTGCTACAAAGCAAATTGCTGATGAATTAAGTATTTTAGAAAGTGAAATTACCTATACGTCATCTTCAACTGAGAGTAATAATCTTGCTATTATTGGCGTGTCACTTGCGTATTTTAAAAAAGGAAAACATATTATTGTTTCAAAACTTGAACATTCAGATGTCTATGAAATTTGTAATTATTTAAGTTCTATAGGTTTTGAAATTAGTTATGTAAACTGTAATGAGGATGGGCTAGTGGATTTTGATGAACTTAAAAGTTTAATTAGACCAGATACTATTTTAGTTAGTATTGCATCTGTTAATAGTGAACTTGGTATAAGGCAGCCACTTAAAATGATTAGGCAAATTATAAAAAAGGAAAATCCAAGTGTTTTACTTCATAGTGATATGACTCAGGCAGTTGGAAAAATTCCTCTTTCAATACATGATGTAGACCTTGCTACTATATCTTCACATAAAATATATGGACCTAAAGGTATAGCAATGCTTTATAAAAGTAGCAATGTTAGGGTTACTCCAATAATTTACGGAAGTGGGAAATCTAATGACTTAAAACCGGGAACGCCAGCATTACCCTTAATAGTTGGCTTTGCAAAAGCATTAAGACTATCACTTCAAGACATTGAAAAAAAAGAAAAATATATAAGTTTATTAAATGAAAGATTATGCAAACATTTTAGTAAATTTGAAGATATTTTAATTAATAAAACAAAGTATTCAATACCGCATATTTTAAATATTTCACTTATGAATATTAAACCGGAAACTTTTATACATGCACTTGATAAGGAAGAAATTTATGTTTCAACAAATACTGCATGTTCATCTGGTGATGTATCAAGTAGTGTAATGGTATTATATAATGATATAAAAAGGGCGTCACATACGATTAGGATTAGTTTGTCTAGCATGACTACAAGTGAAGAAATCGATAGATTTATTAAAGTATTTGATAAAGAATTTACTTCACTTAATAGTTTAGTAAAGAAGGATTAATATGGAAAAAGTTATTATTATTAAGTATGCAGAATTATCAACGAAAAGTGATAATATAAATTTTTTTATTAAAACATTAAAACATAATATTGAAAATAAATTAAATGGGTTAGAATTTGAGATTAAATCAGATATTGGTAGAATGATCATTTACACATCTGATATTTCTAGTGTGATGAATAAACTTCATGATGTATTTGGAATTCATGAGATAATGATTGGTTACATTTTAAAAGATAAAAATATTAATGTAATCGAAGAAAATATCGTTTCTTTAATAAAAGATAAGGTTTTTTCAAGTTTTAGAGTTACCACTAAAAGAAGTGATAAACATTATGAAATTTCTAGTGTTGAATTTTCTAAACTTGTTGGTGGATATATTTTAAAAAATGTTCCTGAAAAAGTTGTTAAAATGGAAAATGCAGACTTAGAAGTTTTTGTTGAAATTAGAATTAATGAAACACTAATATATTTTGATGGTTATAAAGGTCTTGGAGGATATCCAGTATCTACTTTAGGAAAAGGCTTATTAATGCTTTCTGGAGGAATTGATTCTCCGGTAGCAGGATACCTTGCTAATAAAAGAGGAATAAGACTTGAGGCAATATATTTTGATTCACCACCTCATACATCTGATATGGCAAGACAAAAGGTAAAAGATTTAGCTAAAGTTCTTTCAAAATATAATGGGAATGTTAAAATACATGTAATTAATTTTACTCGTATTCAAGAAGAAATAATTAAAAAAGTTCCTAATTATTATTTAATAACTATTATGAGAAGATTTATGTATCAAATTGCGAGTATTATTGCAAATAGGGTAAATGCTCACGTTATTATTAATGGTGAAAGTGTAGGGCAAGTTGCTAGTCAAACACTTAAAAGTATGGAAGTAATAAATGAATCAATTAGAAAACCAGTTTTAAGACCTGTATGCTGTTTTGATAAACTTGAAATAATTGATTTAGCAAAAAAAATCGGTACTTATGATATAAGTATTAGACCATATGAAGATTGCTGTACAATATTTGTACCTAAGCATCCAGTCATACACCCAGATTTAAAACTTGCTAAGGAGTATGAAGCATTAATTGATAAAGATTTAATGTATGAAGCAATTAAAAATGATAATATAATAAGTATTAATGAGGACACAAAAGAATACGAAGATTTGTTATAAATATTAAAAATTTGTACAAAATAATAATATGATAAGAAAAGGATATTATAAAACTAGTGAAATTTTTAATAACGATAGAATTAGTAAATTATCCGAGTATTTTAATGAATACGGATATAATTTATCTTCTTCGAGAAAAAATGCGGTTAATAATTATGATATTTATAAAAAAACTGGTAGTTGTAAATTTTTTAAAGATAACTTGAAAAAATAGTTATCTTTTTTTATTAATAAAAAAAGGTAGTAAAAAATAAAAATATCTTGTATAATAAGTTTGAGGTGAAAAAGTGAAAATATTATCAATAAACGCTGGTAGTTCATCTTTAAAATTTACTTTATTTGAATTACCAAAAACTGAAGCTATTGCAAGTGGTGTTTTTGAAAAAATCGGTCTTAAAGATAGCTTTTATACAATCAAATATGATGGTGAAAAAACAAGAAAGGAAACTTACTTAAAAGATCATTCAGTAGCTGTTGACTGTTTAATTAAAGATTTAGTTGATATGCATATTGTATCGTCTTTAAATGAAATTGAAGGAATCGGTCATAGAATACTTCATGGTGGAGCAGAGTTTACTCATCCAGTGGTATTAAATGAAGATGTTGTTGCAAGAATTAGCAAATATAATGAATTAGGACCTCTTCATAATCCAGCGAATTTACTTGGAGTTGAGGCATTTATGAAAGCGCTTCCAGGTGTTATTAATGTAGGTGTATTTGATACTGGATTCCATCAAACAATGGATGAAGAACATTTCTTATATCCAGTACCTTATGAATGGTATGAAAAATATGGTGTTAGAAAATATGGCTTTCATGGAACTAGTCATAGATTCGTTTATGGAGAACTTTGTAAAAAACTTGAAAATGAGGAATTAAAAGTAATTACTTGCCATATTGGAAATGGTGCATCATTATGTGCAATAGATGAAGGCAAAGTAGTTGATACTTCAATGGGATTTACTCCACTTGCAGGTGTTATGATGGGAACTCGTTGTGGCGATATTGATCCATCTATATTAGAATATGTATGTAATAAAACTGGAAAAACTATTTCTGAAATTACTAATGATTTAAATAAAAAAAGTGGTTTCTTAGGTGTATCTGGAATTTCTTCAGACGCTAGAGATGTAGAAAATGCCGCAATGGAAGGAAATAAAATGGCTGTTTTAGCAGAAAGTATGTATGCTCAAAAAATTGCTAACTATATTGCTGTATATAACAACATGCTTGGTGGTGCTGATGCCATAGTATTTACTGCAGGTGTTGGTGAAAATAGTGCTAGAATGAGAAAAATGGTTATCGATAGAGTTAAATCTTTAGGAGTAAAACTTGATGATAATCTAAATAATGTTAGAGGCGAATATCGTAAAATTTCTGCTGAAGATTCAAGCATTCCAGTTTATATTTTACCTACAAATGAAGAATTATTAATTGCTCAAGATACAATGAAATTAAAGATTGAAATGGGTGATTAAAATAAATAAAGATATCTATAAGAAGATATTTAGATTAATAAAAAAATATGATGAAATAGTTTTAGCAAGACACATTGGACCTGATCCTGATGCTGTAGCAAGTCAAATTGCTTTAAGAGATTCAATTCGTTTGACTTTTCCTAATAAAAGAGTTTATGCGGTTGGAGCTGGAGTAAGCAAATTTAGATATTTAGGCTCTTTAGATAAACCTGATTTTAATAGTTTAACTAATGCTTTATTAATTGTTTTAGATGTTCCAAACTTTTATAGAGTTGATGGTATAGATGATTTAGATTATAAAGAAATTATTAAAATAGATCATCATCCTAAAGAGGATATTGAGGGAACTGTTGATTTTACATCAAGTGATTTTTCTTCAACATGTGAAATGGTTTCATATTTAATTTATGAGACAAAACTTATGATTGATAAAGATGTAGCAGAAAAATTATTTTTAGGTATAGTTTCTGATAGTGAAAGATTTTTATTTAAAAATACCACAGTAGGAACATTTGAAATGGCTGCAAGGTTAATAAAAGACTTTAATTTAGATTTTACATCATTATATGCAAATCTATATCAAAAAAGTTTTAATGAATGTAAATTCGAAGCTTATATAATAAATAATCTAACTATTACAGAAAACAAATTTGGCTATATTCTGATTGATAATAAAGTTATCGAAGAATATAAAGTTGACACTTCAGCAGCATCAGTATTAATTAATAATTTTAATTTTATCGAAGAATTAAATTTATGGTGCTTCATTACTTATGATGAAAGAAATGAATTATATAAAGTTAATATTCGTTCTCGTGGACCTGTAATTAATGAGATTGCTGGTAAGTATAATGGTGGTGGTCATAAATTCGCATCAGGTGCTAGAATATCTAAAAAAGAGGATGTTAAATTATTAATTAAAGATTTAGATGAAGAAGCAAAAAGATATCTTGCTAAAGAAGAAGCATAATGAAGGTAGAAAATATTAAACTAAATAAAAATGGTAAGTATGAAGTAACTATTAACAATGAAAAATATAAGTTATATCAGGATGTAGTTATAAAATACTTACTTTTTTCAAAAAAAGATGTTGATGAAAAATTATTAGAACAAATAAAAGAAGATAATCTTTTTTATGAAAACTATTATAAAATCATAAAGTTTATTAATGTAAAACTTCGCACAGAAAATGAAATTAGAAAAAAATTAAATACTTTAAATGTATTAAAAAAAGAGCAAGATAGTATAATTGAACTTATAAAAAAACAAGGGTATTTAAACGATGAAATATATATTAAGTCTTATATTAACGATAAATTGAATTTATCTTATGAAGGTCCAATAAAAATTAAAAATTATCTTTTGAAAAATGACTTTGATGATGCAAATATTTCAAGATATTTAGATTTTGATAATGAGTTTTGGAAAGAAAGAATAGATAAGATAATAAATAAAAAAGTGAAAACTAATAAAAACTATTCAAAGAAAATGCTAATACAAAAACTATCTATTGAATTAAATAATTTAGGTTATCCAAAGGATATGTATAATACGCTTTTAAATAATATTTCATTTGATGATGATTATATTTATGAAAAAGAATATAATAAAATTTATAATAAACTAATAAAAAAATATCCTGAAGATAAAGCAAAATTATTAACTAAACAAAAGTTATATTTAAAGGGTTTTTGTAAATAAAAAAATATCGGTTCTTCGCCGATATTTTATTTTGAAGTATTTTGCTGTGTTAATGAAGCTAAAGTATTAGCAATATAGTTTGAATATTGTGTAGCAAGTGTGCTATCTTGAATTTCCATACCCATTTGTTTACGATAATGCTGTAAAGCATTTACTGAAATTGTACTATCTTTTTCGACTTTTTCATTTGCTAATGTTTCAATAATTTCATCTTTAACATCTTTTAAATCTTTTTTATCATAAGTTTTATTACGCATAATTACATGATAACCAAGTTCTGTTTTAACAACTTTTGTATAATAAGTATTATCTTTTAAAGTGTAAGCTGCATTTACTAATTCAGTATATTTGTCTCCTAAAGAAGTTTTACTTACTTCTCCTAAAGAACCACCTTTTTCTTTTGTAGATTCATCTTGAGAATATTTTTTAGCAAGCTCTGAGAATGCATCAGCAACTGATTTACCATTATTAATTTCATTTTTTAATTCAGTAATAATATCATTTGCTTTCTTTTCAGCGTCTTCTTCAGCTTTTTTCTTTTCATCATCAGTCATTTTATCAGTTACTTCAGGAGTAATAAGAATATGACTGATTTCAATGTCACTATCCATAGATTTATAATATTTTTCTATATCTTTATCAGAAATTTGACTTTTTGCATATTCATTCATTGCGTATGATTGCATGTAATTTAAATATATTTGATTTTGATATTCATCTAAAGTTGCAAATCCATAGTATTGTTGAATAGTTTGTAAAAGTTCATCATCACTTTTATAATTTCCTTTTAAAGCTTTCATATAACTTTCACTAGATTTTTTGGCTTTGTCAATATTATCTGGAAAAGTTTCCTCTAATACTTTTTTATCAATCATATTCATTAATACTGATAGGGCGTATTTTTCTTTAATTTCATTATATAAATCATCAACGCTTATTTTTTCACCGTTATTGAAACTTACTACTGCATCCTTTCCATTTTCTAATTTTGGTACTTTACCACAACCTGTAAGAAGTAGGGCAAATGCCATAAGACCAATTATTTTCTTTTTCATCTTTACCTCCATAACGATATTATAGCAATTTAGAAACTAAAATACAATTATTTTTGAAAAGTAGCAAAATTAAAGATTTAGCATTTAATATTATGAAAAGACAAAAAGGAGGAATTTATATGAATCATTGTTGTTCAGGCAACCTTGGAGCTGCGATTATATTAGTATTATTTATACTTTTAATAATCATAGTTGGTGCCTATATATAGGAGGTAAAAATGAGTTGCTGTAATAAAAAAAATCCACCTGAAGCATCTTGCTCAAATGGATTTAATAATTATTTCTTTATCGTACTAATTCTTTATATCTTACTTGCTATAATTATAGGACCAATAATCTAAAGGGAAAAAGGTAAAACTTTTTCTTTTTTATTGTGGACTTTTAACATTTATATTGTCATTTAAAGAAGTAAGAATCTTTTTATAATCTTCATATATTTTTAAATAATCTGGGTTATATTTTTCACTCATTTTGCTAAAAGGTATAACCTCATAGTTTTTATGATTTTTATTATATGTATATGTTAAATCAGCTCCGAGATTGTCAATTTTTATTTCACTATGGCCATCTTCATATATTGTTTTTGTTATGTCCATTGATGCAAGTACTCCTACGATACCTTTGTAGCCAATACTATTAATTAAGTCTCCTTGGTTTGATATAAAGTTTCCAAGAGAATAGAAAACAACTGTATTACCAATTATATCAAATGGTTGAAGACAGTGAGAATATGTTCCAAGGACAATATCAACTCCTAAAGAGGCTAGATAATTGGCAATTTCTTTATTGGCTGCAGTGGGAACAGTTTCGTATTCGCTTGATGATTTATGCCAGTGCATTGCCACAATTACAACATCAACTTTCTTTTTAAGTTCTTCAACTTCTTTTTTAACAGTTTCCTTGTCATATAAATCTAATTTATAAGAAATATTTTTTACAGAATTATCTAAACCGTTTAATGTATTTGTATAATTTAAAAAACCATACTTTATACCATTAACTTCTCCGGTATTATATTTATTTTCTTTAGTTTCATCTTCATTAAATCCATCAAAGACAACGTTTTTAGTTTTCCAATAATTATATGAATTAGTTAAACAAGTATCACTTTCAAATGTGCAATCTGCACTATGATTCGAAGCAAGAGATACAATATTAAATCCAGCATCAACCATAGCATCTCCGAATTCTGAAGGAGAGTTAAAATATGGATAAGAACAATAACCTAAAAATGCGGTTTTACAAGTACTTAAGTTAAATCTATTTGTAAGTCTTCCTCCGAAAACAGTTTCTTGATTATAATAGGCTAAATCGTAACTTTTAATTATATCTTTAACCATAGATAAATCATCATTAAAATCAAATGAATCAGTTTTGCTATCATAAGCATCTAAATAAAGAGAATTATGAAGAAGAGCATCACCTGTTGCTACTAAAGAAATTTTTTTAGTAATAGGGTATGTAACTTTGTTTTCATTAATAGTTTTATTAATATTTAAAATATCTTTATTAGTATTAGATTTATAGTACTTCCATCCAAATACACATGCTATTATAACTAGTAGTGTAGAAAATATAATTCTTATTTTCTTTTTAAATTTTCTTTTCTTCTTCATTTAGACCTTCCATTATTAATTTATATACTTCTTCTACATTTTTAGAAGGTTTAACATTATAATTTGGCATTACATGAAGATGTAAATGCTTAATTTCTTGTTTTGTACCATAATTTATAGAAAATGAGCATCCAGTTTCATTTAACACTTTCATATCTATTAATGCATATTTTTTGGCTACATCAAACATATGAGTTAAAACATCATTTGGAACGTCCATAATTGTTTCATAATGATTTTTGGATATTACAAGTAAATGCCCGTCACAAATAGGGAATTTATCCATTATTACTACTACCATATCATCTTCAAAAATAGTTAGTCTTTCATTTTTATTTTCTGCAATTTTACAAAATAAACAATTCATTCTTTCACCTCATAGTTAGTATATCATTTAATTAAACCAAACTCTAGATAAATCAACATTAGCACTTTTAGGAGCAGGGTTAGGGTATTCAAATTCAATTAAAAGTGGCATTTTAAATGCAGTACCAAAGGCAATCCCATTACCAGGAACAATTGATTTCATCTTTTCTATTGATTCATTTGTTATAAAAGGAACAACATTTTTAATATAATTAATATCAGTTGGATGATTCATTTTAAAAATTAGAAAGTTATTGCATTGACTAAGTGTTGTTTCAGATATTTCAGAAGGCCTTTGAGAAATTAAACCAAGTAAAATACCATATTTTCTACCTTCTTTAGCAATTCTTTCAAATATATTATAACCTAAAACATCAGTATCAGTATCATTTTGAACATATCTATGTGCTTCTTCGATAATAATATTAAATGGTACAGAACCACGATTTTTTAAACTAGTTACATAGTTAAATATAAGTTTTGAATAAATTTTAACTAAAGCTTTACCAAATCTTTCTGTAACATAATTTATATTAAAGTTAATAATTTGCGCCTTTTGACCATTTATTGTGTGGGTAATTTTATCAATATATTTCTCAAGACTAATATATTCTTTACAATTAAAATATTCTTTATTATCACTATTTAAAATTGAATCCATTCTTACTTTTAAAATGTTCATAGTATTAAAAACACTATCATTTTTCCAAATTCCTTCATCAATTAACGCAAAATCTAACGCGTTTGACACATCTTGCATTGTAAACGGAACAGTGCCATCAGGTAAAGCAAATGTAACTTCATCTGCAATAAACTTTTGTAAAAAGTCAGTTACTTGTTCAATAGCATTAATTTTATTGTGATCATCAACTCTCATACATTGTCTTAAAGTACGGTAGTAACCTGGTTCATTGATTTGACTTTCAAGGTTTATTTCAGGGGTATGAGTTTTAGTTAGTACGCCAACAAATTGATCTCTTATTTGAGGGCCTGGTCTTCCACTTATTAAAATATCTAACAAAGCTTTAGCTAGAATTGTATTTTTATAACTCTTAATTTTTTCATCATTATTTATAAATAAATTGACATATCTTAAAGTTTTTTCAATTAAACTTAATTGTGCTTTATCATTTGCCTCAAGAAGTAATGCATACTCATCAATTCCAAGAAGCCAAGGTGGCAATAAAAGTTTTTCTGCAGGACTATTTAAATCTGTAGTAAAAGTTTTATAAGCAAAGTTAAGTTCTTTATTTAAATAATCAAAAGCACTTTCATATTCACCATAAGCATCGAAAATAACAATATTTGGTGCTGAATTCATGTTTTTTGTAGCCATTAAATTTTGAATAATTCTTGTAAATGCACAACTTTTACCACTACCAGAAGAACCAAAAATAGCAAAATGAGCACCAAATAAATTATTTATGTCTGCTGTTATATTTACATTATCATAAAATGGACTTTTACCCATAAGTAGGGCATTACGTTTAAAACCTACTATATTTTGAACATAATCATAATTAAGTAAATAAATCACAGAAGAAAATGATGGTTTTTGATCAAAGCCATAAATAAATTCATTATTAACAATTTTACCTAATATATTAACTTTACATCCTGTTAAAGAAAGCTCTATAATTTCGCCAACAAATGATTTTTGATTATCTTTAATTAAAACGTATAAGTTAATTAAGTTGGGTGTTTTTTTTATATCAATTGCAAGTTTAACATATATTGTATTATTTATAATTTGTTCGATCGTTCCTATCATAGCCAACCTCTATTCTATAAATATTATAACATCTAAAATATTCATTTACAATTATAGATTTTTGCCAATTTTTATGATACTATTTTAATAGTAGAAGAAAGTAGGTAGTTTGTGAGAAGTCGTGTTAAAAAAATAGCTTTAATTTTTAGTGTAGTTTTAATTATGGGAGTTTTAACTTTATTTAAATATCTTAATTCAAATAAAATAGAAAGAATTTTAAAATCTGAAAGTTATAATTATTTACCTTTAGAGGCTAAAAAATATATTGAGGATGTATATAATGAAACTGGCAAAGTTTTACTTACTGAAAAAAATAAAAAAGAAAATACGCCTTATTTAAATCCTACATTTATTGCTTATTTAACATTATCTGAAGAAGAAAAGAGCAAAGAAAGCGTTATACCAAGTTTTGAGGTAGTGGATTTTGTATCTAATGACACTCAAATTACTGACGAATTACCTACAAAATTTGATGCTAGAGATTATAATGGTAAAAATTATATAACAGAAATGAAAAATCAATATAGTACAGGACTATGCTGGGCTTTTGCAAGTTTGGAACAGATTGAAAGCTATTTAATGTTTACTCAAAATAAACCTTATGATGAAAATAGTGAAATTTTTTCAATAAGACAAATGGATTATGCTACTTCATTAAGTGGTATTAAAAATTATACAAATGAAAATGGTTATAGAGATTTAACAAGTGGTGGAAACTATTATATGTCTTCATTAGCTATGTCTAATGGAATTACTATTGTAAATGATGAGAAAATGCCATTTAATTCAAGTACTGATAAAAAAGAACTTTATGAAGTATTAAATTATGAAAATTCACTATATGAAGTAAATGGGACTATAGATATTCCAATAATTAATTCAAGTTCTACAGATAAAGATAAAGAAAATTATGTAAAAACAATAAAATCAAATATTTTGAAATATGGCAGTGCTTATGTTGCAACCGGTTCTCCTCAAGGATCATGTGGAACTTATAATAATGATGAAAGTAGTTATGTAATAAGAAATGATAAATGTGCGTATAATTCAAATTATGGTGCTCATGCAATGCAAATTATTGGCTGGGATGATGAGTATAAATATTCATTTTGCTCAAATGGTTCAAATCATATGCCATATTCTGATAGTTGTCCAGATAACTATAGTTTAGTAAGTGGTACAGGAGCCTGGTTACTTAGAAATTCTTGGGGAACCGATGATAGTATAAAAGAATTTCAATATGTATACTTAACTTTTGATTCTCAAAATATAGGTGTAAATTTTGCTACAAAAATCTCTAAAATGGCTGAGCGAAACTGGGATAATAATTATCATGGTAATTTATGGAAAACCTCTGGAAGTGATAGTCTTTTATCAGTAGAATCAACTTTTTTAAAAAAGATTAACTCTAATGAAAAAATAGAAAAAATTAAGTTTTATACCATGGGACAAAATGGTAAGTATACATTATATATAAAATCAGATAATTTAGATTATACGTATAATAAAGAAATTACAACTGATTTACCAGGAATATATACAGTGGATTTAAGTAGTGAAAATATTACTATTACAGGAAATAAATTTACTGTTACTATAAAAAGTACTAACGATGTATATTTATTAAGAGATTCTATTTCTGTATTTACATCAAATGTGGATAAAACTCCAGTTATACAAACAAGTAACATTGATGTAAGCGAAGTTTTAAAAATAAGTGATGGAAATTATAAATATTTTATATATTCAGAAACAAAAAATATTGCTTCAAATGAAATAATCGATTATAAATTATTAAAAGATAATACAGATTATAGTGGTTATATAGTTAAATTAGAAAATAATGTAGTGGCTGAAAATAATATTAATGCATCAATGATTTTGAATAAAGATATTCCAGTTGGAAATTATACATTAAAAATTTCATATGATAATTATTCTTTTGATATAATTCTAACTGTTCCAGAGATTAAAACACTTCTTGGAAGTGGTACAGAAACTGATCCTTATCAGATATATACTGAAGAAGATTTAAAACAAATACATTATTTATTAGATAAATATTTTGTAATAAAAAATGATATAACTTTAACAGAAAATTGGGAACCTATTGGTAGTAAAAATAATCCTTTTAGAGGTTCAATAGATGGCGAAAATCATACTATATATAATTTGAATATCGATAGCAATTCTTCATCAGCAGTAGGTTTTATTGGTTATTATAATCCTAAATTTAATTTCGATTATTATGATGAAAATATAAATTACAAATCATATAGAGAAAAAAGTTATGTAAAAAATATTAATTTCAGTAATGCTAGTATTTCAAATAGTGGACCTGCGGGAATATTAATTGGTATGCTACTATATGATTCTTCCTATGTAAAGGAAAGTGGAAAATTTAATTCAATGATGCATATAGAAGCTTCAAAATTTACGATTGATAATGTTTACTTTAAAGGTGGTAGCGTAAAATCTAAAATAGGGGATGCCGGAGTTATTGTGGCTAATGTTGATATAGTTCCAATTTCATATCAAACTCCATATTTAAATATTAATAAGGTTTTTTCTTCAACGGAAATAATTGGTTATAATTCCGGAGGACTTATTGGCTATGTAAATGATAGCTACAGAAGTGGAACGGGCATAATGCTCCAAATACAGATGACCAACATTCAAAATTCTGGAATAATAAATGTAAAAGAAAACGGATTTGAATATGATGAAAATAAAAGATTTTCTCCTGTAATTGGTTATATTAATAATAATGCAAATCTTAGTATAGAAAATTTTATTATAAATAGTTCATTTAATGATCCAAAATATTTTTCAAATTATAAAGAATATAATAAATTATATGGATTAATAGGTTATTCCTCAAATCAATATATTCAGGTTAAAAATGGCTATTATTTAACCAAGAAATATACTTATGATAATTATTATATTAAACAAATATCCACTACGGCAGATAAAATACTTGATAAAACTCTTTATTCTGAGTGGACTGACTTTGATGATAACTGGGAATTAAAAACTATAGATGGTATACCTAGAATTCCTGTTTTAAATGGTAGTGACTTTGAATACATAAACGTCGATGATATTAATATAAAGTTATATGATGAATATTATATTTTTAATAATATAGATAAAGTTCAAGTTAAAAATAATAGTACTATAGAAATTACTGAGAATGATAGTATTATTAATTTAGATTGGATAGATACAAATAACGATTATTACTTAGATGAATACAAAATTACCGCTATAAATAAAGGTACTGCAAAAATTCATTTTAAGAGTAATTATGATGGTTTTGAAAAAGATATTTTAGTAAATGTTACTGCAGATAAAGTGGATAATCCAGTAATCACATATTATAGTAATTATAAAAATAATGAAAGTTATTCTGAAACACTTAATAAATTAACATCATTTAATATAAAAGATGCTATCTTTACAAGAAAAGGTTTTACATTTAAAGAATGGAATACGCTTGCAAATGGCCAAGGAATAAGCTATAAAGCTGGTGAAAAAATAAATGATGGCATAGATGAAAATTTAAGATTATATGCTCAGTGGGAAGCAATCCATTATGCATTAAAATATGATGGCAATGGTGGAAGTGGTCAGATGGCTGGATATGATGATGTAACATTTGAACTAGCTCATGCAATTGCAATTTCATATAATAAGTTTACAAGAGATAATTATAAATTTATTGGCTGGAATACAAAAGCTGATGGCACAGGAAAAAGTTATTCTGCGGATGGAAGTCTTAATGTAGAGGACTTTGCCGACTATTCTGAAAATAATGTATTAACTTTATATGCTCAATGGGAAAAACCAAAAGTAAAAATTACCTACTGTTTAGATAATAGTTGCACAATAAAAAATGAAAAAGAATATGAAAAAGGACAGCTTATTAAAATTGATGAATGTACTATAGAAATGGCTGGATATTATTTTGATTCATGGAATACAAAATATGATGGAACGGGACAAGCATATAATGAAGGTCAAGAAATAACATTAGACAATGATTTAATTTTATATCCAATATTTAAAGAAAGTTTTACATATTCTATAAATGATTATTTGGTTAATGAAAATAGCAATATAATTAGCAAAATAATTGTAGGAACCACTGAAGGTGACTTTAAAAATCATATTAAGTTAGGTGTAAATTATAGTGTAACTGTAGATACAATTAATAGTTTATTATACACAGGTGGTAAAACTAAAATATATAATATAAACGGCTTAGTTAAAGAATACGTAAATATTGTTATTGGAGATATTAATGGTGATGGTATAATAAACTCAGCAGACCTACTTAAAATAAGACAACATTTAATTGGTGTAAAAATACTTGAGGGAATATATTTTATGTCATCAGACATAAACTATGATAGTGTAGTAAATTCCGCAGACTTATTAAGAATAAGACAACATCTGATAGGAACTAAATTAATAGGATAGAAAGGATAAAAAATGAAAAAGATAAAATTAATTTTAACTGGGATATTATCATTTTTAATAATATGCTTAAATGTAAATGCTGCTAGTGCTAACTTATCAGTTAGTTCAAGTAGTGTTTATTCTGGAGAAAGTTTTACAGCATACGTTAATATGAATGGAGCGGCAGCATGGAATTTACATGTTGCTGCGACAGGACCAGTAAGTGGTTGTAAACTTGATATTGCTGATGCTACATTGGATGCTCTTGATACAAATAAATCATTTCCAGTAACTTGCACATCGACTGGAGTGG
This sequence comes from uncultured Bacilli bacterium, assembly GCA_934096705.1. Lineage (GTDB taxonomy): Bacteria > Bacillota_I > Bacilli_A > RF39 > UBA660 > UBA6448. Next base: position 56,351 of record CAKOMR010000001.1, read on the forward strand.
GAACAATAACAATTACACTTGCTGGAGATGTAACAAGTGCAAATGATGGAAATGCTGTAAATGTTTTGGGAAGTGCTTTGGTAAACGTTATAAATAAACCTGAACCAACTCCAACGCCTGAGCCTACACCGACACCAACTCCAAAACCATCAACTCCATCAAAGCCTAATACACCGAGTACTCCTACAAAAAGTAGTGATAATACTATTAAAAATATTGAAATAAAGGATATTAAAGATTTTGCATTTTCAAGCGATGTAACAAGTTATAATCTGAGCGTAGATAGTAAAATTTCAAAACTTGATTTAAATATAACACTAAGTGATAATAATTCAGTTTATGATGTTTATGGTAATGATGATTTCAAATATGGTAATAATGAAGTTGTAATTAAAGTTACTGCGGAAGATGGAAGCGAAAAAGAATACAAATTAATTGTAAATCGTAAAGAACCAACTTGCGATGAAGGGTTAGTATTAAAAAACATTGAGATCAAAGACTATTATTTAAATTTTTATAAAAATAATTTTAAATATACCTTAAAAATTGCTAATGAAAATAAACTAAATATTAGTGTAGAAGCAAACGATGGTAATACTTATGAAATAATAGGAAATGAAAATTTAAAAAATGGTAGTAATATTGAAATTAAAGTAAAATCAGAAAACGAAAGTGTAAGTTACATAATAACTATTGAAAAGGAAAAAGGTCAAAATATTGCACTTACATGTGTACTTATCGCTATAATTTTAGTTGTTGTTGTGGCAATAATTATTTTACTAGTTAGAATGAATACAAATAAGAAAATAATTAATAAGCAGAAAAGTGATATAGACGATTTATTTAATAAATAATCTATGATATAATAATTTTAAGAAAAGAGGTATATAATGGAAAAGAAAGAATATTTAACTGAAGAACATTATGAAAATTGGCAAAAGAAAATTAAACTAGCTTCATTATTAGTTTTAATAATAGGATTAGTAATAGGTATTACTCTTATATGTGTAGGTGTTAGTAAAGCTAAAAAAGGAAATGAAAATGTAAATAATTTGGTTGACGGAGTAAGTAATACTGTAAATAATGTAACAAATTCAACTGGTAAATCACTTGCGGAAATTCAAAAAGAAATTGATGAATTAGAAGAAAAAATTAATAACATCAATGATGAAAAGAAAAAATTACAACAAGAATTAAATCAAATTTTCAAAGAAGATATGGATTTTAGTGATCGTTATTATGAGAAACAAAGTGAAATTGAAGAAAAAGATAAAGAGATTGAAAAATTAAATATGGATTTAATTTACCTTCAAAAGGAAAGAATGACAGCTGAAGGTAGCAATCTAATTGCTGACTCAGGCTTTGATGATATCTTTAACACTGCAAAAGATACTATAAAAGAACAAAGTAGTAAGCAAAAAGCTGCACCTTATTATGTATTTGGTGGATTTGTAATATTTATTTCTTTAGCTATTTCCGCAGCACTATATATGCAAACAAAACAACGTGAATTAGTAGCCTATAAAGCACAACAATTTAGACCAATAGTGGAGGAAGGTATTGAAAAAACAACTCCAACTGTTGCAAAAAGTGCTGGAACTATTGCTGAAAATATTACTCAAGGCATTAAAGATGGCCTAAAAGACGATAAAGAAGAAAAATAGTTGCTTTTAAAAAGCAACTTTTTTTTGAAACTTTTGCCTATATTTGCATAAATTAAAATAGGAAGGTGATAAGATGTCTAACTTTAAAGAAATCGTTACTAAAGCAATTATCGGCAAATGTAAAAAACGTCTTACAAGTAACTACGAGATTGAATGTGAAGAAAAACCAAATACTATTTTAGGATGTTGGGTAATAAATCATTCTTTTAGAGGAGTAAATAATTTAGGAAAAGTAAATGTAACTGGAAACTTTGATGTTAATGTTTGGTATTCATATGATAACGATACGAAAACTGCAGTTTGTACAAGAAAATTTAATTATTCAGATGTAATTAATGTTCCTTTAAAGGATAATAGTAAATTAAATAATGATTGTGATATTATTGTAAATGCTTTAAAACAACCTACAGTAACAGATGTTAAAATCAAAAATGATTTAGTAAATTTAAAAATTGAAAAAGAACTAGGAATTGAAGTTGTAGGAAATGCCACTGTAAAAGTTCAAGTTGAAGACGATTATGATGATTATGAAGAAGTATATGATAATGAAAATAATGATGAATTAAATATTAATGTTGATGATTTAAATGATGATTATTTAGAAGAGTCAACCAATAATAGTTGACAGCAAAAAAGTAATATGATATATTAGTTGTGTAATTGAAAGGAGTAATTATGGCAGTAAAATTAAGATTAAAAAGAATGGGTAGTAAACAAAAACCATTTTATCGTATTGTGGCTGCAGACAGCCGTAGTCCAAGAGATGGTCGTTTCATTGAAACAGTAGGAACTTATAATCCTATTAAAGGTAAAGAAGTTGTTACTATTGATGAAGAAAAAGCTTTAGCTTGGCTTTCAAAAGGCGCAATTCCTACTGATACAGTAAGAAGTATTTTCAGTAACCAAGGTGTTATGAAAAAATATGCTGAAAGCAAATCTTCAAAGAAAAAAGCAGAAAAAGTTAAGAAGGCTTAATTATGGATATAAAAGAATATACTTCATTTTTAGTTAAAAGTATCGTAAAAAATCCAGATATGGTTAAAGTTGAAATATTCGAAACTGAAGGTGAGGACCCTATATTAGAAATAATTGTTCATCACGATGATTTCGGTGCGGTTATTGGTAAGGGTGGAAAGATAGCTACTTCTTTAAGAACTATAATTCAAGCATATGCATTTTTGAATAAAATGCCAAAAGTTAAAGTAAATATTGATTCATTTTAACAAAAAAAATACTTTTTAATCAAAGTATTTTTTATTTGCAATGTTTTTCATTAAATAATTTAAAAGCTTCAGCAATTTCTCTATAATTTAAATCATCTAGATATTCTTCGTTATTTTCTTTTTTTAATTTAAAAATTTTAAAATCTTCGGGATCAGTTTCATTTCCATAATAGTAATATAAATTTTCTTTTCCTTGAATACTTTCTATTTCAAAATAATCTTTACCATCAATTTCTATAATATTTAATTCAATCATATATATTTTTCTCCTTATCTATTAAGATCTAGTTTATCTAAGTCAAATACAAAATCAATTTTATCTTTAAAACTTACATTATCAGTAAAATCTTTACAATTAAAATATGGAATGATATTAGTTAAACAAATTGTTGATGCTTCATCAGTATATCCTTGAAGTACAAGTTCATGGTGAAGGGCATCATAACTTGCTTGTGTAATTTCGCTATAGTTTGGGTTTGGTTCTCCATAAAGTTCTGTATCATCATATAGTGCTACCAAAGTTTTACCTTCTTCGGGTTCATTTTTTATATAGCAATGAGACTCTTTTAATTTATCATATGCTTCATTGGATTTTTGATCTAGTTTTTCACAATAAGTATAACCTAATGTTGCTCCAGCAACCATTGCAGTAGTTAGCGTTGCAATAGCAATTTTTTTAGTTGTTTTAATAACTCTTTTACGTCTTTCTAATTGCTTTTTAAACTTTTCATGTCTTTGTCTATTTTCTCTTTCTTCAGCACTTCTATCAAATACAACATCATTGCCAGATTCATATTTACCAAATTGTTTTAAAGAAAATTCCTTAACTATATTATCAAGTTCATCTCTAGGAATAACTGTGCGCTCTTTTAAACCTTGTTTAACATCACGTTGGTGTCTTTCAACAATTTCAGTAAATACATCAACAACTTTATCTTGGGGAATAACACTAGCAAATCCTTCAAGATCTTGCACATTTGTAATCCTTCCATCTTTAATATCTAAAAATTGTTTTTTGTTTACAATTCCAAGCGAACTTCTTGGGACAGTTTGACCTTGAAATAATGCTTGAGCTTCTTCCAAAGGAATTATTCTTCCTGTTTTAGTATCATAAATTATTGTTTCCATATTTATTATCTCCTATTATAAAAAGTATAGCATTTTTTCACTTTTAAATCAATTACAAAGTCTTTTTATCTTTTATAAATTCTTTAAGCATTTTTGTAAGTGCTCGTTTTTCAATCCTTGAAACGTAACTTCTGGATATTTTTAACTCTTTTGCAATTTCTTTTTGAGTTTTTTCTTTTTCATTATTTAATCCATATCTTTTAATAATGATATCTTTTTCTCTAGAAGATAGTTTTTTTAAGTACATTTTAAGATATTCAATATTATCTTTTTTAGTAATATGCTCAATTAAATCAATGCTTTTATCTTCAAGGACATCAATTAGGTTTACATCATTTCCTTCTTTGTCAAAGCCAATTGAATCAGATAAGTAAACATCATTATTACTTTTTTTATTTCCTCTAAAATACATTAGTATTTCATTTTGAATGCATCTTGCAGCATAGGTTGTAATTTTTGTTTTCTTATTATCTTTATAAGTATCAATTCCTTTAATTAGACCAATTGTTCCAATAGATATTAAGTCATCAGTCATATTTTCTTTAAAATCAAATTTTTTTACAATGTGAGCTACTAGTCTTAAATTATGCTCAATTAATTTGTTTCTAGCATTATTATCACCATCAAGCATTAATTTTACATACTTTTCTTCTTCTTCATTTGATAGTGGCTCTAAAAAAACATTATTTGAATAACTTCCTGTAAAAAAAAGTAAGTCTTTTATAATATTTAATAAATTAAAAAACATATTTCACTTCCTAATTAAATATATTTTTGATAAACTATTCTTATGAAAAAGAAATTTACTATGATTGATGAAAACTTCATATGTGAAGTTTGCCAAAAAAAGGTTAATAAGCTTGGATATACCGCAAGAGATCATTGCCCATATTGTCTTTGTAGTAAGCACGTTGATAATAATCCAGGTGATAGAGAAAATAAATGTCAAGGTATTTTAAAACCTGTTGGAATAGAAAAGTTTAAAGATACTTATAAAATAGTTTATAAATGTGAAAAATGTGGAATGTTTCATAAAAACATTATGGCAAAAGATGATAATTTTGATAAGATAATTGAACTATCTAAAAATAACTACTAAAAAAATAATTTTTATGATATTATTTAAATAGGAGGATGCATAATGAATAGAGTAGAAATAAAGGAATTTGCGAAAAAGAAAATTCAAGGACATTTATGGGATATTTGGAAAATAGCTTTAATGACTTATGGTATTTGTATTGGCTTTGGATTTTTAATTACTATTTTATTTGGCGAAGATGCTGCAGTGGTATCACTTATTGGAGAAATAGTTTTATTACCACTTACTGTTGGTGTAACAAGTTTTTTAATAAATTTTGTAGAGGATAAAAATTTTGATTCAAAAGATATTTTTAATTATTTTAAATCTTTTGTAAAAGTTGCAGGAACACTTTTACTTTGTGGTTTTCTAGTAACAATTGCAAGCGTATTTTTTGTAATACCTGGTATTATCTTAGCTCTTAGTTATTCACTCGTTCCAATTCTTTTAGTAAAAAGGGAAGACCTTGGAATAGTTGAGACACTAAAACTTAGTAGAACACTTATGAATGGCCATAAACTTGATGCATTTGTTCTAAGTTTATCATTTATAGGCTGGGCTTTTGTAGGTGCTTTAACTTTAGGAATTGCTTATATTTGGATTTACCCTTATATGGCAGTAACATTTACTAAATTTTATTTAAATATTCTTGATAGTAGCAAAGAAGTGGCTTAGAAAAGCCATTTTTTATATGATTTTTTTAATTTCTTTTATAAATATTGAGGGATTATTTTTAGGTATTAATAAGTAAGACTTTATTTTACATCTAGTTATTGCAACGAAAAAAACACGTCTTTCTTCAGCATATGGAAAGTCATCAGCTTTACTGCTTACATACGATAAGATTGGATGATTTTCTATTTTATTTGGAATACCATAAGTTTTATTTGAAACATTTAAAATAATTACATAATCAGCCTCAAGGCCTTTAGCGCTATGAATGGTTAAGTATTTATAAATTTTATTTTTATAAGTTAGATTATCATTTTCAATATTAAAATCATCATCAATATATTCATAAATGTCTTTTTGATTTCTACCTAAAATTAAAATATTTTTTTCATTTAACATATTTAATAATTCTTTAAACTTCTTTTTAGGATTTAAATAATAAATTAATTCTAAAGGTTTTTTTTCACTGAAAAACCCATGCATACTTTTATCAAGTTGATTTTTGTTTTTGTTAATAAACTTTGCACTTATATCGATAAGTTCTTGACTAAATCTATAGGTATTAGCAAGTTTTAAAACTTTTAAATTATTAATGTACTTTGATAAATTTAAAAAAATAAATAAATCGCAACCAGAAAAATGATAAATACTTTGAGCGTCATCTCCGACTGCTGTAAAAATTGCTTTTGTGTTTTCAAGTATGACTTTAATTAAATTAAATCTTATTAGTGAAGTATCTTGAAATTCATCGATAATAATATATTTAAAATTTTTATAATTATATTTTTTTTGTAAAATCTTCGTGGCAAGTAAAATCATATCATCAAAGTCAAGAGAATCAGTGCTATTTTTTTCTTCTTCATATAAATAAAATATATCAAGTATTATCTTTATTAAATATTTATCATCTGCATTTTTTACCATATTTTTTAAATCATTAATTGAGTGATTATTAGTTTTATATAAGTTTATAAATGTTTTAATAAGTTTTTTAAAAGAAATATATTCAATAGAATATTTATCAAGTTTTAAAATATTTAAGTATCTACATAGTTTATCTTTATTTTTAATTGTTATTAAGTATTCATCAATAATATAGTCAAGCAAATTACTATCTGATATTTGATATTTAATAGTATTATATTTTAGTATATCTATAGCAAGTCTATGAAAAGTTGTGATAAATAAATTATTACCAAGTTTCTTTTTTAAATCATCAACACTTTTATTTGTAAAAGATATAAGTAAAATTTCACTTTCTAAAATATTTAATTCATTTATTAAATACCGAACTTTTTGTGCAATAGTAGTACTTTTACCACTTCCGGGGCCGGCGATAACCAAAGTGTTATCAGTTGAAAAAACTACTTTTAATTGAAATTCATCTAAGTTATTTGACATAAGGACCTTTCCTCATATCATGCACGAAAAGTATAACAAATAATAAATGGTGTGTAAAGATATAACTTTTAATATTTAATAATTATTTAGAAAATAGTATACTTAGATAGTAGGTGTAATTTATGAGAAAAGTAAAAAATGTAATTGGCGTAGCCTTTATTGAAGATGGAAAACTTTTAATTGTAAAAAGTGTCCGTAGTAGTAAAAGTAATGTTTGGACTTTGATTGGCGGGGGCGTTGAAAGTGGTGAATCAGAAGTTGAGGCTGCTATAAGAGAAGTTAGAGAAGAATTTCATAATGGCTTTGAAATTCAAGAAGAAGATTTAAAACCATTGATGTGTTTTAAAGAAAGTGCCGCAAGTGACCCAGAACTTGATATAATAATGACTATGTTTTTGTGTAGTAAAAAAATTGATAAAGCATTTTTTACTAATCAAGAAATATTAGCATATCATTTTTATAAAATAGGGGAAAGTAAGTACAATTTGTCTTCCGCAATAAGAGATCATTTTATTCCTTTTGCAGTTTCTGAAGGATTACTTTACTAAAAACTTTCAAAAAATTTAATTTTTAGTCTTGCAAGAGTAGGTTTTATATAGTATAATCATATTTGTTAGCGGAAATAAGCGCACTGATGGGCGATTAGCTCAGTTGGTTAGAGCACCTGCCTTACAAGCAGGGGGTCATAGGTTCGAGTCCTATATCGCCCACCATTAGTGCCGACATAGCGTAACTGGTAGCGCAACTGACTTGTAATCAGTAGGTTGGGGGTTCGACTCCCTCTGTCGGCACCATTATAATATAGAAAATCCCATATATTTGGGATTTTTTTGTGCTTTTATTTCTACAAAAGTATGGTAATTTCCATATTTTCTATGTATTCCATGGTATTTTTAATTATATATATTTATCAGTAATTTATGCACTTTCGTTTATAATTTGCGTTTATAAAACTAATATGCTTAATTTTTTTGATAGAGTATTGTCTATTTTGTTCTTTTATGTTATAAGTATAGTAGGAGAAGATTGACGCATAGTAAACATATATTTTATGTAGAAAGGAGTATATTATGAAATACATAAAAATATCTTTAGTGATATTTGCAATATCATTAACTTTGACTTCATTAAATATTTTTGGATTAGATGGTTATGCTAGCTATGCTGCTATCGAAATCCCAGCATTTAGTAGTGAAAAAATAATGGAAACTGGCAATAAAACATATGATGGGTTACAATATTATTTTAATGCAGGTATAAGAAACACAACAACTGGGCAAAAAGGAAGTATTCAAGTTAAAACGAAGGGATTAACTGGAGTTGCTTCTAATTTAACTACAGGTTTTATTACACTTGAGAGTCAACAAACTTCCACTTGGGGAGATAATGTAGAAAATATCTTTATTGGTACTTATCAGATAATTGGAAGAAGAAAGGAATTTACAATTACTACTAGTGTACACACTGGAATTTGGTATTTAAATGATAATTTAGTGCCTAAAAATTAAATAGTTGATATTCAGCGTTAATCTTCTTAAAACAAAGGAATTTATATGAAAAATAAAACAATTTTAATATCATTTATAATTATATTATCGATATGTTTTTATAACTGTTTTTCGGCGTATATTAACGATGTTAAGATAAAAAAACTATATGATAAGGTTGCACTTGAGTGTAAAAGTGAGAATAATACATATTCAGAATATGTTTGTAGTAAAGTCGTAGGTGAAGAAAGAAAAGTCATAGATGTTTACACTTTACTTTATAGTTCATTAAATGGTGGATCTGAATTAGTATATTTTTTTCAAATACCAATAATTGTATCTGCAATATGGGTAGTGTCTAAAGAAATTAGGTCATCATTTGTTAAAAATTATACAATGAGAAAATCTTATAAAGATTATTTTAAGCATTTAATAAAAAAAGCATATGCAGGAATATGGATATATCCTACGGTAATGATTTTACTTTTTATATTATGTGTAATACTTTCTGGCAATTTTAATTATCCAATTAATAATAATGGATGGCAGGTTAATTATTTAGAAAGATTTCCTTCCTTTTATACGGGATTTGTTTTAAATAAACTTTTTTTTAGTATTTTTTACGCTAACTTAGCTTTAATTTTTGCTAAGAAGAATAAAAGCGTTATCGTGGGTGCTCTTGAGGCAATAATAACTTTTTTTATAATAGGAATTTTTAATGAAACAATTATAGTAGGGTTAATTTTTAAAAAAATTCTTCATATTGATTTAAATAGTGGCATAATCAATATTCTTGATTGTTTAGCGTATTTCGAAGTATATAATGACTATTTATATTTACTTGTTAGTATTGTTTATGCACTTATTTCTTTTATAGTAGTTTATTTTATGTACAGAAATAAAGAAAAAATGGTAATTAATTGTGAAGAGTTGAGAGGTGGAAAGGAATATTATGAAGATTAAACTAGAACATGTTACAAAATCATTTAAAGGTATTGAAATAATAAAAGATGTTTCTACTACTTTTGAAAGTGGAAATATTTATGGATTAATAGGAAAAAATGGTTCAGGAAAAAGTGTATTTTTAAAAATGCTTTGTGGTTTTTATTTTCCTACGAGTGGAAGTATTTATTATAATGATGATAAATTAGATGTTAAAAATGATTTCCCTAAAAATACTCGCGCTTTAATTGAAAATCCTGATTTTATTTCTGAATTAACTGGCTATGAAAATTTAAAACTTCTTGCGGATATTCAAAATAAGATTGGGGATACTCAAATTTTTGAGGCACTTAAAGTTGTTAATTTATTTGATGAGAAAGATAAAAAATATAGTAAATATTCTCTTGGAATGAAACAAAAGTTAGGTATAGCTCAGGTAATTATGGAAGACCCTGAAGTTATGATTTTTGATGAGCCATTAAACGGAATTGAAAGTGATACTGCTATAAAATTGCGAAAATTTTTTATAGAGCAAAAAAATGCTGGTAAGCTTATTATTGTGGCTTCACATATTAAAGATGATATAAATCTTTTATGTGATACAGTTTATAAATTTGAAAATGGTAAGATATCTTATGAAGAGAATAAATGAATTTAAAAGAAATAAAATTTTTATTTTAAATAGTTTGAATGATTATAGATTTAAATTATATTTTTTGATAATTTTAATTCTTTCAATTTACTGTACGAGTTCTGTATTTAAATCTAATATATTTTTAGAAACTTATTATAGTTTTATAAATAGTTGGGTATTTTTGGTTTTAAGCTTTGTATTTACTATTGTGACACTTGATTTTTGCAAAAAATATAGTAATAAATATTCACTTATGATTAGGCATAAGAATAAATCTACATTTATTAAAAAATTGATTTTTCCATTTTTCATTATTTGCAGTAGTATATTCCTAATTTTTTTATTATTAATATTTTCACTTTTGATAATCAAAAATGGGCCTTTACCACATACATTTAAATTTGTTTACGATTTAAATATTTCTTTTTATTTAGTGTATGTAATATTAAGATTTTTTATCTTTTTAATGTTGTTTTCTTTTTTTATTTATATGTGTTATTTTTTAGTAGGACCAAATATAACATTTGCAATTTACATTGTGATAAGTTTATTTCAATTTTTTTGTAGTAGTAATAAATTATTTTTCCCTTATTTTTTAAATGGTTTTTTATATGATAACTTTTTTATGGATTTAACTTATACAGTTGGAAATATACTAGTTTTTGAAGTACTTATTTATTTGATATATAAAAGTTTAAGTTTAAATAAAACTTTTATTGTTGGAAAAATAAAATTCATCTTTTTAAAATCTTTTTATTCTATTAAGAAGAAAATTAAAATTATATTGCCAATGCTTATTTCATATATAATATTATTAATTTTTATATTATCTAATTATAAAAATTCTGGCTATTCAAGTGCTAATTTGTTTTATGGAAATATTGCTGAAACTGATTTATTGTTTTTGTTACAGAAAACAGTAAAAAGTTTTTTGACAATTTATATTGGTTATTATTTTATAGTTTCGGATTTAAATAGGGCAAAGGAATATCTTTTTTTAAGAATGCAAAAAAAGGACTGGTTTTTATATAAAAATTTATTTTTAACTATATCTATAATAATTTTTAAACTTGCATCTTTTGCTCTTTACATAATTTTAAAAAGTGTATATCACTATAATGATAGTGTAAATTTCATATTAGTAATTTCCGACTTATTTTACATATTAACTATTATAGAGCTAATTTATTTTCTTATTTTTAGTTCTTTTTCTAAAATTAATATTTTAAAAATAATTTTATTCTTGTTATTCACTATTATTTATATTTTAAAAGGATTTTATATAGGTCTTCCTTTGATAGTAATTTTATATTTCACATTATTTTTATTAAATTATGTTAAGACTATAAAAGGAAGCAATGTTATTTATTTTTAAAAATATAATTTTTATGTTATAATCATTTTAAGAAAAAGGTGATAAGGTGGATAAAAAAATTACGATAGGACTATTTAATGACTCATTTTTTCCAATGGCTGATGGCGTTATTATGGTTATGGATAATTATGCAAGAAGATTATGTAAATACGCAAATGTTATAGTATTTGTTCCAGAGTATTTAACTAAAAAATATGATGATAGCGTTTTTCCATATAAAGTTGTTAGATGCCATTCTGTAAAAGTACCATTTTTGGATTATTCAGTCTCTGTTCCTAAAATAGATCCCAAATTTTCAAGAGAACTTAATAAGTATAAACTTGATATAGTCCATATTCATTCACCATTTACAATGGGTAAGGCTGGGCTTGCCTATGCTAAAAAACATCATATTCCTTGTATTGCTACAATGCATTCACAGTTTAAACTTGATTTTTTAAGAGCGGTAAAATCTGAAAAATTTGCAGATAAATTAACTAGCAATTTAATTAAAACATTTAATAAATGTGATGAATGCTGGGCTGTAAATAAAGAGGTAGCAAGAATATATTTTGAAGATTATCACTATAAAACTATGCCTAGAGTAATGAATAATGCTACAGAAATGGTACCTGTAGAAAATTATAAAAAGGCATGTGATTATATTAATAAAAAACATCATATTCATTCAAGTGAAAAAGTATTTTTATTTGTTGGCAGAATAAATAAATTAAAAAATATATTTTTTATAGCAGATGCAATAAAAGCTTTAACTTTAAAAAATGTTAAATTTAAATTTAAAATGCTTTTTGTGGGAACTGGTCAAGATGAAGAAAAACTTGTAAGTTATATTCATGAACTTGGTATTGAAAAAAATGTAATAATGGTTGGGAAAATTACAGATAGAAAAGAACTTGCTTGTTATTATGCAAGAGCAGACTTATTTTTATTCCCATCAGTTTATGATGCATCTTCGATAGTTCAAATAGAATCCGCATCTCAAAAAACGCCAACAATATTTTTAGAAAATACTGCAACAAGTGCAACAGTAACAAATAATGTTAATGGTTTTATTAGTAAACCAACAGTAGGGGCTTTTTCAGATAAAATTATTGAAGTTATGACAGATAAAAAACTATATGACAAAGTAAGTGAGAACGCTTATATTGATTTATATAAAACTTGGGATAAAACTGTTGATGAAGTATATGATTTATATATAAATTTGATTAGTAAAAACCATAAAAAATGTTAATAAAAATTAAAAATTTGCAAAAAAATAAAAAAAATGCTAAAAAAGTGTTCACAAACCTAATTTTTTATGATAAAATCTATTATGTCTTTAGGGAAAGGAAACTTTCTAGTGTTTGGAAGGATAGCGAAGTGGCCAAACGCGGCAGACTGTAAATCTGTTCCTTCGGGTTCGATGGTTCAAATCCATCTCCTTCCACCATTTCATTGCCTCGTAGCCAAGTGGCAAGGCATCAGACTTTGACTCTGACATTCCGATGGTTCGAATCCATCCGAGGCAGCCATTTCAAATACGTCCTGTTAGCTCAGTCGGTAGAGCATTTGACTTTTAATCAAAGGGTCTGGAGTTCGAATCTCCAACAGGACACCATTTAAATAATAATTCCGAAAGGAATTTTTTTTATGTCTGTTTTTCTTTTATTTTCCTTTAATTTATTGTATAATTTCTATAGGTGGTAATAGTGAAAGATGCAAAAGTAATTTTCATGGGAACTCCAGATTTTGCTGTCCCAGTTTTAAAATATTTAACTAAAAATACAAATGTCGTTTTAGTAGTTACAAAAAAAGATACTTTTGAAGGAAGAAAAAAAGTACTTACTTTTTCTCCAGTAAAAAAAGTAGCTTTAGAAAATAATATTGATGTTATTACTCCTGATAAAATAAAAGATGCAGAGGAAATAATTGGCGAAATTAATCCTGATATTATAATTACTTGTGCATATGGAAAAATAGTTCCAGAAAGTATTTTAAATATTCCTAAATACGGTTCTATCAATGTACATGCTTCATTATTACCAAAATATCGTGGAGCATCTCCGATACAAACTGCAATATTAAATGGTGATGAAAAAACTGGCGTTACAATAATGTACATGGATAAAGGAATGGATACCGGAGATATAATTTCTATGAAGGAAATATGTATAGATCCTTTAGATGATTATTTAAGCTTAAGTAATAAACTTTCTATTTTAGGAACGGATTTATTAAAAGAAACTTTACCAAGTATTTTAAGTGGTGAAAACAAAAGAGTTTGTCAAGATAATGAGAGGGCTAGTTATACAAGACTTATTACTAGAGACGATGAAAAAATTGATTTTAACAAAAAAGGAAAAGATATAATTAATCAAATAAGAGCATTTTCTCCATCACCTTATGCAAATTTTAATTTAAATGATAAAGAGATAAAAATTGTTAAAGCATCATTTATTTCTAAAAATGTTAAAGCACCTTATGAAGTAGAAGTAACAAAGTCATCACTTTCTATAACTTGCGCTGATGGGATTATAAATCTTGAAATAATTAAACCATTTGGTAAAAATGAAATGAATATTAAATCGTTTTTAAATGGAATAGATAAGGATAAAGTTTATGTTAATCATTAATTATATTAAAAAGAAAAAACCTGACAGTATGTTTATTAAAGTTTGGGAAAATAAAAGATTACATGCATTAATATGTTTAATATTATGGGCTTTATTTATTGCTTTTGTACTTCTTATTTTAGGAAGTTTTGAAAAAGATACAAAAATCCCTTCAAATGATAATAAAGTAAATGAAGAAGAAAAAATTATCACGTTTGATGAAATGAAAGAAAAACTTCTACATAATAAATTTGAGTATAAATATAGTTTATATGTAAATAGTAAAAATATTTTATATTACGGAGTTAAAAATGGATTAAATGATTCAGGATATAAAGAAGAAAATGATAAAATAATAAGGTATGTTATCGAAAACGAGAAAGAATATCAACTTATAATGAATACAAAAGTTGAGGTTAATAATTTATATGAAGATATAGATAAAAATTTTATTGATTTAAATTTTGTATTTTCTTTACTAGATAGTATGAATAAAGAAATTGATGAAGTTACGGAAAGTTTATATTATAGTAATGCTGAATTAAATGTTAAAATTAAAATTAATTCAGAAAATATTGAATCTATTGATATTTTAAAAGGTAATGATAGTTATTTTTTAGAATTTAGTAATGTTTTATAATAATGGTGATTGTATGAAAAAGTTTATGTTAGTATTTGTTAATTTGCTTACAATGGTAAGAATAATTGGTGTTTTTATGATTGTTCCAATATTTTTTACATATGGAGGAGTTAGTGCTGCGATTTTGTCAGTTGCATGTTATTTAACTGATTGTATAGATGGCTTTTTAGCAAGAAAATATCATGTAGCAACATTTTTTGGTAGTATGTTTGATGGCGTTGCCGATAAACTTTTTTCATGTAGTAATCTAATAATTTTATTTAAAGTAACAAGTTACTCAATTATTTCTATTATATTTGAAATAGCAATTGTACTTGTACAACTTGTTAAATTTCAAAAAAATGTTAATATTCAATCTTCGAAACTTGGAAAAATAAAAACGATTATAATGAGTATCACGGTAATTTTAATTTATTTAATTACTGATATTAAAAAACTTTCTTTTTTAGGAGATAAATTTATAAATTATATATTATCCATAAATCCTGATACTTTATATTTCATTTTATTTATCCCACTTTACGTTTTTCAAATTTTAACATTGTATTCATATTTAAAATTTTTAAAAACTTATAATTTTAAAGAAGAACATCATGCTCCGAAAGTGGATATTAAATTAAAACCTAAGACATCCATAAAAAATAGATTTGATAATTTCTGTACTTTATGGCTAAATAATGAATTTTATGAAAAATATAAAGATTCTCAAGGACTTAGAGAAATACGTAAAAGTATAAAAAATAATGAGAGAGTAAAGTAAAAATACTCTTTTTTTATAGCAAAATATGATATAATTTTTTTATGACAAATATTTTTAATTATTCAAAAACTCTTTTAGAAGAAAAACTTGTAAGTGATGGATATAAAAAGTTTATGGCATCGCAAATTTTTGATTGGATTTATGATAAAAAAGTTTATAACCCAGATATGTTTTCTAATATAAAAAAAGAAAATATTGAGTATATTAAGAAAAATTTTAGTTTTGATTTTATTGAAATGGAAAAAGTCGAGGAAGATACTTTAGTAAAAAAATTCTTATTTAAACTTAATGACGGAGAAAAAATCGAATCTGTATTAATGGTTCATGATTATGGATTGAGTGTATGTATTTCTTCCCAAGTTGGGTGTAATATGGGCTGTAAATTTTGTGAAAGTGGTAGGCTTAAAAAGGTACGTAATTTGAAGACTTATGAAATGTTACAGCAAATAATTTTAATTTCTGATTATATAAAAAAGAGAATTGATAGTTGCGTAATTATGGGTATTGGAGAGCCTTTTGATAATTATGATAATGTAATTAACTTTTTAAAAATAATAAATGACCCAAAAGCCTTAAATATTGGAGCAAGACATATAACTGTGTCAACATGTGGAATTGTTCCTAAAATAAAGGAGTTTGCACTTTTACCTTTGCAAGTAAACTTAGCAATTAGTCTTCATGCTCCAAATGATGAAATAAGAAATAAAATAATGCCAATCAGTAAAGCATATAGTATTAAAGAACTTATGGAGGCACTAGATTATTATTATGAAAAAACAAATCGAAGAATTACTTTTGAATATGTTATGTTAAAAGGTGTAAATGATTCAAAAGAATGTGCACAAATGCTTGCTAATCTTATTAAAGGAAAAAATGCATATGTAAATTTAATTGCATATAATGAAACTAAAAATATTGATTTCAAAGAAAGTCCAAAAAGCACTATTGATGAATTTTACGATGTTTTGAAAAAAAATAATATAGATGTTACTGTCCGCCGTAAATTTGGCAATAAAATTTCGGCAGCATGTGGACAACTTCGTAGTAAAGAAGTATAGTAAAATAAAAAAAATAATGATATAATGACAAAGAAGATAGGTGATGAAATGAAAGCATTTTATTTAACTGATGCTGGAAAAGTACGTAGTCATAATGAGGATAGTGTAACAATACTGAAAAATCAAAGTGGTGAATATCTTTTAATGGTTGCTGATGGAATGGGTGGCCATAGAAAAGGTGAGGTAGCATCCTCTATAGCACTTACTCATTTAGGTAAAAGATTTACTGATATAGCAAGTGTCGGAACAAAATATGATGCGGTTAATTGGCTTAATGATAATGTAAATGAAATAAATAAAAATATACTTGATTATGCAAGTGAGCATGAAGATTCTACGGGAATGGGCTCAACACTTGTAGTAGCAATTCAAACAAAAGATTATTTAATTTTTGGAAATATAGGGGATTCTTCGGGATATGTAGTTAAAAATAAAAAACTTCATAAAGTTACAAAAGATCATACTTTAGTAAATCTTTTGGTAGAGGCTGGTAATCTAACTGAAGAAGAAGCAAAATATCATCCAAAGAAAAATGTATTAATGAGAGCACTTGGAGCTACTGAAAAAGTTGAAATGGATATATTTGATGTTGATATGAATAATGAGGGCATCATGTTATGTTCTGATGGACTTACTACAATGCTTTCAGATGATCAAATAGAAAGGGTTTTAAATGATGAAGAGCTTGATGCAAATGAAAAAGTAATTAAGCTTATTCAAAAGTGTAATGCTAGAGGCGGATTTGATAATGTTTCGATAGCATATTTAGAGAAAAAGGAGGCTGATAATAAGTGATTGCTAAAGGTCAAAAAATTTCTGACCGCTATCAAATAATAAAATCAATCGGTGAAGGTGGCATGGCAAACGTTTATCTTGCCTATGATACCATTTTAGAAAGAAATGTTGCAGTTAAAGTTTTAAGAGGAGATCTTGCAAATGATGAAAAATTTGTCCGTAGATTTCAAAGGGAGGCTTTACAAGCATCAAGTTTGTCACATCCTAATATAGTTGAAGTTTATGATGTAGGAGAAGATAATGGCGAATACTATATTGTAATGGAATATGTTGAAGGAAAACATTTAAAAAATTTACTTAAAAAACGTGGTAAACTTACTATAACTGAGGTTGTAGATATAATGCTTCAGGTAACAAGTGGTTTATCTGTTGCTCATGATAGTTACATAATTCATCGTGATATTAAACCTCAAAATATTATGATTTTAGATAATGGCCTTGTAAAATTAACTGATTTTGGTATCGCACTTGCAATGAATTCAACTCAGCTTACTCAGACAAATTCAGTTATGGGCTCAGTTCATTATTTACCTCCAGAGCAGGCAAGTGGTAAAGGCGCAACGCTTCAAAGTGATATTTATTCATTGGGAATACTTATGTATGAACTTCTTACTGGAAAATTACCTTTTAGAGGAGAAAATGCTGTAGAAATCGCTTTAAAGCATTTAAAAGAAAATATTCCTAGTATTAGAAAAGAAATTCCAGATATTCCTCAATCTATTGAAAATATTATTTTAAGAGCCACTGCAAAAAATCCTAAAAACAGATATGCAGATGCAAGAGAAATGCATGATGATTTGGCAACGTGTTTAGATGAATCAAGAAAAAATGAAATAAAAATTAGTTATAAATATCCAGAAATCGATTTGGATGATGGAAAAATGCTAAAAATAAAAAATGAAAAAGAAAATCTTACAAAGAAGGAAAGTGATGAGATTATAGCAAAGAAAATAACCCAAAATGATATGCGTAAACAAAATAAAACATTAGTTGTTTTGATATCAATATTTACGGGAATTGTAGTATTAATAACAAGTATTGTAGTACTTCTTCCAAGAATTACTAAAAAAGCGCAAGTTACAGTTCCAGACGTTTCTAATATGACCGTTGCAAAAGCTAGCGAATTATTAGAAAAAGAAGGTTTTACTGTATCTCCGGAACAAATTGAGGAAGAGGATGTAAAGGTAGAAAAAGGTAATGTTATAACTACTGTACCATCACCGGGAACAAAACACAAAAAAGGTTATGAAGTAACTTTAAAGGTTTCAACAGGAAATAAATCTTTAGAAGTTGAAGATTATACAGGTAAGAACTATTTAGAAATTAAAGGAAAACTTGAAGCTTATGGAATTATAGTTGAAATTAAAGAAGTTGAAATTGAAGCTGATTCTGAGGATGAATATGAAACTAATATGATTATGGAACAATCTGTAAAAAAAGGCGAGTATTTAACAAGCGGAGATAGAATTGAACTTTCAATACCATTAATTAAAAACTTATATCCAGATTTTACTGATGGTATTTATACAATCGTTGATGTAATAGATTTTGTTAGAGAATACAAACTAAATGTAAAATATTTAGATAAAGATGGAAAAACTTTATCAATTAGTGATAGTAATGCAAATGAATATAGCGATTATAAAATTATTTCTCAAAATAGAAAAGCTGGAACTAAAGTTACTGAGGGAGCACAGTTAATTATTAAAATTGATGTTTCTGAAAAAAATAATGATAGTGAAAATAAAACTTGTGACGGCGGTTTATGTTAAAAGGACAAATAATAAATATTAATTCAAATAGATATAAGGTTTTAGCAAATAAAAAAGAATATATATGCACCGCAAGGGGTAAATTTAGAAATGATAAAATTACTCCTTTAGTGGGCGATTATGTTGAGTTTGATGAAAAAACTTTACAAATGAAAATAATTTTACCTCGAAAAAACTTTTTAAATAGGCCAATGGTTGCTAATGTAGACATTGCGTTAATAGTTACCAGTGTAAAAGAGCCAAACTTAGATTTGAATTTATTAGATAAATTATTAATAATAATTTATTTAAATAATATTAAACCGGTTATTTGTTTTACTAAAGTAGATTTATTAAATAATAAAGAAAATGCTGATTTTTCAAAAATAAGAGCATATTATAGCAAATATTATGATGTTATCGATAATACTGAATTAGAAAAATTTAAAAAAATTGCTCAAGGAAAAACCACTATATTATGCGGACAAACTGGAGCAGGAAAATCAACATTCATAAATAAAATTGATCCAAGTTTAAAGCTTGATACAAATGAAATAAGTAAAGCACTTGGAAGAGGCGTTCACACCACAAGAATGGTATCCCTTTATGATGAAGGTGGATATTTTATTTGCGATAGTCCTGGCTTTAGTAGTATTTCACTTGAATCTTTTACAAAAGAAGATATCCGTAATGGTTTTGTGGAATTTGGTAATTACAATTGTAAATATAGAGATTGTAATCATATTAATACCGAAGGATGTCAGGTTGAAAATAACAAAGAAATATTTTTAAGTAGATATGATAATTATGTAAGTTTTATAAAGGAGTTAAATGAAAGTCGCAGTAAGTTATTTAAGTAGTAATGATTATAAAAAATGTATAGATCAAATAGAGAATAGTAAAGCTAGTTTTATTCATGTTGATATGTGTGATGGAAATTACGTTGAAACTAATAATATTGATATGAATCAAATTTTAACTCTTTTAAGTAATACTAAAAAAAAATTAAATATTCATTTAATGGTAAATAATCCTTTAGATTATATTGATAAACTTAAAAATTTAAATGTAGATGTAATAACTATTCATAATATTAATAATGCTATTAACGTATTAAAATATATTAAATCACTTGGCATTAAATGTGGGATTGCTATTAATCCCAATGAAGATTTAAAAAATTTTGAAAAATATTATTCAATTGTTGATGAAGTGCTTGTAATGAGTGTTATGCCTGGCAAGGGTGGCCAAAAGTTTATAGAAAGTGTACTAAAAACAATTGATAGTTTAAATTTAGTTAAAGATATGTATCATTTTGATATAGCAATTGATGGTGGCATTAATAACGATACAGTTAACTTAATAAAAAACAAAAATTTAGATTTATTAATAAGTGGTTCATATATTACAAATAGTGATAATTATAATGAAAATATAGATAAATTAGTATCATAAGGTTACAAGAAATTGTAACTTTTTTTATAAAAATAAAAAGCCTATTTTTTAGGCTTATAATGGTCAATATATTTTCTTAAAACTAATACATTTAAGAAAAAACGTTCCCATATTTTCGTACTATTACAATCTAATATTATCATATTTTTATAAAAATTTGTATATATTATGAAAAAATTGTCAAAATTTGGTAAAAATTTATAATATTTAATCTAAAATTGCATAATTTTAACAAAAAATTTCTAGTCAAAAAAATGGTCAAAAATTTTTAAATTTTTTCTTTTAAATACTTGCTAAAATAGATACTTTAAAAAAAATATTTTTGAAAATTTATAGTCAGATTTTATTTTTGTATTCAATTTAACCTTTATTTATACTGAAAACTGAAAACTTTTCTTAAATGTATTAGTTTTAAGAAAGATGAGCCCCGTATTTATGGGAGAAAATGCAGTATGAAAAAGAAAATGTTATTTTTATTAACAGGAATAGTAATATGCTTAGCTATTTTATTCGGCTTTTATTACAATAATAAAACATTTTCCTTAAATAAAAGCAATGCTAAAAAAAATGAAAAAATTGATAAACAAATGGCAATATTACTCAAAAGGTATGGAACTGATGAGTATTTAAATGTAGATTCAGATGAAGTTCCTAAGGGAAGCTATGTACTTAACAAAGAAAAATCAAATTGCGAAAATGGTGGTTCTGTTGTTAGTTATAATACTAAAACTGGTGCTATTGCTTTATCAATTGTTGGAAGTGATAAGTGTAATTTGTATTTTGATGAAATTGCTACTTTTTCAAGCATTTGTGCTGATGAAGACGATTTGTACACATGTTATAATAACAAGAAAGATAAATTTACTGATATTGATTCTGTAAGTGGACCTTATGCTGGAATGTATAGATATTATGGTAAAGATGTTAATAATTATGTTAGCTTAGATGGAATGCTTTTTAGAATTATTGGCATTACTGATGAATCAAAAACGAATACAGATGTAGCTTTAAATCGAGGACAATTAAAATTAATAAAACCAGAAATAATTGATACTACTTCTTGGTCAAATACTTTTGTTGATACGATTTTAAATAATACTAGTATTATACCATCATCCTGGACTAATAAAATAACTAAACAAAAATTTTATGATAATGATTTGGATAATAGTGGTTATGCTCCTGGTTACACTGCTGAAATAAAACTTAGTTTAATGTATGATGATGACTTATATTATAGTGTGAAAGATGGTGTAAATTATTGCTATGGTTCAGGAACTTGTGCAAATTCATGGCTAAATTATGGTTATAACGAATGGACTGGAAGTAGAGCTGGATTTGATGGTATATGTTGGTATATTCTTTCTATTACTGCAAATGGAAGTATTACTGATACAGAGGAAACGTCTTCTTTGGCAAGAAGAATAGTATTTTATTTAAAACCTAGTATAAAAATTACAGGTGGTACTG
Source organism: uncultured Bacilli bacterium (assembly GCA_934096705.1). Taxonomy (GTDB): domain Bacteria; phylum Bacillota_I; class Bacilli_A; order RF39; family UBA660; genus UBA6448. Next base: position 78,478 of record CAKOMR010000001.1, read on the forward strand.
GAGAAAAAGATAATCCTTATATACTTGGCGATAGTAATAAAACGTATGATTTAATTGTTCAGCCAGTTGCTCCTAAAATAGTTTCTGTAGTAGCAAATTATGATAGTACTATAACTGTTAAAGCTACAGATGAAAATGGCCTTTCAAGTTATTGTGTTAATCAAAGTAGTACAGATACAAGCTCATGTACATGGATTAATAACACAAACACTACTTTTACAACATCTGTAATTCAAACTCCAGGAGATTATTATGTACATGTAAAAGATGTTGATAATTTAATTACTCATTCATCCAAAATTACAATAGTTGGAGAAACATTATATCAAAGATTATTAAAAAATGTTCCGAATGGACTTAACACAACAGTTAATTATGGAATGTATCGTTTTGTTGGTAATATTACAGATGACGATACATCAAATGCTGGAAAACTTGATAATTATATTTGCCTTGGAGCATATGATAAAGCAACATGCGTTTCAGATCCAGATAAATATATGTATAGAATTATTGGCCTTGTAAAAGAAGATAATACGGGAACTAAACATGAAGAGGGAGAAATAAAAATAATTAAATATACTAAAGTCGGCAAATATCATAAATGGTCCGGTGGAACTATGAATAATGATGGTTTTATTAATCAAAATAATTATTTAGATTCATCTTTATGGACTGGACGTGTACTAATTGGAACTAGTCCCTGTAATGCTACAACAGCTGACAATAGATGTACTATTACTTGGAGTCAAAGTACACTTAGATACTCAAGTGGTACTGATTATTCATTAAATGGTCCATCAAATTCATTTTTAAGTAGTATAAATTTTAAAGACAAAATAATTAGTGTTAAATGGCATAATCCTAAGTCGACTACTTATTCAGTAGATACTGAGTATTCTAGCACTAATATTGGAAACACTAACTATATAGGCCTACTATATGAGAATGATTATAAACAAGGAGGTTCTTGGCTGAATAAGTCTGGCTATACACTATATAATTATGGGCTATACTATAATGGTTCATACCATTTCAAAGTTGGAACTACTCCGTCTTCAGTGGATGATTATTATCTATGGCTTAAATCAGATGGAAAATGGGATACATATGGACATAATTATGTTAAACCGGTATTTTATTTGAATAGATATACTACATATAAATCAGGGAGTGGTACTTACGCTGATCCATTTATAATCAATTAAAAAATTGTAAGAATTAACTTACAATTTTTTTTATAATTTTCTATAAAGCCCAATTGCTATACCAAGTATTTTACAATCAGGTAAAATAATAGGGGACATTGTGTCATTTTCTGGTTGCAGTCTTATATGTCCATTTTCCTTATAAAATCTTTTTAATGTAACTTCATTTTCAAGAGTCATAGCAACTACAATTTGTCCATTATGAGCACTATTTGTTTTTTTTATTATCACGTAGTCATTGTCATAAATTCCTGCATTAATCATACTTTCTCCGGAAACATGTAATGTAAATACTTCTTCATTTTTAGGTATTAAACTTGCAGGTAAATCAAAAAATTCATTTGGTGTTTCAATTGCTGTAATAGGGGAACCTGCAGTAATTTTTCCAAGAAGCGGTACTTTAACAACATCTTCATTTCTTTCATCATATTCATTTTCTACGAGCAATGATATAGTTCTAAATTTATTATTTGTTGAAGTAATGTAACCTTTATTTTCTAAATTTTTTATATGAACAAACACTGTTGCTGGACTAGAAAGGTTAACACCATCGCATATTTCCCTTATAGTAGGGGAATACCCATATTTTGCGTTATATTTTTTTATATATTCTAAAATGTCATTTTGCCTTTTGGTTAATTTTTTATCCACTTTTTATCTTTCTCCTTTTGATATTTTAATTTTACAATAGAAGTTGTAAAATGTCAAACAAATGTTTTTATTTTAATTGACACGAACAATTATTTGTATTAAAATTAAAAATGAAAGAGGCGATGATTATGTTAAAAAGATTATTTAAAAATTATGGAGTTATTTTATTATTTTATTTATTCTTAGTTTTATGTGTTTTTCTATTAAATGCAAGATACTCCGTACTTAATTCTCGCAGTGTTAAAAATATTTCTTATGTGGTTAATAATTAAGTTTATTTTATAGGAAATTTATGATAAACTATAAAATAGGAAGTGAAATGATGGCAGTAAAACCTAATGATATAGTTAATAATATTAAAATGCTTGCTCTTGATATGATAAATGATGCAGGAAGCGGACATCCAGGTGTAGTAATGAGCAGTATGCCGATTCTTTATGCATTATATAATAATGTAATGAATATTGTTCCGAGTAAACCTAATTGGATGAATCGTGATAGACTAGTCGTATCTTGTGGTCATGCAAGTGCAGCATTATATGCGATGCTTTATTATGCTGGCTATGATTATTCTATTGAAGATTTAAAAAGGTTTCGTGATATAGATTCATATGCGCCTGGCCATCCTGAACTTAATACTTTAATGGGAATTGAGTGTAGTACTGGACTTTTAGGCCAAGGTGTTGCAAATGCTGTTGGAATTGCTCTTGCTGAAAGGTATTTTGAATCATTAGCAAGAAATGTAAATAGTAAGTTAAGTTTAGTTGACTATTACACTTATGTTTTATGTTCTGATGGAGATTTAGAAGAAGGTATAAGTTATGAGGCATTATCATTTGCAAGTGCTCAAAAATTAAATAAGCTAATTGTTATTTATGACGCAAATAAAGTAAGTATTGATGGTGATATTTCTAAAACGTTTACCGAAGACATTGAATCAAGATTTGACGCATTAGATTTTAATATAATTAATGTAAAAAATGGTAGTAATATTTCTAGTATAACGGATGCTTTAAAAGAAGCAAAGAAAAGTGATATGCCATCGCTTGTTATTGTTAATACTATTTTAGGCGATGGACTAAATGATGCAGGAACAAGTAAAGTTCATTCTGGCATAATTGATAATGAAGAAATGGTTTCTTTAAAGCAAAAATATAATATACCTTTAGAACCGTTTAGTTATGATGAAAAATATCGAAATATTGTAATTAATAATATTGTAAGTAGGATGGAAAAAACTTTTGATAAGTGGAAAATTATTTATGATATAGCACTTCAAAGTAGAGATAATAATTTAGTAAGTATGATAAACTTACTTGAAAAAGGAGAGTTTATTGTAGACTTTGATTCTACTAACTATCAAATTAATGATAAATATTCTGAAGAAGGCAGATTATCTAATCAGAAAGTTATGAATTTTATCGCTCCAAAAACTAAATTCTTTTTAGGAGGTAGTGCAGATTTATTTAAATCTACTAGATGTTTATTAACAAAGGATACTTTGATGTCTGATATAGATCCATTAGGAAGAAATATTGAGTTTGGTGTAAGAGAGCATGCCATGGGAGCAATTCTAAATGGAATGGCCCTTTCAGGATTAAGATGCTTTGGATCAACTTATCTGGCTTTTGCGGATTATTTAAAACCAGCAATGAGGATGAGTAGTATGATGAGTTTACCAGTTACTTATATTTTTTCACATGATAGTGTTAGCATTGGTGGTGATGGCCCAACTCACGAACCTATTGAGCAACTATCAATGCTTAGAACTATTCCAGGCATGGTAACATTTAGACCAGCAGATATTAACGAAATAATTGGTGCATGGGAATATATATTAAAAAATAAAACTACAGTATCTTTAGTAATAAATAAAGATAATACCAGTATTTTGAAACATACCAATGGTAAATATGTTAAATATGGGGCTTATATAGTAAGAAAGGAAAAATATCATTTAGATGGAATAATTGTTGCTACGGGATATGAAGTAACTATAGCTTTAAAAATTGCGGAAGAATTATTTAATGAGGGTATTGATTTAAGAATTGTATCTATGCCTTCGATTGAATTATTCTTAAAACAAAATCCTGTTTATGAAGAAAAACTTTTACCTAAGGATGTTATGACTTTTACTTTAGAAGCTGGTTCAACTTTATTATGGAATAGGTTTGCTACAAATCATAAATGTGCTTTGGGAATTGATACGTTTGGTGCTTCGGGAAAGAAAAACGATGTTTTGAAGTTTTTGGGATTTGATTATAATACACTAATTATGAAAATTAAAAATATGCTCGAAAAGTAGTTAATTCGACATATTTTTTTTATGATGTTTGTTAATATTAACATGAAATGAGGGATATGATGAGAAAGTTTTATGTTTTTAATATTAATAAAGAAATGAGTGTACTTGCGAAAGATAGTCCATATATGTTATATAAAAGTTTTGAAACAATTTATAATAGTAATAAAAAAGATTTAAATATGGCACAAAACCTTTATGAACAGATGGCTATGAGAATAAATCAAAATGTGATAAATCAAAAAATTTATGCAGCAAATAAAGATAATCAATTTTATTATTTAGTGGGAAATGTTCATCATTACTATAATAAATATAAAGGTGAAGAAGAACAGTTGACAGTTAAAAATTCTTTTTTATCTTCAGTGGGAAATAGTAACAATTTAGTTTTGCTTAAGTCTTTAACCAATTATAATTTTTTTGTTTGTGATTTTGAGAATAAGGATTATTTTTGGCTTGATGAGATTTGCTGTTAAATATAGACAAAATAAAATATATTTAGTAAAATAATTTTGGGAGTGATAAATAATGGGAGCACAAATTGCTTGGGGCTTAATTGGCCTTGTTATAGGAATAGTAATAGGTTTTTTAATTGCTCGTATTACTACGAAAAAATTACTTGAGAAAAATCCACCTATTAATGAAAAAATGATTGAAGCTATGATGAGTGGAATGGGAAGAAAGCCTAGTCAAAAACAAATTAAACAAGTTATGAGTCAAATGAATAGATATAAATAATTTTTATATCTATTTTTTTATTTTTGTGAGATAATTAATATGGAGTGTGAGTATATGATTACAAATGAAAATGTTTTAAAAGAGCAAAAGGGAATTACTAAAAAAATAATTATATGGTTATTTATAATATTTGTAAGTATTGGTTTATTTGTTTTAGGGGATTATCTAAATGAAAAAGAAAAAAGTAAAGCTCAAAATTTAGAAACAATAATTACAAGTAAAGACGAAAATAAAGAGTCACTTCATACATATATTGAAGTTAAGAAAAATCCTTATAAATTTGCTGTATCAAATGATACTACTGATGCATACTATCTTTTAACAGATGGAAATTATTTATATGTAGCTTATATGAGTATTGATGATTATAATAAAGTTAATGATGAAAATGATTATGATGGTAAAATTAAAATTGAGGGAATAACAGGAATACCATCATCCGATGTTAAAAATCTTGCTATCGAAACATATAATGAACTTTTTGAAACACAACTTACAACTGCAGATTATGAATCATATTTTGGTGATGTTTATATCGATATGACTAAAGAATATAGTTCAAGTTCTGATGTTATAAATGTTATTGGATTTATTACTCTTATTGTAGGCATAATATGTTTAATAGTAAATATAGCAAAGAAAATCAGTTATAATAAAAACATAAAAAAATTTTCTAGAGTAGAAATAAAACATATAAATGAAGAACTAAATAATCCAAATTCATTTTATTATAATTATGCTAAAGTCTACTTGACTGACAATTATATAGTGAGCATAAGTCTTCCATTCTGTGTTATTAAATACGCTGACATTTTATGGATGTATAAACATGTACAAAGAACAAATGGAATTAAAACAAATGAATCAATTATTTTAAAAGATATGTTTAACAAGTCTTATAGCATTGCTTCAATGAGTCTTAGTACAAAAGCAAAAACTGAACAATTCGAAGAGATAATGAATACTATAAGCCAAAAAAATCCGAATATTTTAGTAGGATATACTAAAGAAAATATAAATGAATACAAAACAAAAATAAAAAGAAGAAAATAAAACTTCTTTTTTTTAGCAGTTTGACTTAAAATATAATAAATGTTATAATACTAAGCAATTTTAGGGGGAACTATGTTAAAGGTACTTAATAAAAAATATGAAAAATTACATATTTTTAATTTACCATTTAATACATTAATAGAACATGTATTTTCAAACAATTTATACTTTCTTTTTGATGATGAAACATTTTGCAGATACATAGTTGAAAATTTAAAAAAAATAGACTCAAAGTATTTATTAAAAATACTTTCTATTATAAATATAACAAAATATATTAGAATGGTTGATTTAATAGAAATATTTTATTTACTTGATGATGAAGAAAAAATGGCTTTATTAAATATGCCACATATTCAAAAATTTTTCTTTACAAAACATTTTTTAGGATATAAAGCACTTGATTTAAAACTTAGTAGTTTAGATAGTTATAAAAGACTTCTTGAACTATTTCCTGATGAAGAAAAAAGAGTAATCATTTTAAGGGGAATTAAAGATGAAGAATTTGTTGTAAATTATATTAAATCTTGTAACTTTACTGAAAGTCATTTGTTTGGTATAGTTTCAAATTTTTCAAAAGATGAAAATATTATTCCTTTTCTTAAATTTTTTACATCCAATCATAGATCGTCACTTATAATAAAAATGCATTCTGAAGAATATAAAAAAGCTCATTTTAATGAAATGGTTTTATCTGATCAATTAAAATTTATATTTACCCAAAATGATGATGTTAAATGTGAGTTTATAGAAAATGGTTTTTATCCAGAATATATTATTCCCTCATTAACAGATTTAAATAAATTATTTACTTACTTCTTAAGTTTAAAAACTTACGATAAACAACTTATAGTTTTACAAAAAGTAAAAGATGATAATATAAAATTCGGACTTTTTCAAGTAATGAATTTAGAAAATCATTATATTGATGTTCTTTTATATTTATATAGTGTTGTAACTACTTTGGAAGTTAAAAAGAAAATTAGTGGTTTAATTGATGACAAAGGTATTATTGAAGCATTAAAAAGTAGTAAAAAAAGTCCTAAGGTTCTTACTGATGATATAGAACTTCAGTTTTCTCCATTAGTAGATGAAAAAATGACAATTGGAATTGAACTTGAATGTTCAAATGCAAATAATGATGCATATATATCTATAAAAAAACTTTTGTCTAAATGGGAAATGAAAGAAGAAATAACTGTTCCAAATGGAGTTGAAATAACTTCTCCAGTTTTAAATTATAACCCAAAATCTTTAAAAGAATTAAAATATATTTGTTTGTTTTTACAAAGAAATAATTTTTCTGTAAATGAAAATTGTGGTGGACATATTCATATTGGTTTTGATTATTTTGATGATATAGTGCAACTACAAATGTTTTATTATTTATATGTTTATTGTGAAGACATTATATCATTAATGGTTAATAGATGTGGCTCTATTATAAGACCTTGTGCTTTAACTAATGCAAGACCGATAAAAAGCATGATGATAAAAAATTTTGGAAAATATATGTCTTTTACAAATTTATCCATTGAAGGTTTTGTTGCAACAATGAAAGAACTTCAACATGATAAATACACATCTGTTAATTTACAAAATGCATTATCACCTCAGAAAAATACAATTGAATTTAGAATACCTAATGGTGAAATTGATTTTGATGAACTTAATTATAATATAATATTTATTACGAGACTAATGAGTTTTTCAAAAAAAATATTTTCTGTTCCATTAGATAGGAATACTTTAAGAAAAATACTTTCACTAAGTGAAATTACACAAATGACCGATAGAAGAGACATATTACTAGATTTGATGTTTACAGAAACCGATTTAAAAAATGTATATTTTGATAGATTTGAAAGTAATTTAGAATTAAATAGAGAAATAAATCCAAAAATATAAAAAATTTGTTTACATTTCAAAAAATATGTTATATCATTTACTTAAGGTAGTGAAGATAATGAGTGATAATAAAAAAGTTTTAACATATTGCCCAAATTTTTATAAAATAATAGATTTCAAACCAATTGCAAATGATGAAATAACGGATAAACTTATTAGAATGTATAAAGAATATATTTTTAAAGTTGATTTAAATAATGAAGAAAATATTTCTGAAATAAAAAGATTAGATGAAGCTTTGTCAAAATATATTGATGATTATATTTTTAGAAAAGAATTAAAAAAACAAATTTTACTTGTTAAAGTGAAAAATGATTGTAAAGATATTTTAAAATTTTTTGTTGATAAAATAATTTCTATATTTAATAATTATAAGGAAAGTAGTACAAGAGTTATTTATATATCAAGATGGATATAAAATAACTTTTTTTATGTTTTTTAATAATTGCATTGTTTACATATTTTTGCTATACTTATCATAGTAAGGAGAATGAGTGATGAACACAAAGATAAAGTTATCAAGAAATGAAATGATTGTTACTTTTATTGCTATTTTTTTACTTATAACCCTTGTATCAGCTGCAACATTTGCATATTTTGGTTCTTTTTCTACGAACTTAAATAATAAATTACACGTAAATATTACAACAGAAAATGGTGTTACATCAACATTTACTACGGGGGGAGCTATATTAAATTTAGAGGTACCTCCGGCAAGAATGAATCAACTTAATAATGGTACATTAGCTGCAAGTAGTAATGCTAATTTATCAGTTAAATTAAATTCTGCATCTCCGAGTATAAAAATGCAGTGTACTTATGATATTGTTTTTGAATATCAAAATGGTTCTAAAGTATACGGTCTTGGTGATGAGGTAGTAACAACTGCTGGTGAAAAGGAAATTACTATGAAAGTTATTGGTAATAGTGGAACTAATAAATTTGCTGAAGAAAAAAACTTTAATTTTAATACGGCAGATGGTTGGGTAAGCGCTACTTCTGGTAAAGGAGCAAACATTACTTTAGTTAGCGATGCCAAAATTACTAGTGAAGGTATAGAAAATGTTTCTGAGTGGAATTTTGAATTTAAATTCTATAATTTAGCAGCACGCCAAACTGGGCTTGAAAATAAAACTTTTGTGGGGAAAATATATGCTGTAAGTAAGGGCTGTATAAATATTTAATATTTACAAATGAGTAGTGGTTTGATACCACTTTTTTTGTGTAAAATTATAATTGAATATTTAATAAAAGTACGTTAATATTATTATAGAGAAGAGGCTAGTGATGAAAAAAACAAATAAAAAAACAAAAATAATTATAATAAGTATTTTAACTATTATTTTGATTATTGGAATTATAATAACAATCAAATCCAAAAAGAATTTGACTATAAATACAAATGTAAAAAAATTTGAGTCTGAATATAAAATGCTTGATAATAATTTACAATTATTAGATTTATATTTTTTAAAAGAGGAAAATAATGAAGAAAATATTGTTTATAGTCCAATTTCAATCAAATATGCTTTAGCAATGCTTTCAGATGCGTCATTAGGTGATAGTAAAAGTCAAATTGATGCTGTTTTAGGTAAGTATAATTTCAAAAAATATGATAATAGTAAAAATGTTTCTTTTGCAAATGCCTTATTTATAAAAGATAGCTTTAAGCAGTATGTTAAAAATGATTATATAACTCAAATAAAAAATAAATATAATGGTGAAGTAATATATGATAGTTTTAATAGTCCAAATACTATTAATTCCTGGGTTTCTAATAAAACATTTAACTTAATAAATAATTTAATTGATGATGTTTCAAATAATGATTTTATGTTAATAAATGCTCTTGCAATTGATATGAATTGGAACTATTTAATTCAACCAGTATTAACTGATAATAATAGTTCTGATTTTCAAAAGAAAATATATGATAAAAAGCATTTTGATATATCAGCTTGGCATGTTGATTATCTTCATGAAGATTTAAATTCAATGTATATTAGTTCAATTGCTGCCGATGAATATCCTGTAATGAAATTCAATGATAAAGATGTAAGTTCTTTAAAGTTTGGTGCTTCAATTAATAATTATGATATTGTTAATGATTTAGGAAAAGAAAATATTCGTAATGAAATCACTAAAGAATATGAGAAATGGGTTAGCGATGATTATTGTGAAGTTCATAAATATGAAGAAAGTAACACATTTGTCGATAAATTTATAAAAGAATTAGATTCAAATTATAAGGATATAGCAAGTTCAACAGATTTTAATTTTTATGTTGATGATAATGTTAAAGCTTTTGCCAAATACTTAAATGAATATAATGGTCTTAATTTAGAATATATTGGTATTATGCCTATAAATGAAAATTTAACTAGCTATATTAATACAGTAAAAGTTGAAGAAATAAAAAATATATTTAATAATCTAAAAGAAATAAAAATTGATAATTTTGAGAAGGGATATATTACACAAATCAAAGGAAATATTCCATTATTTAAGTTTGATTATGAACTTAATCTCGAAAATGATTTAAAAAATATAGGTATTACGGACGTATTTAATGAAAATGCAAATCTTTCCAATTTAACAAATGAAAAAGCTTTAATTAATCCTGTTATTCATAAAACTACGATTGAGTTTTCAAATGAGGGAATAAAAGCTTCTGCTGCAACTTCCATTGGAGGCTTTGGAGCAATAGATTGTAGTTTTGAACATTTATATAAAGTACCTGTAAAAGTAATAGACTTGACTTTTGATAAACCTTTTATATTTTTTATCAGGAATATTAAAACAGGAGAAATTTGGTTTACTGGAGCTGTATATAGTCCATAATATTTTAAAAGGAAAAGTTTTTTTCTTTTTTATATGTAAAAATAAGTATAGTTTTATGAGTTTTAATTGTGAAGAAAAATAAAATAAGTTACAATAAATACGGAGAGGTAATTATGATTTTAGATGGAAAAAAAGTAAGAAATGAGTTACTTTCATTTTATGAAGAAAAAATAAAAAATGAAAGTATGAAAATATGTTTGGCAATTATTTATGTTGGTGATGATAAGCCAAGCAAAGTATATATAACAAATAAGATTAAATATTGTGAAAAAGTCGGTATTAAAGTTATTTTATATGAGATGGATGCAAAAACAAAAGAAGAAAACGTTATTGAACTTATTGAAAAATTAAATGATTCGAAGGATATAACTGGAATTATATTGCAAAGTCCAGTCCCTAAAGAAATTAATTTTTCAAAATGTAGTAGCCGTATTAATCCAAATAAAGATATTGATGGTTTTACAAAGGAGAATCTTTATAAATTAGTTCATAGTGAAGATGGCCTTTTTCCATGTACATCAAAAGGTATTATTATGCTTTTAAAATATTATAATGTTACATTAGCAGGTAAAAATGTTTGCATTGTAGGAAGGGGAGATATTGTAGGCAAGCCTCTTATTTTTGAAATGCTTAATAATAATGCTACGGTTACAGTATGTCATTCACAAACTAAAAATATTTCTGAACTTACAAAAAAAGCAGATATTGTTATTAGTGCTGTAGGAAGTCCACATTTAATAAAAAGTAATATGGTAAAAGATGATGCAATTGTTGTTGATGTTGGGATAAGTATTATAGATGGAAAAATTATTGGTGATGTTGATTTTGATAACTTAAAAGATAAATGTACTTATATAACTCCGAACCCTGGTGGTGTTGGACCTATGACTATTGCTATGATTATAGATAATTTGATAAAAGCATATTATATGCAAAAGGAGAATGTAAATGGATAAAAAAATTGTTGACGCTTTAGAAAAAGAAAGAAAAAGACAGGAAGACTCAATCGAACTTATTGCTTCAGAAAACTATGTTTCAAATGATATTTTGCATCTTCAAGGAAGCATTTTGACCAATAAATACGCTGAGGGATATCCTGGAAAAAGATATTATGGCGGTTGTGAAAACATTGATGAAATAGAAAGCCTAGGAATATCATATGTATGTTCATTATTTGGTGCAAAATATGCAAATATTCAACCTCATTCTGGGTCAAGTGCAAATATGGCTGCAATAAGAGCACTTATTAATCACAAAGATAAAATACTTAGTATGGATTTAAATAATGGAGGACATTTAACTCATGGTTTTAAAAGTAGTTTTAGTGGTATAGATTATGATGCACATTTTTACTCTTTAAATAAAGATACTGAGATGCTTGATTATGATGAAATAGAACGTCTTGCTATAGAAATTAAACCTAAACTTATAATTGCTGGAGCATCAGCATATTCAAAAATAATTGATTTTAAAAGATTTAGAGAAATAGCTGATAAAGTTGGAGCTTACTTAATGGTTGATATGGCACATATTGCAGGACTTGTAGCCGGAAATGTACATCCATCACCAATTCCATATGCGGATGTAGTTACGTCTACGACACATAAAACTTTAAGAGGCCCACGTGGTGGAATAATTCTTACAAATAGTGAAGAACTTATTAAAAAAATAAATAAAACTGTTTTCCCTGGAATTCAAGGAGGACCGCTTGAACATATTATAGCTGCTAAAACAGAGTGCTTTTATGAAGCATTAAGTGATGATTTTAAAATTTATGCTCAAAATGTTATAAAAAATGCTAAGGCTTTATGTGAAACTTTAAAGGATGAAGGATTTAAAATTGTTTCAAATGGAACCGATAATCATTTGTTATTATTAAATGTAAAAAGTGTAAATTTGACTGGTAAAGAAGCTGAAGAAGTACTCGAAAAAATTAATATTACAGTAAATAAAAACATGATTCCAAACGATACTGAAAAATCTACGGTAACAAGTGGTCTAAGACTTGGAAGTGCAGCGATGACTACAAGAGGACTTAATGAAGACGATTTTAAGAAAATTGGCTTGATAATTAGCAAAGCTTTAAAAAATACTAGTAATGAAAAAATATTAAATGATTTAAAATTAGAGGTAAAAAAAATAACTGATAAATATCCATTATGGTATTAAGGAGGTAAAAATGGAAGTTAAGTTGTTAGGCTCAACAGATCAAAAATATATTGAAAGTCAAATTCAAATATGTGCAGCTGCAGGAAAACTTTCAAGAATGCCAGGAACAGTTTTTGATGCAGTATATTCAATGAATGATCCTGAAAAAGCTCTAAAATTTGTAAATAGAGTTATTGGAATGGGACATACATCTACAATTGATCATGATTATATTGTGTTTGCCTTATCGAAAGTAAGCCCTTTAGTAGAACAAACCATTATTGAAGAAAGATTTTCTTCATTTACAATCAAGTCAAGAAGGGAAGTCGATTTTTCAAACGCAGGATTTTATGTACCAGACTTTCATACAAAAGATGGTAAGATATATTCAGATAATGATATTTTAAAAGAAAAATATATTAATTATATGAACTCTTTATTTGAAAAATATTCTGAGCTGGAAAGTGCTGGCTTTCCAAAAGAAGATGCTCGTTTTATATTGCCTTATTCATACCATTCAGAAATTATTATGGGACTTGATGGAACAAGTTTAAATAGGATGATAACTAATCTTACTAAAACAAAATATGCAAATATTACGGAGTTAAAAGAACTTGGCGAAAAGCTAAAAGAAATAGCCAGTCAAAGAGCACCTTATATTGAAACACTTCAAAGAAAAACACAAGAAAGTAAAAAAAGCCAAGCATATAACATTTTAAGTGAAGCAGGATTAAAAAAAGAATATACATCTTTAGAAGAAACAGTTTTATTATCCTCTACTGATGATATTGATAAAACAATTTTCATAAATGCTATTTGTCGTATGTTTGGTAAAAATGTTTATGAAGCAAACTCTATATATGAATCTGTTGTAGCAAATGATGAAGACCTAAAACATAGATTAATGAAATCAATTTTTGAAGAAGTTAATAATGAAGATTTAAGACAAGTAAATTTTAGATTTCAATTATCTATTCCATTTGCTATATTAACTCATTATACACGCCATAGAAGACTTTCTTTGTCAATTCCTGATTTTTCTCCTTTAGTAGATTTAAGTCAGTATGAAATTCCACCAAAAATTGAAAATAGTGAATATAAAGATTTTTATAAAGAAATTTTTGCGGAAAACGAAAAAATTAAAGATGAATTTAAAGCATTAGGTATTCGTGATGAAGATTTAGTTTATTTTACCTTAAGTGGAAATAAAGTTAATGTAATTATTAATTTTGATGGTGAAGCCTTTAGATGGATTTGTCGTTTAAGGGAGTGTACTAAAGCTCAGTGGTGTATCAGAGAAAATGTTACTAAAATGCATGAATTACTAAAAGAAAAATCTACTTATTATGTAGAAAATCTTGGACCTGATTGTGTGACAAAACATTATTGTGGTGAAGGAAAAGAATCATGTGGTAGACTTAAATTAATACTAAAAAAGGAGAATAAATGAAAGGAAAACTAATTGTTATCGAAGGAACTGATTGTTCTGGTAAAGAAACTCAAACAGCTTTGTTAGTAAAATATTTAAAAGAAAAAAATGTAAAGGTTTTTAGCATGTCTTTTCCAAATTATGATAGTCCTACGGGAAAAATAATTGGTGGTCCATTTTTAGGAAAAAAGTATATTTGTGATGGCTTTTTTAAGGAAGGAGCTCCGAATGTTGATCCAAAAGTATCATCACTTTATTTTGCAGCAGATAGATATTATAATCTTCCTATTATTCAAAAAAAATTATCTGAAGGTTATACGGTAATTCTTGATAGATATGTGTATTCAAATATGGCACATCAAGCTGGTAAAGAAGATGACAAAGAAAAAAGACAAGAATTATATAAGTTTAATGCTACTTTAGAATTTGATTTATTAGGCCTTCCTCGAGCAGACAAAATAATATTTTTATACATGCCAGTTGAGGGAGCAAAAGCTCTTAGAATTAATAGAACTGAAGCCCTCGATCAAAATGAGATGGATGAAGAGTACTTAAAAAAAAGTCAAAGAGCTTATTTAGAACTTTCTAAACTTTTTAATTATATTCAAATTGATTGCTTTAAAGATGGCGAAGTACGTTCAATCGAAGATATATCAAAAGATGTAATTAATGCATACAATCAGGTATAAATATAAAAATTTAAGCATTTTGCTTATTTTTTTTAGGCTAAAAAACTATACTATATTTGCCTATATTCATACTTTACTTATGAAGGGAGAAAAAAATGTTATTTGATGATACTGGCTATTTTAATAGCTATAGTGATATGCTTTATAATATTCCTGGATTTGATTTTGGTAAAAAGTATGAAGACAGTGCCACAGTTGAAAAAGGATTCTTAAAAGGAAATATGTTTGATAATGAATATAAACCATATAAAAATTATACTTATATTATGCCGAAAATTAAGACAGAAAAAGATAAAGATTTATTAAAAATTATGGAAAGCTCATTTGCCATTAATGATTATGTTTTATGGCTTGATTTACATCCAAATGATGAAACTATTTTAAGTAAATATAAATCATGGTGTGAAAAACTTGAAATGCAGCTAAAAAAATATGAGGAAAAATATGGACCACTTTGTGATAATACTGGTAATAAATTTAGTACCTATAAATGGGTAGAAGGACCTTGGCCATGGGAAAGAGAGGATGCAAAATATGTTTAAATATGATAAAAAACTTGCTTATCCAATATCTATTTCTAAAAAAGACTTAAAAATGGCAAAATATTTAATTACTCAGTTTGGTGGCCCGAATGGTGAACTTGGAGCTTCGATGAGATATTTTTCTCAAAAATTTACGATGCCCGATGATAAAGGAAGAGCATTACTTAATGATATTGCTACTGAGGAACTTGGTCATGTTGAAATGATTTGTGCTATGGTTCATGAACTTACTAAAAATGCCACAGTTGAAGAGCTTGAACAAGCAGGCCTTGGTAGTTATTATACTGAGCATGGAGTAGGAATATTCCCAGTAGATGCTACGGGTAATCCATTTACTTGTGCATATTTTGCAGTAACAGGTGATGTACTTGCAAACCTTTCTGAGGACATGGCAGCCGAAGAAAAAGCAAGAGCTACATATGAAGGATTAATTAACCAAACTAAAGATGAAGATATTATTGGACCACTATTATTTTTAAGACAAAGAGAAATTATTCATTTTAATAGATTTAAAGAACTATATGATTATTACAAAAACAAGGGATATTGATTATTCCTTTTTTTAAGCATTAATTTTCTTTATTATCATATATTTTAATATGAAAAAAATTATAAATTATAGCATTTTCGTAGCATTTATTTTGGGTGTTATTTTTTCTTTTGTATATCCATTTAATATTTCTAATTATAATTTTTTAATAAATGTTTTTTCTTTTAAAGCATTTTTTTATATTTTTACTCTTGCAATTTTATTTATAATTCTTCCTTTTTTTAGTATAAATTTTTCTTTAACATTTTTACTTTTTGAAAGTTTTTCTTTTGGATATATCATTATACTATTTTTTAAAAACTTTGGTTATAAAGGAATTATTTTTATTTTATTATTTACACTTATATTTAAATTAATTAATTATTTTATTTTATATTTACTTTCATTTTATTCATTTAAATTAATTAAACATATTTATTTAAATATATTTTCTAAATATCGTAGAAATATCAATAATCTTCATTTATATATGAAAAAAATTACTTTGATGTCAATTATCTTTTTTATCCTTAATATAGTATTATTAATATGTAGTAACTTTATTATTCCTTACTTAAAAAACTTGTTATAGTGTTTTTATCTCATTTGTGCTAAAATAACTTTAGTGATTTATATGAAAAAAGTTGTAATTGGTATGAGCGGTGGAGTAGATAGCGCTGTTGGAGCATATTTACTTAAAAATGAGGGCTATGAAGTAATAGGCCTTTTTATGCGTAATTGGGATAGTAATATTAATAATGATATTTTAGGAAATCCTAATGATACAAATGATATTTGCCCTCAGGAGAAAGATTATAATGATGCAAAAAAAGTTTGTGAGCATTTAGGCATTAAACTTTATAGAATAGATTTTATTAAGGAATACTGGGATTATGTATTTACTTATTTTTTAGAGGAACTAAAAAAGGGTAGAACTCCAAATCCAGATATGCTTTGTAATAAATATATAAAATTTGATTTGTTTGTTAAAGAAGCAAGAAGACTTGGAGCAGATTTTATTGCCACGGGTCATTATGCTAGAATCGAAGGAAATAGACTTTTAAGAGCTAAAGATTTAAATAAAGATCAAACTTATTTTTTAGCAGATGTAAATGTAAATAATTTTAAAGATGTACTTTTTCCTGTTGGAGACTATACAAAACCAGAAATTAGAGAAATTGCTAAAAAAGCACAAATTCCTGTATTTGATAAAAAAGATTCTACGGGTATATGTTTTATAGGCGAAAGAAATTTTCAAAAATTTATGTCTAATTATTTAAAACCAAATCCTGGAGATATAATAAATGTAGAAACCTTAGAAAAAATAGGCACTCATACAGGACTTATGAATTATACAATCGGTCAAAGAAAAAATGTAGGTCTTTCTGGTGATGAAGAAAGACATTATGTTTGTGGAAAGGATACTAAAAAAAATATTTTATATGTAGCATACGGAGATTCAGAGTATCTATATTCTGATGAATGCATTATTGATAATGTAAATTTTATATCAAGTAAAAGGCCGTCATTTTGTACATGCAAATTTAGATATAGAGGAGAGGATCATCCAGTTGCTTTAGAGTACTTAGAGGGTAATAAAATAAGGGTTATATATAAAGGAAAAGCTAAAAGCGTTACACCAGGTCAAGCATGCGTATTATATGATGGACAAGAGTGCCTTGGCTGTGGATTTATTGACAGCGTTTATAAAGATGGTAAAAAACTATGGTATTTAAATTAATTTTATGATATTATAAGATAGTAGTACAATATTAATAGTAGAGAGGTTTTTTACATGAATAAAAATAAGTTTAAAACATTTTTAAATAACTTAAAAATTGCTTTTAATAAAAATAAGAAAAAAAGTATTACTATTTTAGTTATTTTAATTCTTTCAATTATATCAAGTGTAACACTTATTGCATATTCTTTTTATGTAAATAGATCTCAAAATTTAATTATATCTGGTATTGCTTCGCTTGATTCAAGTGATGTAAAAATTGATATTTATAGAGAAGATCGTGATTCAAATGGTACAGGAATTGGAACATATTCACTTTCATATTATGTTCCAGGGGAAACAACTTATACTTATAATACAAGTAAAACATCTTGCGATGATGGAGTGACTATAAATAGTTTTAGTAATAGCGTTTTTGCTGTAAATGCTACGAAAAAAGGAAAATGCAAAGTATACTTTGATGCTATAGACGGCTATATCGAAGATTATGTTGTTAATTTATTTGTTCAACAAACTCCAGGAAATACTGATAATAGCAATTATAATCAAATGGGTAAATTGCCTAAAATAGAAACGGGATATCATTATATTATTAATTCTTCGAAAACTAGTTGTAGCCCTACAGCA
The DNA here is from genome assembly GCA_934096705.1 of uncultured Bacilli bacterium. Lineage (GTDB taxonomy): Bacteria > Bacillota_I > Bacilli_A > RF39 > UBA660 > UBA6448. Next base: position 96,884 of record CAKOMR010000001.1, read on the forward strand.
ACAGTATCCATTTCAGGAACCAATATAGTTGTAGAAACAACACAAAAGACAACTTGCACAGTTTATGTAGATAAAGAAGTATATACTGCGGTACCTACAATAAGTACAGTATCTGTAAATGGTTATAAAATAAATACAACAATTACAGATGATCTTGGGATTCAAGAATATGGATATAGTACTAGTAATACTGTCGAACCATCAGTTTATAAATCGATTAAAGAATCCAAAACTGTTACGATATCTGATGTTTTAGAAAATGGAACATATTATTTGTGGGCTAAAAATCTAGCTGGAAATACTTCTGTATCATCTGCATTTACTGTTAGTGTTACATTAACATTTGCAATAAATGATCTTGGCGTTGGAAGTAATTATGTTTATGCAACATTTACTTCACCTACAGGTATTGGGGGATATGGAATTGCTTATGATCAATATACAAAACCAACTGTTCAAACACCTAATGATATGTATAATGCAAAAGTGTATAAATTTTATGAATCGTTACCATACAATGGAACATATTATTTATATTTATACAATAAAAGTAATGCTTCAGTACATAAACAATTTACTTTAAAAACATCAACATCTCCAACAATATCAAGTGTTATGTGGTATGGTAGTACTGGAACAAATAAAAAGTTAGGGTTTACACTTAAAGATAGTCAAGGATTAGCTGGCTTTCAAGTTGTGTCTTCAATAAGCAAATATAGTAGTAATAACTGGCTAAGTATTAGTGGAACATCTTTAACAGTTCCGGATGGTTATGGCGATGGATCGAGAAAATTCGGTTATATTGGAATGAATTATATTTTTGTAAAGAATGAGCTTGGCGAAATAACTTTTTATGCTAAAAAAGTTAGTAGCTCAAACGCAGAAATATAATAATAAATAATAAATAATAAACATACTATTTATCATGAATAGTATGTTTTTATCTGAAATGCAAGAAAAAGAAATTATATCAATAGAAACAGGATTAAATTATGGACATATTGTTGATTGTGAAATAAATGAAGAAGGTAAAATAATTTCTTTTGTAGCGGAAAATCGAAAAATTTTTAAAAAGCCACTTAGTAATAATGAAGTAACTTTTACATACTTAGATATAGTTAAAGTAGGAAAAGATGTAATACTTGTTAAAGTTTAAAAAATTGTTTATAATAAATAATATGAAAAAGAAAATTATTATTTATAGTGCATTAATTTTTTTGATTGATCAAATAAGTAAATTTGTATTAGATAAAGTTTTAGTTCTTGGAAAAAGCGTAAAGATTTTTGATAGATTTTTATATATAACAAAAGTGTATAATGATGGAGTAAGTTTTAGTATGCTTACTGGTAAAAGATTTTTTATAATATTGATAAGTATTTTAATATTAGTTTTCCTATGTTTATATATGAAAAAATTTAAAAATAATAAACGTAATATAATTGCTTTTTCTTGTATCTATGGTGGACTAATTGGTAATTTAATTGATAGAATAATTCATGGTTATGTAATTGACTTTATAGATTTTTATATTTTTAATTACAATTATCCTATATTTAATATAGCAGATGCATCAATATGTATTGGTGTATGTTTATTAATATATAGTATTTATTTAGGGGAAGATAATGAAGTTAGTAGTAAAGGAAAATAATAAAAGAATTGATAAATATATAAGTGAAAACACTGAGTATTCAAGAAGCTATATTGAAAAACTTATAAAAAATGGATTAGTTTTAGTAAATGGTAAATCCACTATAGAAAGTTATAAAGTTTGTGAATCTGATGAAATTGAAATAAATGATAACTTAGATAAAAATACTGGTATTAAGCCAAGTGAAATGAATCTTGACATTGTTTATGAAGATGATGATTTAATGATTATTAATAAGCCAAGTGGGGTAGTTGTTCATCCTGGTGCGGGAAATTATGATAATACTTTAGTAAATGGACTTGTTAATTACACAAACAACTTAAGTAATATAAATGGTGATGTAAGACCTGGAATAGTTCATAGACTTGATAAGGATACTTCAGGCCTTATGGTTGTAGCAAAAAATAATAAATCTCATGAGTTACTATCAGAAATGTTTAAAAATCATGATATAAAAAGGACATATGTTGCCTTAGCAAACGGAGTTATTCCCTATAATAAAGGAACTATTGATGTTCCTATTAAAAGGGATGATAAACATTTTGATAAAATGATGGCTTGCGAAGATGGTAAAAAAGCAATAACACATTTTAAAGTTTTAAAAAGATATAATAATTATACTTTATTATCATTAAACTTAGAAACAGGAAGAACTCATCAGATAAGGGTTCACTTAGCATATTTAGGCTATCCTGTATATAATGATCCTGTTTACAGTGGTAAATCATGTACTTTATTTGGACAATTTTTACATTCAAAAGAAATTGATTTTGTCCATCCAATAACAGGAAAAAAACTTCATTTTGAAGTACCATTACCAAATGAGTTTAAAGAGTTTATAGATAATTTAAAATAAGGAGAAGCAATGGATAAAGTAAACGTTAGGAAACAAGATCAAATATTAATGAGTTTAGTACATTATTTTGTTACAAAAGAAGGCTATTCTCCGATATTTGTTCAAGGTGTAAAAGATGAAATATGGCTTGAAAATGTTGATGGACCATATAGAATAATTAGAATTAATAATAATTATATACATAATGAAGAACAATATACGTTTGAACAGTTTAAAATAAAAAACGTTATGAAACAAATAAAAAAGAAAACTTTATCGTTTTCAATTAATACTTTAAATATAGATTTAAATGTTTCTGATAGAGTTAAAATTGAACCTAATAAGGATATAGATAATGTAAGTGTTCATGAACTTGAGGATATTAAAAAGAACGAAGAAATTATTTCTGTATTTCCAAGTATTAAATCTGATTTATATGAAAGTGGTAATAGTTTAGATTTACTTTTAAATGTTACCAAAGACATAAATAATAAAACTGAAACAGATAATAAAAAGTTTGAAAAAATATTTTCTAAGAAAAAACTTGTTGTTACATATTTAATAATGCTTATATGTATTTTAATGTATGTTTTAGTAGTTTTCATGGGTGCAAGTAACAAAGCTTACCTTCTTTTAGGAGCTAATCTAAAAAGTCTTGTAAAAAGTGGTCAAATATATAGACTTATTACATATGCATTTTTGCATGGCGGTTTAGTTCATTTAATAACTAATATGTATTCACTATATATCATTGGAAGTCAAATTGAAAATAATTATGGAAAATTAAAATTTATTTTTATATACTTAGTAAGTGCTTTAACTGGAGGACTTCTTAGTGCAATATTTAATAATAATATAAGTATTGGTGCAAGTGGAGCAATTTTTGGTCTTCTTGGAGCTCTTGTATATTTTGGCTTTCATTTTAGATTATATTTATCAGATGCTCTTAAAACAAGAATTATTCCAGTTATATTAATTAACCTTTTGATTGGATTTATGGTTACAGGTATTGATAATGCATGTCATATAGGTGGTCTTATAGGTGGATATTTAGCTGCGATGGCAGTAGGTATTCCTGAAGTTGAAAATAAAAAAGATAAAATTAATGGAGTAATACTTCTATTGATATATATAGCATTTATGAGTTATTTATTATTTTTTAGATAAAAAAATACCTTAGTTTAGAACTAAAGTATTTTTTATTTTTGTTTTTTATTAATTGTTTTTGCTTCTCTTGCAGAAATAATAACTTTTTCTCCATTTATAGTTTTCTTTTGAAGATTAGGCTTTTGAACTCTTTTTGTAGCATTTAATGCATGAGATCTATTATTTCCTGATAAAGGTTTCTTATTAGTTATTTTAGTAGCCATTAATTTGCCTCCTTTTTCATTACCTTTAAACTTTAACATAATTAAAGGGAAAAGTCAATTTTTTATATAAGTTTTATATATATAAAAACCTAGTTATCTAGATTAAAATGTTTTTTTGTTATATAATGAGTAGGGAGGATTAAAAAATGTATCGTTATATAATTGGAAAAGTTAAAGAACAAGAGGGAAATTTTATTGTAGTAGAATGTAATAATATTGGCTATTTAATAAATGTATCAAACCCTTATTCTTATGAAATAGATAAAGAATATAAAATTTATTTATATAATCATATAAAGGAAGATGAAAATTCTTTATATGGCTTTAAGCTAAAAGAGGAACTTGATTTATTTTTAAAGTTAATAAATGTTAAAGGGTTAGGTCCTAAAATGGCAAATGGATTTTTTGCAACAGGCAGTGTAAATGGAATAATCGATGCTATTAATAGAGAAAATGTTTTATATTTAACTAAGTTTCCTAAAATAGGTGAGAAGATTGCTAAGCAAATTATACTTGATTTGAAAGGAAAGGTTACTGCTGTAGATACAGGTAATATTTCTGATACAAGTAATGAACTTTATGAAGTACTTGAAAGTCTAGGTTATAAGACAAGTGAAATTAATAAAGTTGTAAAAAATGTTTCTTCAGAGCAAAGCGTTGAAATGCAAGTAAAAGAGGCATTGAAACTATTATTGAGGTAATATGAAAGTAGGAATAGATTTTGATAATACAATTGTAAATACTTTTGAAACATCTAAAAAATATTTAGATAAGTTTTTGCCTGATAATAATTTAAAAAGTTATCATGAACTGCCAAAAGAGCAAGAATGGTATTTTGTAGAGCATTATTTTAATGATATAACTAAAGATTTAACTCTTTTTGATAATGTTTTAAATGCTATAGACTTTTTTAAGAAAAATGATATAAAGGTAGTTCTTATTACCGCAAGGGGAGGACATTATCCTGAAATTATCGAGGAAACTAAAAAATTTATAGAAAAAAATAATATACCTTTTGATGAAATGATTTTTTCTGTCTATCCAAAAGGTAAAGAAGCAAAAGAATATGAATTAGATTATGTTATTGATGATAGTATTGATGTAGTAAATGATGTAAGAAATCATGGAGTAAACGCACTTTTATATGGTGAAGATGTAAAAAACTGGCAAGAAGTAATTGATTATTTTGAGAAGGAGGTATTATGCCACGAATAGTAGATGCAAATGAACAAAATGAAGAAATATTTGAACAAAATATAAGACCTCAACTTCTTGATGAATATGTTGGCCAAACAGAAATTAAAGAAAATATGCGTGTTTTTATTAAAGCTGCAAAAATTCGTGGAGAAGTACTAGATCATGTTTTACTTTATGGTCCTCCGGGACTTGGAAAAACAACACTTGCTCACATAATTGCAAATGAAATGGGTACAAATATTAGAACAACATCAGGACCTGCTATGGAAAAGCCTGGTGATCTTGCGGCCGTTTTATCTTCGCTTGAACCAGGGGATGTATTATTTATTGATGAAATACATAGACTCCCATCTTTTATTGAAGAAATATTATATCCAGCGATGGAAGATTTTGAACTTGATTTAGTTATTGGTAATGAAGGAAAAAGTAAAAGTATAAAAATCGATTTGCCTCCATTTACTTTAGTTGGAGCAACTACAAGAGCAGGTGATTTAACTTCACCACTAAGAGATAGATTTGGTATAGTAAATAAACTAGAGTATTATTCTTTTGATGAACTTGCGGGAATTATAAAAAGAACAAGCAAAGTATTAAATATGGAAATTGAAGATGATGCTGCTTTTGAACTTGCCAAAAGAGCAAGAAAAACTCCGAGAATTGCTAATAGACTTTTTAAAAGAGTTAGTGATTTTGCTTTAGTTTTAGGTAATGGTAAAATTACCTTAGATATTACTAAAGACGCATTAAAAAGACTTAAAGTTGATGACTATGGACTTGATAGTATTGATATAGAATATTTAAAAAGTTTAATTCAAAAATTTAATGGCGGACCTGTTGGTGTTGAAACAATTGCAACCTCAATTGGTGAAGAGGTATCGACAATCGAAGATGTTGTTGAACCATTTTTACTTCAGGAAGGCTTTATAAAAAGAACTAAAAGTGGAAGAGTTGCTACAAGTAAAAGTTATGATCATTTAAAGATTAGTTTTAATAGAACTTTGTTTTAGTAAAACTAATCTTTTTGTTTATAATTTGAAAACCTTTTGCTAGTATATAATTGTCAGAGTTTTAGTAAGGAGAAGATGACCAATTTTTATAATGCTGGTACAGGTTTTATAAAAGATGGAGCTTTTAAAAGAATTTTTAGTTTTGTTTATATCTAAAGTATTAAATATTTCTTATCATGAAGTAGATGATAATTTAGTTATATTAGATAATGGAATAAGTGATAATCTAAATGTAAAAAATAAACAAACGGATTTATTATATGAAAGTGTTGGCATAATAATAAACATCGAAGATAATGGAAGTATGACAAAAGTAGTTAAAGATAAAAATACTGCTTATATTTGTCAGCTTTATCTAAGGCAAATTAAAATAATTTCAGCTATTTATTACAAAATATAATTACAGATTTGTATTCATCTATTAGCTAAAATTTGTATTAATTCAAAATATTTTTATAGTGTGGAAAATTTTCCATACTTTTTTGTGTTTGAATAAAAAACTTTGTTTTTAATCAAAATATGTGTGAAAGGATGAAAAATGAGTAATTACAAAGTTGATATAACCGGAATAAATACAAGTACTTTAAAATGTCTAACTCATGAAGAAAATGTTAAATTATTTAAGATGCTTCAAAATGGAGATTTAAAGGCAAAAGAATATTTAGTAAATGGTAATTTAAAATTAGTTCTATCTGTATTAAAGGGATTTAATAAAAAATCAATTAATCAGGATGATTTATTTCAAGTTGGCGTTATTGGCTTAATAAAAGCGATAGATAATTTTGACTTATCTTATAACTTAAAACTATCTACATATGCAGTTCCTTTGATAGCAGGAGAAATAAAAAAATATTTAAGGGATAATACACAAATGCGTGTTGCAAGAAGTATAAAAGATGATGCATATAGAATATTAAAATTTAAAGAAGAGTATATTAGTGTTCATGGAAAAGAACCACTTTTTAGTGAAATAGCTTCATCTTTAGGAATAAGTGAATATGATGTAGGTTTTGCTTTAGATGCCTTAAAAGAACCAGTAAGTATATTTGCTCCAATATATAATGATGGGGGAGATACAATTTATTTAGAAGATCAGTTAGCGGATACAAAAAGTGCAAACTATGATAAAGATATGTTAATATCTATGTATAAAGCTTTAAAGAAAATTAAAGATAGAGAAAAGTCTGTTTTAATGGAAAGATATGTTATTGGTAAAACTCAAACTGAAATAGCAAATGATTTAAATATTTCTCAAGCTCAAGTATCAAGAATAGAAAAAACAGCTTTAGTAAAAGTAAGGAAACTTATTAAATGATAGCGTTATGTATTCAAATATATTTTGCTAGAATTTTAGATGTTACATTAAATACCATAAGAACATTTTATACGTTAAAAGGAAAATCAATTATATCTACGATTATTTCCTTTTTTGAGGTTTTAGTTTGGTTTTTAGTGGCAAGGGAAGCATTAAATATAAATTTAAATTCAGCGTGGATACCGATTAGTTATGCTCTTGGTTATGCTACCGGTAATTTAATCGGTTCATTTATTTCTAATAATTATATCAAAACTGAAATAAATGTAACTGTCATTACAAAGAAAAATAATAATTTAATAGATATTTTAAGGGATAATGATTATGAAATATCAATTATTGACTTAAAAAATAGTTTTGATAATATAAAAAAACAAATGCTTATTATTGAAACAAACAAAAAAGATTATAAAAGACTTGTTCATATAATAAAATCTTTTGATATAAACTCGTATATCATGGTAAGTGATATAAAGAAAATTGAAAAATATACCTTGGAAAAATCATTTTAGTGTGTTATCATAATTATTAGAAGATAGGGTATTAATTATGAATAAATTAGATAAAAAAAGTTTAATTATTGTTATTTCATCAGTATTATTAATAATAGCTGTTTCGGCAGTATCATTTGCCTTTTTAGGAAGTTTTCAAAGAACGCTTAATAATGCAAATGTAAATATCGTAGCTCAAAATGTTAATAATACATATTTTAATGTAACAAATAATGTATCATTTTCTTTAGATGTAGACCCAACAAAAATGAATGAAACAAATAATGGAAATTATGTGGCAGAAAATACGGCAATACTCGATGTATCAATAAATCCAGCAGCAGATGGTTTAAGTGTCAAATGTACTTATGATATCATATTTGAATATGATTCATCTTCGAATATATACGGGGTAAGTCCAACCCCAGTAACCACAGGAGCAAGTAAAGAGCTTACTTTGCAAGCAATTGGGCCAAACGGAACAAGTGATTATTTTGAAGAAAAGAACTTTAATTTAACAAGTAGGAAAAAAACAATAGTAAGTGGGGCAGAGATAGTAAATTCAATAGCAGATATGCCAACGACTCATAGATGGAAATTTGTAAATAGATTTTATAATCTAAATTTAGATCAATCAGCTCTAGCAAATAAATCATTTAAAGGAAGATATTATGTAGCAAATGTATCATGTGATAGATATGAAGATAATACAATATATTCATTAATAAAAAATAGATATAAAAATAATGATACATATGTAAAACTATATAGTGAGTCAGATGCCAGCACATATGCAAATCCAGTATATTATTTTAATGGAGCAGTAGAAGATAACAATGTTCTTTTTGCAGGCTTTTGTTGGAAGATAGTAAGAACTACTGAAACTGGTGGAGTAAAAATGGTATATAATGGTACTTTAATTGATACACCTAGTTCAGTAACACCTTTAGAAGAATCACAATATGTAAATGTAACTAATGATGCAACATATCCATATACATTTGATAGTACCAATAAGACATGGACAAGTACAAATCATGATAATGATAAAACAGGAACAATAACTTTTACAGTTTCTGAGCCTGGAGATTATTATTTAAACTATACAGTGTCATCAGAAACATGTTGTGATAAAGCAGAATTTTTAAAGGGTACTAACTCCCTAGGAAAATTCGCCAATTCGGGAACAATTGCTCTTACCGGGCTTACAACATCAGATGTTATTACTGTAAAATATTCGAAAGATGGTTCAGCATCATCCGGAAGTGATAATGTAATATTTAGCTTAGGAAAAGCAATTGGTGAAGTTAAAAAATCATGTAATAACAGCGGTACAGCTACACAACTGGCAAGTACAAAAGCATTTAATAGTTCTTCTTCACCGGCATATGTGGGATATATGTATAACACAGTTTATAAATATTCAAGTAAGAGTATGTCATCACAATCAAATATAGTATTTGGAAATTCATTTAATTATAATAGTAATAATGGTACTTATACATTAACTGGTACAAAAACAATAGTAACTTGGTCAAGTGGCTATAATACAATCAATAGTAATCATTATACATGTTTTACTACAGGAACAACATGTACATCACTTTATTATGTATATTATACAAATTCAAGTACTGCATATTATATAACGCTTTCAAATGGTAAATCGGTAGACGATGCATTAAATGAAATGTTATATGCAGATGATGTAAATAAAACTGATAGTACAATAAAAGCATATATAGACACATGGTATAAAGACAACATGACAAGTTATACTGATAAACTTGAAGACACAGTATTTTGTAATGACAGGACAATGTATAACCAATCAGCAAATGGATGGAATCCAAATGGAGGAAGTACAACAGAAACATTACGATTTAAAAATTATAATACCAATTATAGCTTAGCGTGTACAAATGAAACAGATAGATTTAGTGTGAGCAATAATAAAGCAAAATTAACATACCCAGTTGGTCTACTATCCGCACCGGAGGTGTGGCTAGCATATAGAAATGCCAATTATAGTTCATATTATTTGAATACCGGTAATATGTACTGGCTTGCTTCCCCTATCAGCTTCAACAACAACAACGCCAGCGGCAGGTACGTGGCCACCGCGGGTAACATAAGCGGCAGCAACGTCAGCATCATCAGTATGGAGGGCGTGCGTCCGGCCGTTTCCTTGAAGCCTGGCACCGGGTATACAGGTGATGGGTCGTATACAAATCCGTTCGTAGTAGAATAGTGGAGTGGTAAAGTAGGTGCCAACACTTTATACTAGAAAAACACCGGGAAAACCCTTTCCCGGTGCGGCTGAAAAAACAACACGTAATTACAAACTGAATTTGGATTAAACATAATTTATGTTTGATTTAGGATTATATCGTATATAAGTGGACGCTTTTTGGCTTGCTTCCCCTAACAACTTCAACAACAACAACGCCAACGGCAGGAACGTGAACACCACGGGTAACATGAACAACAACAACGTCAACAATGCGGGGAGCGCGCGTCCAGCCATTTTCGAATAAATTATTTAATTATTATTATAATTAAATAATAAATAATTTAGCTGAAATATTTAATATTTACAAATTTATCGTTATTTGTGGACAATTCTGATAAATGATGTTAAAATATTTATGACATTTTAAGTGGGCCTGCAATCCCACTTTTATTATTAATTAAGAAGGTGATATATTTGGATTTTAGTAATTTAATGGAAAAAATCAATATTGCAGTTAAGGATCTTGAAATATTTGCATGTGATATTAAATATAAAAAGAAAGGCAAATATAATTTTTTAGAGGTAACTTTAGATAAAGTTGGTGGCATTGATTTAGATGAAATTGTTAAAGCAACTCATATAATTAATGAAGTAGTTGATAAATATTGTGATATTGAAGAAAGCTATATATTAGATATATCAAGTAAAGAAAGAGGTTAGATAAAATGAATAGTAATGAATTAATTAAAGCAATTAAGCTTGTAACTAAAGAAAAAAATATTAGTGAAGATGTTATATATGATGGACTTACTTTAGCACTTACTACAGCATATAAGAAGAATTTTGATTCTAAAACTAATGTAATTGTTAAAATAAATCGTGAAACTGGTGAAATTAAAGTATTTTCTTATTTAGTAGTTGTGCCTGAAATTGATGAGGGTTCTGTAACTATAGATGAAGAAGGAAATGAAGTAAATGTTCCACCAGAGATTAATATTGATGCCCAAATACTTTTAGAGGATGCTCAAAAAATCGATCCAAAAGCAAAAATTGGTGACACTATTGAAAAAGAAGTTACTCCAAAAGATTTTGGACGTGTTGCAGCGGGAACTGCTAAACAAGTATTAACTCAAAAAATTAGAGAAGCTGAAAAAGAAAGTATCATTAATGAGTTTGCTGATAAAGAGGGCGAAGTAATGGTTGGAATGGTTGCTATGGAAGACCAAAAAAATTATTACATTGATCTTGGTAGAACTCGTGGTATGCTTCCTAAAACTGAAATTATTCCTGATGAAAAAATTACTATGGGTTCAAATATTAAAGTATATTTAACTAAAGTTACTTTAGGAGCTAAGGGACCAGTTATTATGCTTTCAAGAAAACATTATGGTTTTGTTAAAAGATTATTTGAACAAGAAATTCCTGAAATTATAAATGGAACTATTGAAATATATGCTGTTGTTCGTGAACCTGGTATTAGATGTAAAGTTGCAGTTTATTCTACGAATGAAAGAATTGATCCAATTGGTTCATGTATTGGTGAAAAGGGATGTAGAATTGCAGGCATTTTAAAAGAACTTGGTAATGAAAGAATTGACTTAGTTTTATATAATGAAGATCCTGCTATATTTATTAAAAATGCTATGACTCCTGCTAAAGATGCAATTGTTAATATTTTAGATGAAAAAGAAAAGAAAGCTTTAGTAATTGTAAATGATGATAATTTATCTCTTGCAATAGGCAAAAAAGGAAGTAATATAAAACTTGCTTCTCGTCTTACACATTATTATCTTGAAATTAAAACTCTTAGAGAAGTTAACGAAGAAGGAAATAAATAATGAAAAAAATACCTTTAAGAACATGTGTTGTAACTAAAGAAAAATGTGAAAAACGTGATCTTTTAAGGGTTGTAAGAACTCCTGAAAAAACTGTTATTTATGACAAAACTGGCAAAAGTAATGGTAAAGGAGCATATTTAAAAAAAGATATTAATGTAATAAATAAAGCAAAACAAACTAAAATATTAGATAGAGTATTAGAAGTTAAAGTAGATGATAATATTTACGATGAACTATTAAAGGTGGCAAATGAGACCAACTAAAGAAGAATATTATATGGCAATTGCTGAACTAGCTTCAATGAGAAGTACATGTCTTTCAAGAAAAGTTGGTGCAGTGGTTGTAAAAGATGATAATCCGATTAGTTTTGGATTTAATGGACCTGCAAGAGGAGTTACTCATTGTGAAGATTTAGGTGGATGCCGAAGAAGAGCAATGGATGATTATGCTTCAGGAAAATATTTAGAATTATGTCCTGCCTCTCATGCTGAGCAAAATGCTATTGCTTTTGCAGCAAGACATGGTATATCAACTGTTGGAGCAACAATTTATGTAAATACATTTCCATGTAAAGATTGTATGAATTCAATTATCAATAGTGGAATTAAAAAAGTTGTCTTTAATAGCTCTTATGATGCAAATTTATCAAAAGAAATTGTAAGTAGTGTTGATATAGAGGTTGTGAAATATGAAGGCAGAACACTGCAAGAATTATTAATTGAAACTGGCTATATTAAAATGCCTGATGAAGAAAGTGAAAGAAAAAGATAAATAAAAGAAAGGATGGTTAACCATGAATATTAAAGATTATGCAAAGGATGTAGGCTTATCAGTTGCGGAAGTACTTAGAAGGTGTAGTGAGTTAGGTATTAAAGCAGATAGTAATAGCGTATTAACTGATGATGATATCATTATGATTGATAACACTATTAATTTAATTAGTACTAATAAAGAAACTACTTATGAAGAAGAAGATCAAATTGATGATGTTGTTGAGAAAGTACTTCAAAGTGAAAATATTGATAAAACAAATTCACTTAATTTAACTAATAAACAAAAACTTAAAAAGAAGGATAGTAAAGATAGCAGTGAATTTAAAAGTTTAAAGAAGCAAATGTATAAAAATAAGTCTAAACTTATGAGTAATAGTAAGGAAGATAATATTGTTATTTACGAAAATAATATGACTGTTAGTGATTTTGCTAATGCTTTAGGTATATCTGCTAACGATATTATTAAAAAACTTATGAGTTTAGGTTTAATGCTTTCTATTAACGCTCCAATTGATTTTGAAAATGCTGAAATCGTAGCTCTTGATTATAATAAAACTTTAAAGAAAAAGGAAAGCCAAGATATAACTGATTTTGACAATTATGAGGTAGTAGATAATCCTGAGGATTTAAAAGAAAGACCTGCAATTGTAACAATTATGGGTCATGTAGATCATGGTAAAACTACTTTACTTGATTATATAAGAAATAGTAATATTGCCTCTGGAGAAGCTGGAGGAATAACTCAAGCAATTGGTGCTTATCAAACTGAAAAAGATGGGCATAAAATTACATTCATCGATACTCCAGGACATGCTGCATTTACTCAAATGCGTGCAAGAGGAGCAAGTGTTACTGATATTGTAATTATTATTGTTGGTGCAGATGATGGTGTAATGCCTCAAACTAAAGAAGCAATTGATCATGCTAAAAGTGCTGGTGTACCAATTATTGTTGCAGTAAATAAAATAGATAAACCAGATGCAAACATTGAAAGAGTTTATACAGAAATGACTGAAGAAGGAATAACACCTGAAAGTTGGGGTGGAGATTATCCATTTATTAATATTTCTGCGAAGACTGGCGAAGGTGTTGATAAACTTCTTGAAACAATACTTGCTATTGCTGAAGTAAGAGAGTTAAAGGCTAATCCATCAAGGTATGCACTTGGTGCTGTTATTGAAGAAAAACTTGATAAAAATGTTGGTGGTATTGCATCATTCTTAATTTTAAATGGTACTCTTCGTTTAGGAGACCCAGTTGTAGTAGGTACTACTTTTGGAAAAATTAGAACTATGAAAAATGATCGCGGAGAAAGCATTGTTGAAGCAGGTCCTTCAACTCCAGTAGAAATTACAGGACTTAATGATACTCCTAAAGCTGGCGATAAATTTATGGCCTTTGAAACTATTGAAGAAGCTAAAAATGTTGCTATAAAAAGAAAAAATATTGAAAAAGAAAAGAGCAATGTAAAAAGAAATCTTTCTTTAGATGAACTTTTTGATAGCATTAATGCTGGTCAAAAAGAAATCGCTGTTGTTTTAAAAACTGATGTAAGAGGTAGTGAAGAAGCAGTTAAAAATGCTCTTGAAAATATTAAAGTTGAAGATGTTAAAGTAAAAGTTATCCGTAGTGGTATTGGACCAATATCAGAAAGTGATGTAGTTTTAGCAAGTGCAAGTAAAGCTATAGTGATTGGCTTTAATGTTGTTGCGTCTAACGATGCTAAAGTTATGGCTAAAGAATATGGAATTGAAATAAGACTATATACAATAATTTATAAATTAGTGGAGGATGTTGAAGCTGCCTTAACTGGTATGCTTGATCCTAAATTCGAAGAAAAAATTATTGGAACTGCTGAGGTAAGACAAATATTTAAATTTTCTAAAGTTGGTAATATTGCGGGTACTTATATAACTGATGGAATTGTAAAAAATAATGCTAATGTTAGAGTTATTCGTGATGGTAGAGTTTTAACTGAAACAAAAATTGCCTCAATTCAAAGAGGAAAAGATCAAGCTAAGGAAGTTAAAAAAGGCTTTGAATGTGGTATTACTTTAGAAAAATATGATGACTTTAGAGAAAATGATATTTTCGAAGTATATGTAATGGAGGAAGTAAAACGTGCCTAGTTTAAATGTAAAAAGAGTGGAAAGTGATATTGAAAAATATATTCCAATTATATTGCAAAGGGAATGTCATGACGAACTTTTAAAAACTGTTACAATTACTGGATGCAAACTTGCAAAAGACTTTAGTTTTTGTAAAGTATATTTTACTTCTTTATCTGATTTAGATAAAAAACAAATTGAAAAAGAAGTTAATGAAGCAAGTCCATTTATAAGAGGAAAACTTGCATCCTTAATTGAAGCAAGAAATATTCCATTTTTAAAATTTACTTACGATGAGTCAATTGAATATGGAAATAAAATTGATGATATAATAAAACAAATTCATAGTAAAGAAAACTAACTTTTTCATGGGGGTTATATGGTTATTGGAAAAAGTAATGTAAATCGAAGAATATTACGTCAAGTATGTACTATTGCTTATGATTATAGTTCATATTTTTGTAAAACAAATTTACTTGCACGTATTTCTCAAAAAGAGATGCTGTATGAAAAGGATAATTATGTACTAAAAAAATTAGATCCTAATTATCTTTTTGTTTGTGATATGAAAAGAAAATTAAGCGAAGGTGAGCTTGTTGCTCTTTTTGCTGATAGTGGAAGAATTATTGCATTTACTATATTTTCTTATGAAGATGGAATATTATCTATGTCTGATATCATGGTAAGAAATTTTGAGGGTTTCGAAGAAAAATCAAATTATGTATTAAGAAATATTTATAATTTGTTTTTAAAATGCGCTAGTGATGAAGCATTATGTATGAGCCCATCAATTATTGATGCTGATTTTACTTATTTAACTGATTCATTAGAAAGCGTTTTATTTCTCGACGATTATCAAAACGTTGGTTCATCTTATAGAAAAATTATCATTAATAAATTAGAAAACTTAAGTGAAAAAGAAAGGAAGGGCATTATTTTTATAGATAGTTATGGAAGGAATCGTATTAATAAACAAAGATAAAAATAAAACTAGTAGAGATGTAGTTAATGAATTAACTCATATTTTTGGTACAAAAAAAATTGGTCATACAGGAACTTTAGATCCTATTGCTACAGGTGTTTTAGTAGTATGTATAGGAAAATATACAAAACTTGTTAATACTTTAGTAAGTCTTAAAAAAGAGTATATTGCTACAATTAAGCTTGGAATTAAAACAGATACCTTAGATATTACAGGAAATGTTTTAGAAAAGCGTGAATGTAAAGTAGAAAAAGAAAAACTTTTAAATGAATTTAAATCATTAATCGGAGAGTTTAAACAAACTGTACCAATTTATTCTGCGAAAAAAGTTAATGGCAAAAAACTATATGAATATGCAAGAAATAATGAAAGTGTTGTACTTCCTGAAAATATAGTTAATATTTATAACCTAGAACTTTTAGAGTATAAAGATGATGAAATTAAAATAAAATGTAATGTATCAAAAGGCACATATATAAGAAGCTTGATTCAAAAAATATGTGATGATTTAAATGTTATTGGTACTATGAGCGATTTAGTTAGAACTAAGCAAGGTATTTACGATATAAGTGAAAGTTATACTGTTGAAGAAATAAAAAATGGTAATTTTAAAATACTAAAAGCTAAAGATATTTTAAATTATAAAAATTACAATTTAACTGATGAAGAATACCAAAGAGTAAAAAATGGTAATCATATAAAAGTTAAGCTTAACGATGAAAATTTAATATTATTATATGATAATAAAGAAATAGCTATTTACAAAAAAAAGGATGATATTTACATTCCAAGTATTATGTTAATCTAAAATATTGCAATTTAATTTTTAACATGTTAAAATTAAAGAGAATAAAGAGGTGTTTATAGTGAAAGACTTTATTATAAATTTATACGCAAATAAGTATTTTCCTATTTATTTAGGAGTAGTAATTGTTGTTTTACTTATTGCGTTTTTTGTTGTCTTCTTTTTAGGCAAAAAGGACCAAAAGAAAATCGAGGAAACTCAAAGATTAAATGCTGAAGCAATTAAAAAGGCAAGTGAAAATGGTAGTGCTCCGGTTAAAGAAACTATTCCGGTAGCTGAAAAACCAATTACTCCAGCACCTCAAGTTAAACCTGCTATACTTCCTAATACTCCAGTGCAGCCTAATACCGTTACTAAGGCAGTTCAAAATGCTCCAGTAACGCCAATGGCTATGCCAAAAGCTGAGCAAGCACCAAAAGTTACTATTACTCCAACTATGCCAACAGTAAATTCTGTAAAAATAAATGAAGTAAAACCAGCTCCAGTAGTAAATGAAACTATAAATAATATTCAGAAAAGTGCTCCTATAGTGGAACCTACTAAAGTTGAACCTATTAAACCTGCACCAGTACAAAAGGAAATAAAGCCAATAATTTCTGAACCGATTAAAATAAATGAAATACCAAAAACTGAAAATAAAATATCTAACGAGGAAACATACCATGTTAAAGAAGTAGATAAATTTAAAAGTCTTGCTTCTTCAATTGATAAAGATTTAACTGAACTTGAAAATATGAAACAAACTATAAATACTATTCCTAATAATGAAGTAGCAAATAATATTGCTAATACAAAAGTTGTTAATAATATTTATAGCTCAGTATATGTTCCTAAAAAGGAAGAACCTATTAAAGAGGAAAAACCTATTGAAGAAGACGATTTTGATTTTGAAGAAACAATGAATATTGAACTTCCTAAATTAAAAGATGATAAATAATGTACCTAAAAGGTACTTTTTATTTGACATAAAAAAGTAAATATATGTCAACTATCATTGCCAAAAGTTTAATTTTTCATTATAATATTTTAAGGTGATGGTATGGCTAAATATGATGAATCATCTATAAAAATTCTTGAAGGACTTGAAGCCGTTAGAAAAAGACCTGGTATGTATATTGGGTCAACAGATAAACGAGGGCTTCATCATTTAGTTTGGGAAATTGTTGATAATGCAATAGATGAAGTTATAAATGGATATGGCAATTATATAAAAATAATAATTAACAAGGATAACTCTATTACTGTAGCGGATAATGGACGTGGTGTTCCTATTGGTATGCATGCGTCTGGTAAAAGTACTCCAGAGGTTATTTATACAATACTTCATGCAGGAGGAAAATTTACTGAAGATGGCTACAAAGTTTCCGGAGGTCTTCATGGTGTTGGCGCTTCAGTTGTTAATGCTTTAAGTAAGCAAATGACTGTTGTTATTTATCGTGATGGAAAAATAAGCCAAATTGATTTTGAAAATGGAGGAAAAGTAAAAAATTCTTTAAGAACTATTGGAGAAAGTAAAAAGACTGGTACTATTGTTAAATTTAAACCAGATGATGAGATATTTAAAAATCTTCAATTTTCATATACAACAATATGTGAAAGAATGCAAGAAAGTGCCTTTTTACTTCCTGGTCTAACTATCGAAGTAATTGATGAAGCAGATGAAAAAGAAGTTAAATATCATTATGATAATGGACTTACAAGTTTCGTAGAATATATTAATGAAGATAAAACCCCTCTTCATAAAGTTATTAATTATAATGGCGTAAAAGGTGGAATTGATGTAAATATTGCTCTTCAGTATACTGATACATACCAAGAAACTATTTTATCATTTGTTAATAACGTTAAAACTAGTGATGGAGGAAGCCATGAAGTAGGTTTTAAAACGGGTATAACTAAAGCATTTAATGATTATGCAAAAAATAATGGTATTTTCAAAGGTAAAGATTATTCTCTTGATGGTGCTGATGTAAGGGAAGGATTAACTGCAGTAATAAGTTTAAAAATTCCGGAAGAGTTACTCCAATTCGAAGGACAAACGAAAGGAAAACTTGGAACTCCTGAAGCAAGAAGTATTACTGAAAGTATAACTTATGATAGTTTGAAATTTTATCTTGAGGAAAATAAAGAAGTAGCCTTAAATATTTTAGAAAAGGCTATGAAAAGTAAAACTGCAAGAGAGGCTGCTAGAAAAGCAAGGGAAGAAGCTAGAAACGGAAAAAATAAAAATAAGATAGAAAAGAATTTGTCTGGAAAACTTGCTCCAGCGCAAAGTAAAAATCCTAAAATTAATGAATTATTTTTAGTAGAAGGAAATTCTGCTGGTGGTAGTGCAAAAGGTGGAAGAGACCGTAAATTTCAAGCAATTTTACCTTTAAGAGGTAAAGTTATTAATGCTGATAAAGCTGCAAGCGAAGAACTTTTTAAAAACGAAGAAATTAATACTTTAATATATACAATTGGAGCTGGCTATGGTCAAAATTTTGATATAACAGAATCAAATTATGATAAAGTAATTATAATGACCGATGCCGATGTCGATGGAGCTCATATTCAAATACTTCTTTTAACGTTTTTCTATCGCTACATGAGACCACTTATTGAAACTGGACATTTATATATAGCAATGCCTCCATTATATAAACTTGATTATAGTAAAAAAAGATTTTATGCTTATACTGATGAAGAATTAAATGAAATAAAAAGAGAAAATTCTGGTAAATACTCTATTCAAAGATATAAAGGTTTAGGTGAAATGAATCCAGAACAACTTTGGGAAACTACTATGAACCCAGAAACAAGAATGCTTATTAGAGTAAATATTACTGATGCTGCTTTAGCAGAAAAAAGAGTAAGTACACTTATGGGAGATAAAGTTGAACCAAGAAAAGAATGGATTAATGAAAATGTTGTATTTACTATGGAAGATGATTATAGGGGATAATTATGGAAAATGAAATATTAAAAAGAATCCAAGACTATGCACTCGAAGAAATAATGGGTGATCGTTTTGGTAAATATGCAAAAGAAATAATTTTAGATAGAGCAATTCCCGACGTAAGAGATGGTTTAAAACCTGTTCAAAGAAGAATACTTTATGCAATGTATAAAGCGGGTAATACCTCTGATAAAGGGTATATTAAATGTGCAGCTACAGTTGGAGATGTTTTAGGAAAATTCCATCCACATGGTGACTCATCAGTCTATGATGCAATGGTAAGAATGAGCCAGTGGTGGAAGCAAAATCATATTTTAGTAGATATTCATGGTAATAATGGTTCTATTGATGGAGATGGTCCTGCAGCATATCGTTATACTGAGGCAAGACTTGCCAAAATAAGTAATGAACTTTTGGGTGATTTAGATAAAGAAACAATATCATGGGCACCAAATTTTGATGATCGTTTTCTAGAACCAACAGTTCTTCCAGCAAAATTTCCAAACTTACTTGTTAATGGTACAAATGGTATTTCTGCGGGATATGCTACAAATATTCCTCCACATAATTTAGGAGAAATTATTGATGCCACAATAAAAAGAATTGAAAATCCTAATTGCCGTAATGAGACTATATTTGAAATAGTTAAAGGCCCAGATTTTCCAACTGGAGGAATAGTTGAGGGAAAGCAAGGCATTTATGATGCTTTTACAAAAGGTAGAGGCAAAGTAATTGTACGCGCCAAAACTGAATTTAAAAAAGAAAAAGGTAAGGAGCAAATTATAGTAACTGAAATACCTTTCGAAGTTAATAAAGCTTTACTTGTTTCGAAAATTGATGCTATAAGAATTGATAAAAAAATCGAAGGCATAAGCGAAGTTAGAGATGAAACAGATAGGGAAGGCTTAAGAATTGCTATTGATTTAAAAAATGGAGCAAATAAAACTCTTATTTTAAACTATTTATTTAAAAATACAGATTTACAAGTTTCATATAACTATAATATGGTAGCAATAGTAAATAGGACACCAAAAACTTTAGGTATCGTAGAAATTCTTGATGCTTACATTGCTCATTATAAAGAAATTATTACTAAAAGAACTGAGTTTGAACTTAAGACTTATGAAAAAGAATTTAATATTGTTTCTGGTCTTATGAAAGCAATTTCAATTTTAGATGAAGTAATAAAAGTAATTAGAGCTTCGAAAAATAAAAGTGATGCCAAAGATAATTTAGTAAGTAAATTTGATTTTAATGTAGAGCAAGCTGAGGCTATCGTTACACTTCAATTATATAGACTTACAAATACAGATATTGTAGTTTTAAAAGAAAGAGCTGAAGAACTAACTAAACTTATTTCTAGATGCCATGAAATATTAGATGATGAAAACGTTTTAAAATCAGTTATGAAAGCTGAACTTAAGGAAGTTAAAAAAAGCTATGCTGTTGATAGAAAAACTGAAATAAAAGATGAAATTACTGAAATAAAGGTAGATTTAAAAGAAATGATTCCATCAGAAAATGTTATTGTGGTAGTTACAAATGATGGTTATGTAAAAAAAGTTCCAATCAAATCTTATAAAGCCGCAACTGATGAAACAACTCTAAAGCCTGGAGATTATGTAAGAAATATATTTGATTTAAATACTCGTAATCACTTAATTTTATTTACTTCTTTAGGAAACTATTTATTTATACCTGTTTATCAAATTAATGAATGTAAATGGAAAGATTTAGGTAAGCATGTAAGTAATTTAGTTATGATTAAAGAAAATGAAAAGATAATTGATTCTTACATTTATGAACCAGAAAAATATTTAGTATTAACATCAAAAAATGGTATGATTAAAAAAATACGAATGAATGAATACGAAGTATCAAGATGCTCAAAACCAATGTGTGCAATTAAACTAAAAGATGGTGATGAGTTAGTAAGTGCTAAAGAGTCTTTAGATAAAACTTTATTAGTTACAAATAATAATTATTATTTATTATTTAGTACTGGTGAAATTCCTGAAGTTGGTGCAAAAGCTGCCGGTGTAAAAGGCATTAATTTAAAAGATGATTATGTAGTTTCTTCGATGCAAATAGGAAATAATGATGAATATATAAATATATTTACAAATTTAAATACTGCCAAAAGAGTAAAAATTACTGATTTAATTTTATTTACCAGAAATAAAAAAGGTAAAGAAATTATTAAGAAAAACAAAACTAAAGATTATAAAGTAATATCTGCATATCCATCAAATGCTAAAACTATTAATGTACTTAAGACAGATAGTGATGTCAATGAAATTAAAAATAGTGATATTCCAATAATGGATGTAAATAGTTTTGGAAGTAATTACACTCATTTACGTGTAATGGAAGTAAAACCTAAATATGAAATAAATAAGGTTAAAGAAATTAAGGAAGAAGAAAATGCTTCTTTACCTGAAGAAAAAGATACTCCTGTAAAAGAAGAACAACTTTCTTTTGATTCTTTTGTAGATAGTTTTAAAATTTAAGTGCTTTATAGCACTTTTTTTTCATAAAATGATAGTGGTGATATCATGAGTAAAAAAGATGAATTTAAAGAGTTTGCTAAAGCAAATCCTTCTTTAGCGGATTATATTTCAAATGGACAAATGTCATGGCAAAAATTTTATGAATTATACGATATATATGGTGATGATGAAAATGTATGGAGTAAATATCAAAGAAGTTCGGAATCAAGTAATAATTTTAAAATAAATGATATAATAAAAAACGTTAATATGGACGCAATCAAAGAACATATTGGTACAGCACAAAAGGCTCTTGATTTTGTTCAGGAACTAACAAGTAAAACAGGCTCGACAGTAAGTGCAAAAACAGTAGTTACACCTAGGCCTTTAAATAAGTTTTTTGAGGACTAATGAATAGAGCTATTTTAATTAAACTTAAAGAAAATCAAAAATTATTTGAACATTTTAAAGAGCATTCCTATTTTATTAAAGATATAAATAGAAAACCAGAAGTCTTTCCATCTTTTGAAAAGAAAATGAAAGAAGTTTATAAAGAAAGGGCTACTGATAAAATAAGTGAAGCCATTGATGGAGTAGAAATGATTTCTTCAATAATTGACACAATTAAATAAAAATATATTGAAAAAATATTTTTGGTGTGATATTCTTAACATAGAAAGGATAGCAAAATGAAGAATAATAAAAAAGGTTTTACTTTAATCGAACTTTTAGCAGTTATCGTTATCTTAGCGGTAGTTATGTTAATTGCTGTAAGTGCTGTAGGTCCATTAATGGCCAAATCAAGAAAGGGTTCACTTTCAGATGAAGGTATTGGTATTGTTGGTGCTGCTCAAACTGCTTATCAAGCAGAACAAATGAATGCAACTTCAGTAATTAAATCAACTAGTACTGTATGTTTTGATTTAAGATATCTAAATGAAAAACAATATTATACAAAAGGTACTGGAACTGATGGATATACTGGTTCTGTATTAGCTAAATATGATGCAACAACTAAGAAATATTCTTATACATTCTGGATTTCAAATGGAACATATGTATTTGGAACTCCTAAGCGTGGTGCTACACTTGGTTCAGGCGTAGATCCTAATGCAATAGATCTTGATAATACTACAATGGTTACTGATGGTGATACTGCTTCAAATGATTGTGGTGGTGCAACAGGCGTTGTATATTGTACAGTTACAGGTTCTGGTGCTACTTGTAGTTAATAGTAAAATCTAAGGCTCAATCATTTGATTGAGTTTTTTAATGGAAAATGCTATACTTATAATGAAGAGGTAAATAATGATAATAGGATCACATGTAAGTTTTAATAATGGACTTTTAGGATGTGTAAAACAATCTTTAAGTTATGGAGCAAATACATTTATGTTTTATACTGGAGCTCCACAAAATACTGTAAGAAAAGCTCTTGATAATGAAAACACTAAAGAAGCTATTTTACTTATGAAAGAAAATAATATTGATATAAATAATGTAGTGTGCCATGCACCATATATAATAAATCTTGCAAATAAAGAAGTATTAAGTAAATGGGAATTTAGTATTTCATTTTTAAAAACTGAGATATCTAGATGTGAAGCACTTGGAGTTAAATATATTGTAGTTCATCCTGGAAGTAGTTTAAAAATGGATAGAAATGTGGCTTTAAAAAATATAAGTGATGCATTAAACTACACTATAAATGCCGATACAAATGTAACAGTTTTACTAGAGACTATGGCTGGTAAAGGTAGTGAATGTGGCGTTAATATTTCTGAACTTAAATTTATTTTAGATAACGTTATTTTCAAAGAAAAAATTGGTATATGTTTAGATACTTGTCATTTAAATGATTCTGGGGTAAATATTTCGGATTTTGATAATTATTTAAAATCATTTGATGAAGAAATTGGCATAAATAAAATTGGCTGTGTTCATGTAAATGATAGTAAAAATACTTTAGGCTCAAAAAAAGATAGACATGAAAATATTGGCTTTGGAACTATTGGTTTTGATAATCTAATAAATGTAATTTATTCTGACAAATTAAAAAATGTTCCTAAAATATTAGAAACACCTTTTGTAGAGGAATATCCTCCCTACAAATTCGAAATTAGTGAAATTAAGGAAAAGGTTTTTAATCCTCATTTAAAAGAAGATGTTATAGATTATTATAAAAATCTTTGATATTTAGAAAAGTATTCAATATATACTTTTTTTATTTTCTCGAAATTATTTCCTTGATAGTGATCTTTATATCTATCTATTTTAAATAAATTAGGATTTTTAAGCATTTCTTTATAATTTTTCTTTACAAATGCGTAAGTAAAATTTAGCTCACTTTCACTTAAAGTTATATTTTTACTTTTTGCAAAGTTATTTACATCATCTTTTGTTATTGATTGCATATATTTATCGATCATATTAAACATAAAATTAAATTCACCCTAATATATAGTATGATTTAATAATTATTTTGAATACTAATAATATGGAAAAGTATGTTAAATTCTTAAAAATATTTATAATATCATTTTTTATAATTTTAAGTATTTACTTTATTATAACGTATACGAATAAACATGAATATTATTTAAATAGACTTATTTTTAAAACAAGTAGGATAGTAAGTGTTGATAGTCCTTTAAGGGGACAAATATTTGACAAAAATGGAGTTTTACTCGTGGGAAATAAAAAAATATATAACCTTGCTTATCATATAAAAAATAATGAGAATCTAGATGATGTGGTAAAAAGCGCTTTAAAGATATTTCCTGAGTTAGATTCTGCGCAGGTTTATGAAAGTTTAAATAAAGGCTACTTATATGAAGATAAAATAATAAAAAAAAATTTAACAAATGAAGAGGTTGAAAAAGTTCTTTCAAGTAATCCAAACGATTTTTTTATAAAAGAAACTTATGAAAGATTTTATCAATTTGGTTTAACTTTAAAAAATATTTTTGGTTCAGTAAGCAAAATAAGCAAAGAAAATAAATCCTATTATTTAGAAAATGGCTATAGTATTTGGGATAGTGTTGGCATAAGTGGACTTGAAAAAGAATATGAAGAATATTTAAAAGGAGTAAAAGCAAAATACAAAGTTAATTCAGATAATACTTTATCTTTAATAAGTCCGCCTAAAAATGGAAGTGATTTATATTTATCAATTGATATAAATCTAGTAAATAAAGTAAATGACATAATTAAAGAGGAACTTATAAATGCTAAGAAAAAGCCTAATACTGAATATTTAAATGATACATATGTTATTATTTCAAAACCTAAAACCGGAGAAATTATTTCAATTAATGGTCAAAGATATTTAAATGATGATTATTTTACAGATATTAGTTTTAATAATATAACTTCTTCGTTTACAATGGGATCAGTTGTTAAAGGCGCTACCATTTCAGTAGGGTACAAATATGATTTAATTGATTATAATAAAAAAGTTTTAGATGGCTGCGTAAAACTTGCAAATTTAACAGAAAAATGTTCTTTTCAAAGGCTTGGTTATTTGGATGATATTAAAGCATTAGAAATGAGCTCTAACTATTATCAGTTTTTAATTGCTATTTCTTTAGCAGGTAAAAAATACATTCCGAATATGAAACTTGAGGTTTCAAATAATGAATTTGACATTTACCGAAATATGCTTGCTTCTTATGGACTTGGCATTATTACAGGAATTGATTTACCAAATGAAAAAATTGGCTTAATTGGTAAAAAAGTAAGCCCTGATTTACTTTTAAATTTAGCAATTGGTCAGTATGATACGTATACTCCGATAGAACTTTTAAACTATATAAACACACTTGCTTCGAAAGGTGAAAAAAGAAGTCCTAGCTTAGTTTATCAAATTAAAAATTATGGAAATGTGATTTATCAAAATAATTATGAAATTAAAGAAAATGTTGATTTATCAAAAGAGTATTATGATAGAATTTTCAAAGGATTTTATAATGTAATGAATTATGGAACGGGTAAAGGATATATGAATTATAATTTAAATCCTGCGGGTAAGACGGGGACAAGTGAATCATTTTTAGATACAGATAATGATGGTAAAATTGATACAAAAACGCTTTCTTTAACTATGGCAGGCTTTTTTCCAGTAGAAAACCCTGAGTATAGTTTGGTGGTAGTAAGCCCTAATGCTTCACATAATAATAGTAAAAAAGAGTATATATATTATATTACAAATCGGGTATCACGAAAAATAACTGATTATTTTAACTCATTAAATGTGAAAAGCCTTGAAAAATAGGTAGATATATTGGTATAATATTAACGTACTTGAAAAAGGAGGGATAACTATGGCTAAAAATGAAAATAGAAAAGAAGTAACTATCAAATGTACTAATTGTGGTAAAGAACTTCGCCCAGTAAGTAAAAATAAGAAAAATAATCCTGATAGATTAGAACTTAAAAGATACTGCTCAGCTTGTCATAAACATGTTGTAGCAAAAGAAAAGAAATAGGGAGGTAAGTTATGTTTATTAATATTAATGATATTAAAAATGGTATGACTATTATAATGGATGGTAACTTATGTACTATTCAAGAATTTCAACATGTTAAACCTGGTAAAGGACCTGCTTTTGTTAGAATTAAACTAAAAAACTTAAGAACTGGTTCAACTACTGAAGATACTTATAATACAAATCTTAAAATTCAAAAAGCTCATATAGATAGATGTGAAGTTCAATATTTATATAGTAGTGGAGATAATTACACATTTATGAATAATGAAACTTATGAACAAATTGAAGTATCTGCAAAAATACTTGGAGACAATGTTAAATTTATTAAAGAAGGTCTTACTTTAAATTTAGATATTTATGAAGGTGAAATAATTGGCATTACACTTCCTGAAAAAGTTGAATATGAAGTTATTGAAACTGAACCAGCAGTAAAAGGAAATACTACAAATAATGCTAATAAAGATGCTAAAATTGAAACTGGTTATGTTGTAAAAGTACCTTTATTTATAAATCAAGGTGAAAAGATTTTAGTTTCTACTAAAGATGGTAAATATTCTGGAAGAGCTTAAG
Organism: uncultured Bacilli bacterium; assembly: GCA_934096705.1. GTDB lineage: Bacteria > Bacillota_I > Bacilli_A > RF39 > UBA660 > UBA6448. The sequence continues at coordinate 123,977 of CAKOMR010000001.1, forward strand.
TGCTCTTTTTTTTATGTAAATAAAATGCCTAAAGTTGCATTTGCAACAAAATTATAATATATAGTTATGTTATTATAAACTATGCTAGGAGTGATTAAATGAATTATTATGATAAATTTGTGAAAGGAACATGGTGCAGTTCAATAGATGTTGAAAACTTTATTGGCCTAAACTATAAAGAATATTTAGGTGATGAAAAGTTTTTAAGTAAACCAAGTGATAAGACTATTAACATTATGGAAAAAGTAAATAGTTTATTACAAGAAGAACTAAAGAAAAAAGTTTTAGATATAGAAACTTCAAAAGTAAGTGGTATTAATAATTTTTTACCAGGTTATATTTGTCCTGAAGATGATGTAATTGTTGGTCTTCAAACAGATAAGCCACTTAAAAGAATGATTAATCCTTATGGTGGAATTAGAATGGTTTATTCATCTCTTACAGCTTATGATTATAAACTTGATGAAAATATTAATAAGTATTTTAGTGAATTTAGAAAAACACATAATGATGGAGTTTTTGATGCTTATACAGATGAAATGAAACTTGCAAGACATGTTCATTTATTAACTGGACTTCCTGATAGTTATGGACGAGGAAGAATTATTGGAGACTATCGCCGTATTGCATTATATGGAACTGATTACTTAATAAAATGTAAAATTGAAGATAAAAAAAATCTTCCTTCTGATATGAGTGATGAAGTTATTAGGCTCTCTGAAGAGATTAGCATGCAAATAAAAGCTTTAAAAGAGCTTACTTTAATGGCTAAAAGTTATGGATTTGATATTTCAGTTCCTGCTCAAAATAGCCGTGAAGCTGTAGAGTGGACATATCTAGGTTATCTTGCAGCAGTTAAAGAAAATAATGGCGCTGCCATGAGTTTAGGTAGAGTAGATGCGTTTTTTGATATTTATTTTGAAAAAGATTTAAGTGAAGAAAAGATTACTGAAAGTGAGATTCAAGAAATAATTGATAATTTTGTTATTAAATTAAGACTTGTAAGACATTTACGAACACCAGAGTATGATGAACTTTTTTCAGGTGATCCAACTTGGGTAACTTGTGCTATCGGAGGAATGAAGGATGGTGCGTCTCTTGTTACAAAAACAAGTTATCGTATTATCCATACACTTGAAAATTTAGGTTCTGCACCAGAGCCAAATATAACTATTTTATATAGTGAAAACTTACCAATTAATTTTAAAAAGTATTGCGCAAAAATTTCTATTAAAACAGATTCAATTCAATATGAAAATGATGATTTAATGAGTAAAGTTTTTGGACATGACTATGGTATTGCATGCTGCGTTTCCGCTATGAGACTTGGCAAAGATATGCAATTTTTCGGAGCAAGATGTAACCTTGCAAAAGCTCTTTTATATTCAATTAATGGTGGCGTAGATGAGATAGAAAATACTAAAGTTTTTGAAAATATTTCTAAAAATAATGAAGAAGTTTTAGATTATAATACGGTTATAAAAGATTTTAAAATAGTACTTTCTAAAGTTGCCAAACTTTATGCAAATACAATGAATGTAATTCACTATATGCATGATAAATATGCTTATGAAAGTGTTATGATGGCACTTCATGATACAAATGTAAACCATCTTATGGCTTATGGCGTCGCAGGCCTTTCTGTAGTAGTAGATAGTTTATCTGCAATAAAATATGCTAAAGTAAAACCAGTTCGTGATGAAAATGGTATAGCTATAGATTTTACTATCGAAGGGGACTATCCAAAATACGGAAATGATGATGATAGGGTAGACTTTATTGCAAAGGAAGTATTAAGCTATTTTTATGAAGAATTAAAAAGTGTTAAAACTTATAAAAATGCAAAACCAACAATGTCAATTTTAACTATTACCTCAAATATTGTATATGGAAAAAGTACTGGTAGTACTCCAGATGGAAGAAAAAAAGGACAACCTTTTGCACCGGGAGCTAATCCAATGCATGAAAGAGATAAAAGTGGCGCTATTGCATCACTAAATTCGGTAGCAAAAATTGATTATATAAAATATGCTCTTGATGGAGTATCAAACACATTTACAATTATTCCTGATAGCTTGGGAAAAAGTGATGATGATAGAGTAAATAATTTAGTAAGCTTACTTGATGGTTATTTTATTAAAGGCGGACATCATTTAAATGTTAACGTTTTAAATAAAGAAATGTTAATTGATGCTATGAATAATCCAGAAAAATATCCACTTTTAACAATTAGAGTATCTGGATATGCTGTAAGATTTAATAGACTTACTAAAGAACAACAACTCGAAGTTATTTCAAGGACTTTCCATGAAAAACTCTAAGTTATCAATATCTAAAATAGAAAGTTTTTCTTGTGTTGATGGTCCAGGAATTAGAACGGTTATATTTTTTAATAATTGCCCTTTAAGATGTAAATTTTGTCATAATCCTGAAATGCAAAAAGAGGTAAATAAACTTGATATTAGTTTTGAAAAGTTAGTGAAATTAATTTTAAATAATAAACCATATTATAAAAGTAGTGGTGGTGTAACCTTTTCTGGAGGTGAACCACTTTTATCACAAGATGTTTTGCTAGAGCTTGCTAAAGTTTTAAAAAAAGAGGGTATTAGCATGGCTCTTGATACTTCAGGATATGTAAGTGATGTTAATCTAAAATTTTTAGAAATGTTTGATTATGTACTTCTTGATATAAAAGCAATTAATAATGAAGGTTTTTACGATATAACTGGAGGTAACATTAGCATTGTAGATAACTTTATTGAAAACTTAAATAAAATTAATACAAAAGTTATTATTAGAGTAGTAATTATTCCTGAAGTTAATGATACAAAAGAATATACGAAAGGACTAAAAAATTATATTTCTAAAATTAAAAATGTTATTAAAGTTGAATTTTTACCATTTCATACAATGGGGTTTTCAAAATATGAAGAATTAAATATGGATAATCCATATAAAAACAAAAAGGCTATGGATAAAAGTAAATGTGATGAACTTTATGAGTATTTTTTAGCGTTATGAAAGGAAAGAAAAAATGAATAAAATTGTAATAATTGGTTGTGGTAATGTAGGAATGAGTTATGCATATTCACTTTTAAATCAAAGCGTTCCGGTAAACGAACTTGCTTTAATTGATTTAAATGAAGATAAAATAATTGGAGAAGTAATGGATTTGAATCATTGCCTTGCTTTTTCACCTTCGAAAATTGATATAAAAGTAGGAACTTATGATGATTGTAAAGATGCCAAAATAATTGTTATTGCAGCCGGTGCTAACCAAAATCCAGGTGAAACAAGAATGGATTTAATTTATAAAAATGCAAAAATTTTCAAAGATATTATTGGAAAAGTTATGTCTTCGGGATTTGATGGCTATTTTATAATTGCTACGAATCCTTTAGATGTAATGACATACTTAACATTTAAATATTCTGGCTTTGCTCCAAATAAAGTTATCGGTACTGGAACAAGCCTAGATACCTCAAGGCTTAGATTCTTGATAAGTGAAAAAGTTGGTGTAAATCCTAAAGATATTAATGCATATGTTATTGGTGAACATGGAGATAGCGAGTTTACTTTATGGTCTTCCGCTTTAGTGGGTAGTGAAAAAATTGATAAATATTTAAATGAAGAAGAAAAAGAAAAGATTGAAAATGAAGTAAAAAATGCAGCATATGAAATTATAAATAAAAAAGGTGCTACATATTATGGCGTTGCTATGTGCTTAACTAAAATAACTAATGCAATTTTAAATAATGAAAATTCAATTATTACAGTATCAAGTTATGATAAAGAAAATGATGTATTTTTTGGTACACCTACAATTGTAAATAAAGATGGTGCAAGCAAGAAAATGTATATAGAATTAGATGAAAAAGAAACTCAAAAACTTATAAAATCAATATCACTTTTAAAAGATGCTTTGAAAAAAGTTGATTAAAAATTTAAATTTAGTGTTGACAAATTCAAAATTTTGAATATACTTTATAGGTAAGTGAGGAAATATAAACAAATTGTGAGCTATTTCGGGATAATCCTACACGAAGCTTTAACGTTGAGCGCGGAGTCACTAGTTATGGGACTTTGCGCTTTTTTTGTATACAAAAGTTCTATAACGGAAAGGAAAGTTATGGAAAAATTTTATTTAGAGAAGGCTAGCTTAAAAAGAAAAGAAGAGGCACTTGCATATTTAAAAGAATTTGAAATGCATAACTCTATAGTAAATGGTGACTCGGGACTTTCTAAAATGGCTACAGATTATGAAGGATGGCTAAAATATTTAGACAATTTGTTAGACGATGAAAAAAGACCTAGTAATAGATGCCCGGGTATAGAGTATTTTTTAATAAGGGAAAACGATGATAAACTAATTGGTATGATTAATTTAAGATGGAATCTAAGTGTTGAAATGCTTCTTCATGGTGGACATATTGGCTATGGTATTTTACCTTCCCAAAGAAGAAAAGGTTATAACAAAATAAATCTATATTTATGTCTTTTAAAAGCAAAAGAAATGGGTTTAGAAAAAGTTCTTTTAACCGCAGATGATGATAATTTGGGTTCAGTTAAAACAATTCTTTCTTTAGGCGGAGTACTTGAAAATAAAATTACTGAAGATGATGCTACTATCGGTAGATACTGGATTAATACGCATGATGCTATTTTAAAAAATAAAAATAAGTATAAGGAAGTGATAAAAAATGAGTGAAATAATAAAAATAAAAAATTTAAGTAAAACTTTTAAAGTTAAAATAAAAGGTAAAGGCTTTAAAGAAAGTATAAAAAGTATTTTTAACCCAAAGTATAAAGAAGTTAAGGCTGTTAAAAACTTAAATTTAAGTGTTGAAAAAGGAGAAATAATTGCTTTTATTGGGCCAAACGGAGCCGGAAAAAGTACTACGATAAAAATGCTTACTGGTATACTTTGTCCTTCGAAAGGAACTGTTGAGGTTTTAGGAAAAGACCCTTTTAAAGATAGAAAAAGTTTATCTTATGAAATTGGTACTGTATTTGGACAAAAAGAGCAACTTTGGATGCATTTATCAGCTTATGATAACTTTAAATATTTCGGAGCTATATACGATATTCCTGAAAGTGTAGTAGAAAGAAAAATTAAATCTTTCGAAGAGATCTTTGAAATTAGTGACTTTATTAATACTCCCGTAAGAAACCTTTCTCTTGGACAAAGAATAAGATGTGAAATAATTGCATCATTAATTCATGAACCTAAGATTTTATTTCTAGATGAACCTACGATTGGACTAGACCCAGTAGTTAAGGAAAATATAAGAACTTTAATTAAAAGAATGAATAAGGAATTTAAAACTACAATATTTTTAACAAGTCATGATGTAGGTGATATAGAAAAACTTTGTAAAAGAGTAGTTATTATAAATAATGGCACACTTGCCTTTGATGATAGTATGGAAAACTTGAAATATCATTATTTAAATAAAAAAATAATTGATGCTAAGATGAAAGAAAAAATAAATTTAGATGATGAAGAGGGAATTAAAATTCTAAAAGATAAAGGTTATAATTTAAAACTTGAAGTAGATTTAAAAAAGAAAAGTATTTCTGAAGCCTTAAAAAAACTTGATATAGATAAAGTACTTGATATAAATATTTCAAATATCCCTTTAGAGGAAATAATTAAAGAAATATATGCAAGGAAAACAAAATGAAAAAGTATTTTAAAATTTTAGAATATGAAATAAAAAGTGCTTTTTCTTATATATCAAATGTGTTTTATGAATATATAGGATTTTTAATTCACATATTTATCTTTTTAAATCTATGGAAATATATTTATTCTGACCCATCATCTTTGATTTCAGGCTATTCTTTGAAAGAAATGATTTGGTATGTAATTATTACAGAGATTTTATGGTCCGCTCTTGGAGGAAGACGTTTAGTAAAAGATATTTCGAAGTCTATTAAAAATGGGGATGTAGTTTATAATTTAACAAGACCTATAAACTATATTTTATATAATTTGTTTTCACATCTAGGGCTTGTACTTGCAAGACTTATCATATATTTTATTTTAGGCATTATTACAGGATATGTATTTTTAGGTAGCTTTGTAAATATTAATATTTTAAAATTAATTTTAGTTTTTATAACTATGATAATATCAACAGTAATAAGTCTTCTTACAATGATTTTAATTGGTGAGATATCATTTTTTATCGAAGATGCAAATCCAATATATTGGATATATAGTAAGATAATTCTTATATTTGGTACCATTTTTCCTGCGGAAATTTTTGGTAAATTCTTACAAAAAATTATAAAATATAGTCCAGTTTATGTAACAACTTATGGACCTGCAAAATTATTTGTTCATTTTAAATATTTTGATTTTTTGAAATTACTTGGATTTCAATTTATATATATTTTAATTATTTATTTTATTTCATTAATAATTTATAAGAAAGGAGTGAGAAATTTAAATGTTAACGGAGGCTAAAAAAATGTTTTTATCTGTTAAGTATTCCCTTATGAAAGAAATGCTTAATAAATGGACATTTATAACAAATATAATTTTTATGATTTTAAATAATGCTACATTTATAATTGAGTGGGTAGTATTTTTCTCACTCAAATCATCATTTGGGGGATATACTATTTCAAAAGTTATATTACTTTGGGCACTTGCTGCGGGTAGTTATGGAATAAGTCATTTTTTCTTCAAAGATAGTTATATGCTTTCAGATATTATAAATGATGGAAGTTTAGATTCATATTTAGTACAACCAAGAAATATTTTAATAAATGCAATAACTGGAAATGTTGATGTATCTGCTTTAGGGGATATATTATACGCAATAATTATTTTAATAATATGTAAACCATCATTTTTGGAAGTAATTTTATTTATCTTATTTTCTTTTACAGGGGCTCTTATAATTACAAGTATTGCTGTAATTTTTGGAAGTTTAGCCTTTTGGATTAAAAAAAGTGATGCTATTGCAGATACGATGACTAATCTAGTAATTTGTTTTGATACTTACCCTGGAGCAATATTCAAAGACATTACAAAAATATTATTATACACTTTAGTTCCCGTAGGACTTTCTTCCTATATGCCAATGGAAGTATTAAATAATTTTAATTTACTATATTTTTTAATTATTATAGGATACACTATATTTATTACATTATTTGCTTTTTATATTTTTAATAAAGGTTTAAAAAGATATAGTTCAAGTAGCTTAATGGTTGCAAGAATTTAAAGTTTACAATTATTTAACGATATGTTATTATAACTTTCAAGGAAGTTAAGTATGGAAAAAGATTATATATTTGTCACTAAAAAAGATGGATCTTTAGAAAAAGCTGAGGCTATAGCAGGTGCACTAGTAGCAGAAAATGGCAAAGTTACTTATTATAGCGAAAGCATAAGTTATGATAAAACTAGAAAATAATTATTAATTGCATAGTAAAAAATAATTTGTTATAATTAGTTTGTTAGCAGTTGATGAAGCCTTACAACCTTCGGATGCTAAATCGCGTATTTGCGTTAAAAAATAAAGTTGTATGATTAACTTCATAAAGTAGGGTGGTACCGCGAGAAAACTCGTCCCTATATTTATGGAGTTTTTATTTTGAAAGGATGGTATATATGGGTATTTATGAAGAACTTGAATGGAGAGGGTTAATTAAAGACATTTCTTCTCCGGAACTTAAAGAAAAATTAAATAAAGGTGGTATGACGTTTTATATTGGTACTGATCCTACGGGAGATAGTATGCATATTGGACATTTTTCATCATTTTTAATTGCCACTAGGCTTAAAAGAGCAGGACATACTCCTATACTTCTTGTAGGTGGAGGAACTGGACTTATTGGTGATCCAAAACCAACTGCTGAAAGAGCAATGATATCATATGATGCTGTTAAACATAATGTTGAATGCTTAACAAAACAAGCAAAAGATATTTTTGGCTTTGAGGTTGTTAATAACTATGACTGGTTAAAAAATATTAATTTTATTGATTTTTTAAGAGACTATGGTAAATATTTTAGCATTGGTTATATGCTTGATAAAGATATTATTAGACGTAGACTTGATGCTGGAATTACTTATACAGAATTTTCTTATATGATAATGCAAGCTATGGATTTTGAACATTTATATAATGAAAGAAATGTTACAATGCAAGTTGCTGGGCAAGATCAATGGGGAAATATTACTGCAGGAATTGAGCTTATTAGAAAAAAAGATAATAAAGAAGCTTATGGATTTACAATGCCCCTTATTACTAAAAGCGATGGAACAAAATTTGGTAAAACTGAAGGAAAAGCTATTTGGCTTGATAAAAATAAAACAACTCCTTATGAAATGTATCAATTTTTTGTAAATGTTGAAGATTCTATGGTAATAGATTATTTGAAAAAGTTTACTTTCTTAACTAAAGAAGAAATTGAACAAATTGAAAAAGAGCATAATCTTCATCCTGAGGAAAGACTTGCTCATAAAACACTTGCTAAAGAAGTTATTACATTTATTCATGGAGAAAAAGCTTATGAAGATGCGTTAAACCAAGCAAATGCTTTATTTATTGGAGATATTTCATCTTTAGGAGCAGAAAACCTTTTAAATGAATTTAAGGATGTACCTCATTTTGAGGTTACTAATGATGAAAATATTTTAGATATGCTTGTAAGAAGTAAAATATGTCAATCTAAAAGAGAGGCAAGAGAAATGGTAAGTGCAGGTGCAATAAGTTTAAATGGCAATAAAGAAACTAGTTTAGATAAAATTATTACAAGTAGCGATCTAATCGAAGGTAAAGTAATATTACTCAAAAAAGGAAAAAAGAATTATTTCTTAGGAATAAAATAATTCTTTTTTTTATCTGAAAAAATTATGATTGGGATAATTAAAATATATAAAATCACATAAACGTTTTTATAAATAAATAACATATATTCATAGTTACTATTTATAAAAAATGAATTTATAATGCAAATCATAATTACTAAAATATAAGTTAAATAATTCTTTTTTAATATTAAAGATGTTTTCTTAATTGAAAATGTTATTAAATAAAATAAATCAAAAAGCCATATTAAAGATACAAAATTTTCTACATTTTCTATAAATGAAGATATTTGAATTTTTTTAAGAACCATGTACTCTGGATAACTATACATTTTTATTAAATGTCTTCCTAATATGCTTACTATAGCAAAACATATTATAAAGGAAATTATGTTTGTGATAAAATACGAAATTAAAAAATCTTTTTGACTAATATTCTGGTCATTTAAAAGTAATAATGGGGCACTTGTGATAACTGCATAAAACAAGACTGATTTAATCATTTTATTATTTTTAAAAGTAAATAATGGCAAAATATTTTTAATATCAATAAAATGCATTAAAGATAAAAAATTAAAAATTATCGTAATTATACTAAAAAAAGTTAAAACTAAAGCAAAATTTTTTAAAGTATCATTATTTTTTAAAGAGGCATAAAAACATAACATGATGCTTGGTAAAATTATAATAATCTTTGGAGTTTTGTTTAAGAAAAATGAAGAAATAAATGTAGTTATAATTATAAAAGAAAGCTCAATAAAGAAAATATATAATAATAACTCAAAAAATTTTGTTTTTTTATTAAGTTTTATATAAGAAAAAACAAGCGTGAAAAATCCCCCGAGAAGTGTTCCTAAAATAAATGATATTAGAGCATTTGTACCAACATAAAAAAAAGAAAAAGAAAAAAGTGTTCCTAAACAAAGTGATCTTGATAAAAGATATATTTGAGAGTAGTTATATTTATTAATTTTCAAAACTAAAAATCAATCCTTTCTTGTCAATTTTTATATTCGTATTTACTTTATAATCAAATAATTTAAAAACGTTTTCTTCCTTTCTATTTTTTGTATAATATAAGTTATTTATCTCTAAAATATCTATATCATTATCTTTTAAATATTTCATAAATAAGGTAATATCTTTAGTAAGCAAGTCTTCGAAATCCTTATTAAGCATTTGATATACTTTTGGATCTTTAAAATTTAAGTCAGTTGTATTAACCTTAATCTCTGCTAAAATATTTAAATCATAATTAACTATATTATTTTTTATTGTTATATCAGTTTTTACAGAATATAAATTAATTGTTATAATTTTGTCATTATAGTATTTATCTAAGCAAATACCCGCTTTATTTTTTACGAGTAAATTAAATAATTCACTTTCTTTTAAAGATAAAGTAGAATAGTAATTATATCCTTTAAATATGGAAAGACCAAGTTCTATAATTTCATCATCTTTATTTAATGAAAAAGTATTTAGAATTGCATGTGATAAACCATTTGCAAAAAATCTTGTGGTGGCTTCAAAATTTTGATCTATAGAAATATTACTTTGAATTTTATTTGTTTTAATCATTTTAAATAATTTTACTCCTATATCTAGATCAACTTCATTTGATTTATTGAGTATGTTTATAGTTTTTTCATCTTTAATTAAAACTAAAAAAAATTCATTTTTTACATCTGGATTACGTAAAATTGTATCAACGACATCTTTTGTATAATTTTTAGCAATATTTTCATCAATAGCTATAATTTTTAAATGATAATAATATGGTTTATTATTTACTTTTAAATTTGCGTTATTAAATGCATCGATTATATTTTTACCTGTACCAGATATTACATAAGATTTATTAGTTTTATTTTCTCCGGTGCTATTATCATTTAAAATTTCATAGGTTACCATAAATTCTTTGTTACTATCATCATAGTCAATTCCAACCGAAGAAATGAATGCTAAATCATTTATCTCATTATAATTATAACAACCTGTAAGTAAGATTAATGTTATTATTAAAAGTATTTTTTTCATAATTTTTCCTTTACTATATTACTTGATAACATACTACTTCTTTTTTCATTATGCATTTTAAAAAGTGTTTCTTTAGCATAGGCCATGTTAAGTGGAAGAATCGGAAACATATATGGATATCCCAAAGATTTTGTATCTATTAAATCAAGTAAAAATATTAAAAATGTTATAAGAAGACCATAAAGCCCTAAAAATGCTGCTCCGATAAGAAGAAAAAATCTATAAAATCTAAGAGAATTTGTTACTTCGATTTCCGGAAATATTAAAGATGAAATATATGTAAAAGAAGTAACTATTATCATAATAGGGGTGATAAGACCAGCACTTACGGCGCTTTCTCCTAAAACAAGAGCTCCTAAAATCGATATAGCAGAACCATATTTCGTAGGAAATCTTAAATCACTTTCTCTTAATATTTCACAAATACCAAGCATTAAAAAGCATTCTATAATTGCTGGGAAGGGGACTCCATTTCTTTGAATAGAAAAGTTAAACATTAAACTCGAAGGAATTGCTTCTTGATTATAATTTACTATTGCTATATAAAATGCTGGTACAACCATTGATAATATGTAAGATGTAAGTCTTAAAAATTTAGTTACATTGATATTAAAATCTTTTGTATAATCATCAGAAAATGGATTTATAAAATCTATAAAAAACGCTGGTAATATTAAAGCAGTTGGACTATCATTTGCAAGTAAAACAATTTTTCCTTCACATAAAGATTTTGCACATCTATCAGGCCTTTCTGTAGCAATGATTGTAGGAAAGTGCTTGCTTTCAGTTAAATATTTTTTCAAATTTTCACTGTCATTAATAAAATCAATATCAACATTTTTAAGTCTTTCATAACATTTTTCCACTAAAGATTCTTTAGTAATGCCTTCGATATATAAGATGCCAACTTTAGTTTTAGAAATTCTTCCTATATCTAAATTTTTACATTTTAAGTTACTAGTTTTAATTCTTCGTTTAATAAGCCCTAAATTAGTTTGGTAATTTTCTATAAAGGCATTTCTTGGACCTTTTAAAGATGGCTCTATTTCATTAACTGATATTCCTCGGTCAAGACTTGCTCTTGTTTCAACAGCATAAATTTTATTTTCATTTATTACTACAGTAAAACCATTATATAGATAATACTCAATATCTTCGTATTTAATTTTTTTAACATTTGTACTTGGTACTTCATTTTCAAAATTATTAAGTTTATCTACATTAGTAATTTTTTTTAGTATATAATCGTTAATTTTATCTTGATTTATTAAAGTATCAAAAAAGACTAAATATATTGAATGAAATACATTTATTTTAACTTTACGAATAACTAAGTCATCGTTTTGAGAAAACCATTCTTTAATCTTTCTTATCATGTTATTAGTATGGTGCAATGTAAGAAAAATATGTTAAAATAAAAGTGGTGATAAAAATGCAAATATACATTGAAAGAATGGATCATTTTGGTAATGGAATAGGGAGTATAAATGGTAAAGTTATATTTGTAAAAAATGCTTTAAAAGGTGAAACCGTAGATGTAACTATTACTAAAGAAAAGAAAAATTTCATGGAAGGCAAAATAAACTCTATAATTTATAAAAGTTCTGAAAGAATCGAACCATTTTGCCCATATTTTGGTAAATGTGGTGGATGTAATTTATGCCATTTAAATTATGCCAATTCTTTGGAGTTCAAAAAAGAAAGAGTTTTAAATATATTAAGTAAAAATAAAGTAGCAAACTTTCCTTTGATTATAGAAAATAAAAATCCTTTATATTATAGAAATAAAATAGAACTTAAACTTGTAAATGGTCATCTTGGTTTTTACGAAAAATCTACAAATAAATTAATTGAGATAGATGAGTGCAAAATAGCTAAAAAATCCATAAATAATTCACTTGAATTTATTAAAAATATGAATTTACAAAATGCGAGCGTTTGCGTGCGTGCAAATTATAATGACGAGATTATGATTATTATAAACTCTAAAGATAATGTAAAAATAGAAGAGCCTGAAAAATATAAAATCGTGGGAATTATCTTAAATGATAAATGTATTTATGGTCAAGATCATTTTATGGAAAAAGTAAATGATTTATTTTTTACAGTAAGTTATGATTCATTTTTTCAAGTTAATAGCTATATTAATTCATGCCTTTTTAATTTGATAGGTGAAAATATAGAAAATGAAAATGTACTTGATCTATATTCTGGTGTTGGTACTCTTTCAATAGTGGCAAGTAAGAAAGCAAAAAAAGTTTACGCTATTGAGGTAGTTGAAAATGCCGTTAAAAATGCTTTATTAAATGCTAAAATAAATAAGGTTAATAATATAAATTTTATTTTAGGCAAAGTCGAAGATAAAATAGGTTTTATTAATGATGAAATTGATACAGTTATTGTAGATCCTGCCCGAAGTGGAGTTGATAAGAAATCTATGGAAGTTATTAATAAATTAGAACCTAAAAAGATAATTTATATTTCATGTGATACGCAAAGTTTATCAAAAAATTTAAGCGAATTATCTAATTATGAAGTAACAAAGTTATACTTGCTTGATATGTTTTCATATACTTATCACATTGAATGTGTTTTAATACTACATCGAAAAAGCTTTGGAAAATATAAAAAATAGTAATAAAGCATAATTTTATTTATTAGTAATATAACTATGTCATGGTTATTTTTGAAAAAGTGTAATTAAAAATGGTGATCTCACCATAAAAGGGAACTGGAAACTAGAGAATGTACTCTAGTTTTAGTTTGCAAATTAAAACTTAAAAAAATAAATTTTTTATATGACATAGTAAAAAAATATCAAAATATACAATTTAAATGTTATAATTTATTTATAGGTAGAGTATGATTAAAGAATTAATGGATATTTTAAATAATATTGAATATGGATATGTGGATATTAATGGAAAAATTCATTTTGATATTGGTAAAAATTTTTCACAAGTCTATAAGTTACAAAATCCCGAAGAAATTTTTAAAAACGGTGTTGGTGTATGTTGGGATCAAGTTGAACTCGAAAGATATTTATTTGAAAAAAATAATATAGAATTTAAAACGTATTTTATTGTTTATTATGATAATTATAGTTGTCCCACTCATACGTTTTTGATATATAAAAAAAATGATAAATATTTTTGGTTTGAACATTCTTGGGAAAAATATCGTGGAATTAGAAAATTTAACTCAGAATATGATGCTTTAAAAGAAATTAAAGAAAAATTTATAAGTACGCAACTTAATAATAAGTGTAATTATGAAAATTTATGTATTTATGAATATTCAAAGCCTAAATATGGAATAAATGTTTTAGAGTTTTACCATCATTGTGAAAAAGGTAAAAAAATTATAATTAAATAAAAAAAATATAGTATTATATATTTAAACTATATAAAGGTAATGTATGAGATGAATTTTTACTATTAAAACTTGAAAGGAGAAATAAATGAAAGATTATATTGGCAAAATGCTTAATGTAAAAATTGATAGGCCTTTTGGTAGCAAGCATCCAAAACATGGTTTTATATATCCAGTTAATTATGGATATTTACCTAATACCGTAAGTGGTGATAACGAAGAAATTGATTGTTATGTTTTAGGAGTATTTGAACCTATTAATGAGTTTTATGGTAAATGCATTGCAGTCATTCATAGAACTAATGACGATGATGACAAATTAATTATTACTGATGGAAGAAATTATAGTGATGATGCAATAAATGCACTAGTTGAGTTTCAAGAAAGATATTTTAAACATATTATTATAAGAAAAGAGGATGAAAATGAGTAAATTTTGTATGATAGAGACAGCTTTTGATAATATTTCACAGGTTAATAAAGTAGTTGATATTTTGCTTGAGAAAAAACTTGTCGCAAGTACTCACGTTATCAAAAGTAATAGTAGTTGGAATTACAAAGGCAAGAAAGAAAGTAATGAAGAATTTTTACTTCAAATGAAAACAAAAACAAAAAATAAAGAAATTATATATGAAATTATCAAAAAGGTGCATAGTTACGAATGCTTTGAATTTGCAATTTATAAAATAAATAGTTTAAACATCGGATACTTAGACTGGCTTGATAAAGAAATATGGTAGATAATGAACAAGAAAGTTATTATTGGAATCACTATATTTTCCGTTTTACTATTATCATGTGCATTATTTATTTGCTTAAATAAAAAGATAAAAAAAGAAGAGAAAAATGAAAAACATTTTGATGAAATTATAACATCACATGTTATTTTAGATATTAATCCAAGTATTAAAATAGAGCTTAATAAGGATATGATGGTTGTAAATGTCACTGCTTTAAATGATGATGCAAAAAAAATTATTAATAATGATTTTAAAGAAAAAACTTTTGAAGAAGAAATAAGTATTCTTACAAATTTATTAAATGAAAAAAATTATTTAAATGATTCTACAATAATTATTTCACTTGAGAATATAGAAAGTCAAAAAGTTGAGGATATAATAAATAATGTTTTCAAAAATAAAAATATTTCATGTGATTTAATTATTCCTAATATTACGGAAAGTTCATGGGTTTTAGCAGAAAAATATAATATTAGCGTAGGTAAGGCTGCTTATTTAGAAAAAGAGATTGCAGAAAATCCTAAACTTTCAATCGATGATATTAAAGATCTTTCTGTTAAAGAAATAAAAGAAAAAATTGAAGAAACGAATGAAGAACCTAAAAGAGTAAATAATGAAAATAATACTTCTGTTAAACCATCAAGCAAAAGGCCTTTAGATGCGCAAGATAAAAGCGGAGCTTGGTGTAAATATAATAGTTCTAAAGCATTTAACGATACTTTTGATTATCCTGAGATGATAGGTAATAATAAGGCAATGCAAATTGGAAGAACTTACGTAACAAGTATTGACTCAAGATATATTACAAATGAGAGTTCTAAACCTTTAGATGATGTACGTGGTTCTTACTGCAGAATATATGAATACAGTGCTAATAATGGAGTAAATAAATATTATATTTATATTGACTCAGTTACCGGAGAAATTATAGGTTCTAAAACAGATGTTATTCCTGCACCAAAAGTATCTCAAGAGCAAGCAATTCAGATTGGTTTAAGTTATTTTAATTTAACTGATACATCAAATTGTGAACTTTTTCCACAGGTAAGTTATTCAGAAAGTAGTAATAATCAAATGAAATATACATTTGCGGCAAGATGTGGTGGCACGCAGTATAGTTTATCAATAGATGCTGTAACCGGTGTGATTTGGGATGCAATAACTTGGTAATCACTATTAATTTAGTGATTTTTTTATTTTGCTAAATTTGGTAAAATATATATGAAAGAGGGTATAATATGTTAATGGCTGTTAAAAGATGTATTGTTTTATTTTTAGGAATATTATTACAATTTGGATTTGCTATTATTTTAAGATTATATTTTGAAAGTCATATATTTTTAATAAGTATTTTATATAAGATTATAAGTGTCTTTATTGTTCTTAAAATTATAAAGGATTCTACAAGACTTTCAAATGATGTTCCATGGATAATTTTAATATTATTATTCCCTATATTTGGAACAATTTTACTTATTACGCTTGGAAAAAGTTATTTAAAAAGTAAGCTTTTAAGAAATATTTTCAAATATGAAAAATACTATAATAATTATTTTATTCAAGATGAAAAGATTATGAAACGTATTAATAAAGAAAATATTGATGAATTAAAATATTTAATTAATACATCAAAGTTTATATCTTATGAAAATAGTGAAATAACTTATTATGATTATGGAGAAAAGTTTTATCCGGAATTATTACATGAATTAAAATGTGCTCAAAAATATATTTTTATGGAATATTTTATTATTAATAATGGAGTTATGTGGGATGGTATTTTAAATATCCTAAAGGAAAAAGCACAAAATGGAGTAGATGTAAGAGTTATATATGATGATATGGGAAGTGTTGCTTGCCTTGATAAAAACTATCCTAAAACACTAGAAAAATATAACATAAAATGTTTAACTTTTAATAAATTAAGTAGTTTTAACGGCATTTTTTTAAATAATAGAGACCACCGAAAAATGACTATTATTGATGGTAAAGTTGCTTTTTCCGGAGGTGTAAATATATCTGATGAATATATAAATAAGGTGCAAAAACATGGAATTTGGAAAGATAATGCAGTTAAAGTAAAAGGTGAAGCAGTATATAATTTTGTTATTATGTTTTTAACTATCTATAGTGCACTTACTTTAAAAAAAGAAGACCCTTTAAAATATAAGTATGAAGAAAAAAACACCTCAAGTGATGGTTTGATTTGCCCTTTTGGAGTAAGCCCCTTAAAAAAAGATTTAGTTGGTGAAGATGCTTATATAAATCTTATAAATAATGCTAAAAAACATTTATATATAATGACACCTTACTTAATAATTGATAATGATTTATTAAATAGTTTAATTAGAGCCTCAAAAAGAGGGGTAGATGTAAGAATTATTGTTCCTGGAATACCTGATAAAAAAATTGTATATACACAAACCTCATCATTTTTTAAAGTATTAGTTGAAAATAATATAAAAATATATAAGTTTTCAAAAGGGTTTGTACACTCAAAAGTATTATTAAGTGATGACATATCTTCGATTGTTGGTACAATTAACCTAGATTACAGAAGTTTATATCTTCATTTTGAAAATGGTATATATTTATATAAAAATAGTGAGATTAAAAAAATTAGAAATGATTTTGATAATACTTTTGAAGAATGTAAATTAGTTACTAAAAAAGATGTAAAAACTTCATTAATAAAAAATATTTATGAAGCTATATTAAGACTTTTTGCTCCATTATTTTAACTATATGATATAATAAAGTTATGAATAGAATAAGTAATAATAAAAGCCTTCTTTTAATTATTGATGTGCAAAGTGATTTTATTAATAAAAATACTAAAGATTTACCTAAAAAAATAGAAAAAGAACTTACAAAAAATAGGTTTAATTTTTATGGCTTTACCATGTTTATAAATGATATTAATAGTTTGTTTTTTACTAAACTTAATTATGAAGGATGCATGGATGAAAAAGGAAAATGTTTAGCGGTTAATAATAAAAATTATCCTATATTTAAAAAGACTATATATTCAGCATTAAATGAAGAACTTAAAAAATTTATTATAGAAAATAATATTAGTAATATATACTTATGTGGAATTGATACTGATGCATGCGTGCTTAAAACGGCTTTAGATTTGTTTGAAAATAATTATAATGTTTTTGTAATTGAAAATTTATGTATGAGTCATTCAGGAAAGAAAAATCATGATTTTGCGATTAAGTTATTAAAAAAATTAATTGGTAATGGTAGTGTAATTAAGGAGTAAAAATGCAAGAATTTGAAGAGTTATTTGAATCATTTAATAATTTGGGATTAAATTATAAAAGAAAAAAATATAATGATGAAGTTAAAAAAATAAGCCTAATTTTAAATAATATTTTATCTTTATATGATAAAAGTTTATATGCTAGTCCAATAGATTATAATTTAAATGATAGTAAAAATTTAAGTGAAGAAGAATTATTAAATATTAATTTTAAAAATATATATATTTTTAAAACAGAATTAATGTTACTTGAAAATATTTTGAAGGAAAATAAGGATTAGTATGAAAGAGTATTTAGATGGACTAAAAGTTAAATATAATTATGATGAAAAGTTTATGTTTTTTTTAGAAAAAGCAATACCCGCGATAATTAAATTTTATGGAGAAAATTATGAAAGTCTTATTTTAGAGGCTTTGGAAAACTGCGAAATACATATCCAAGATTTGAAAGAAAATACTGATGATTATTTAAATTCATATTTTAATGTAAATAAAAAATGGGAGATTCCTTTTATAGCAAGTGCTTTTTATCATAAAGAGTTAAGTGTAAATGTTGGCCTTAATGCTAAAAATATTATTTATGTTAGAAATAGTCGTTTTATGCCCTTTGAATATAGTGAAAGCAAAATGGACTCAATAGTTCATGAAATTTGCCATTTAGTTAAAGCTTATAAAAAAGAAAAATTAATAAATGGAAAAATATTTGATTCCACGGGATTAATTAAAGAAGTTTATTCTACTGAAGGAGAAAACGAAATAACTGCTTTAGTAGGTCTTGAAGAATCACTTAATTGTGTTGAAACTGCACATATTATGGAAATGATTACAGGTCATTATGAAGTTAGAGGATATAAAACTAGTGTAAGACAAGCAGAACTTCTTTATAGATTTGATGACATAATAAAAGTTATTAGACATTCACAGTTTACGGCAGATAACTCTTGGATATCTTATTTAGGTGTAGAAAACGCAAAACTTTTAGCGGATAACTTTGAAGTTTTAGCATCAGCATTACTCGTGCCTTATCCTAAAATCAATACACCTGAAAAGCGTGAGAAACTTCATGAAAAGCTCTTAGTTGCTCATGAAAATGTTATGAGTTTTATTAAAAATTATACAAGTAAAAATAATTTAAATAACTTTGAAACGGCTTTAGAAAACGCTGATAACATGGCTTATGAGATGGCCTTTCTTATGGCACAAAACGTGCCTAGTTTATAGTGATGATTTATGAAAGTACCATTAAGATTTCAAATTACAGAATATGATTGTGGAACAGTATCATTATTAAACGCATTTAGTTACTTATTTGATAGGGAAGAACTTCCTGCACTGCTTGTGAAACAAATTAATAAATATACATTAGATTGTTATGATGAAAATTGTAATTTAGGTAATGGTGGAACTAGCAAAGAGGCAATTAATGGATTAACTTCATGGATAACTAAATATGCAAATGAAAATAATTTTAATGTTTTATGTGATAGGCTAACATCACAAAATGTGAATTTAGAAAATATAAAAACATGTTTAAATAATAATGGAGTAGTTTTAATAAGGTGTTATCAGACTGAAGAACATTATGTTATAATTACTAAAATTAAAAATAAGAAAGTATATATTTTTGATCCATATTATTTTGACAAAGACTATTATGATAATGATAAAGATGTTAAAATAGTATTAAATAAGCCATTTACTCATAATAGAATTGTTTCTCAAAAAAGAGTTTTTTCAGAAAATCAAAAAGATTTTTCTTTAGGAATAATGCAAAATAGAGAATGCGTTTTAATAAATAGGAGGTAAATAGTGACAAGAGAAGATTTTTTAAGTAATCATGCTGATGCCAAAATAAATAACGTATCTTTTTTAAATGAAGATGGATTTCGTGATTTTACTGAAGAAGAATTGTTAAATCTATGTGCAATGTCAACCAATAATGCTAGTAAACTTTATATGTATATTTATATGTACGATTATGAGGTATATTATAAAAAAATGCTTATTGAAATAGCAAAAGCCTTTCCATTATTTTTTGATATTACAAATATAAATGATGTTAATAATAGTAATTTTGATGATAAAAAGTTTGAGCATGGAGTTATATATTCTGAATATGAGGAACTTTTTAATAAAGGATTAATAAAGAATTATTCAATTGATTTTAAAGATATTCATGATATACAATTTTTTAATGCATTTTTACAGATGAAAAAAGAATACCGTAGTAGTGGCAAACTAGATGAAAAAGTTTTAAGTGCCTTAAGAGAGTTTTTAAAAACTAAAATAATTAAAGAAGAATCTTTTAATGAAAACATTGATTCTAATGTAAATGAAATTATTGGTTATCTGCTAAGTGGTGATATAAATCTTTGTAATGCTATAAGGTATAATTATAGTTCTTATAAAGAAATTTTAGTTGAGGGCAAATATAAAGATAAATTAACTCAGTTTGATAAAAATTCTTTAGACGTACTTTTAGATTTAAAACCAAAGCAAATAAAAAATTTAATCAATAAAATTGAGGGTGATTTTGAAGATTTTGCTCATTACCCAAGTAATAAACAAATGAAGTTTGCTGTTAATTTAATAGCTATGTTTGGTATGCAAAATGCAGAAAAATTAATTAATTTATTATCTAAAAATGAAAAAAACTTTCGAAGAGTTTTTGATAGTTTATATTATGTAGATTTACAAAAAATCCATTTAGAATCTGGAAAAATAGTTTATGATGAAAATTTTATTGAATTTTTCTTTAGTTCAAATGGCCTTTTAAAACATATTATAGATGGTGATTATGAATTATCAGAAAATATTGACGTTATATATTCTGGATTTAAAGAGTATGAAAAAAGATTTAAAACTCAGCATGTACAAAATAGAATAGATTTTTATAAAAACTTAATTCAAAATGGTATATTAATACCATTAACACCAGATTTATATCCTCTTGAGGGAAGCATTATTAATGAGTGTGTTGACAATAAACAATTTCAATCAATTTCTGACGACAAAACCATTGTTCAAAATGTTAGTGATGAATATAAAAAAATGCGTCATAATTTTATAAAAACTATTCCATATGTAAGTGGCGAAAAAAATGGATACTATTATGAAACCCTTGCTGCAGATGATCCTAATCTATTTATTATGGGTTCACAAACTAATTGTTGCTTTAAAATTGGTGGTGAAGCTGATGCTTTTGTTAGATACTGTGCTGAAAATGTAAATGGTAGAGTATTAGTTATAAAAAATAGTAAAGGTAAAATATGTGGTATGATTCCTTTTGTTAGAAATGGAAATGTATTATTATGTAATTCTATTGAATCTACATCTGCTAAAAATGTAGATAGTATGAGACCTATGTTCGAGGCTGCAAGTAAAGCTTTCGAAAATATTATAGATATTTCCTCAAAAAGTGAAAATGCAAATGAAAGCATAACTTTAGTACTTATGGGAAACTACAAAAATCAAATTGAAAAAATTGGTGGTTATGAACCTATACCAATGGGACTTATTAATTTTGAAGCTTTAAGGCCTTTAGATGAAGGCCCTGATATGTATGCAAATATGGGTGGGTATGATTATCAAAATTATGTAATTGCTAAAAAAAATGCAACTGCAATTTATAATACATCAAGTTTTCATCCAGCAGCAAGATATTTAGACCCACGTGAAGAAACTAAAGAAATAGAAAAAGAATATATAACAAAGGAAGATGAAAATATAATAAATAAAATATACTACGAAAAAACTTTTGGTACTCTAGATTTATCTCATGCTTTAAAAATTATTTATAATAAAGACTTTTTCATTGTAATTAATGATGATTATAGTATTATCTCAAGTATTGTAGGTTCAGACCCGAGGGCACTTGAAGAATATACAGAATATTTAAATTTAGAAAAAGAGTATACAAGTTATTTTGATAAGGATGGTCACATTAAGGATGAGGCTTATTATAGATAATGCAACTTAAAAGTTACAAAAAACAACCTAAAATTGGTTTTTTGCAACCAGGGTTACATGTTAAAATTTTGTAAGTGAGGTGAGAAAAATGAGTTTTAGTGAAAAACTTATAAAATTAAGAAAAGAAAATAAATTGTCGCAAGAAATGCTAGCAGATAAACTTGATGTGTCAAGACAATCTGTAAGCAAATGGGAAAGTGGACAAACATATCCAGAAATGGATAAATTGCTTGCTATGTGTAAGATATTTAATGTAACTCTCGAAGAACTTACAAATGATGAAATTGGTGTGTTAAATGCTGAAAATAGAAATACACAGAATGTTATCGAAAGTTTCTTTAGTTTTATCAAAAAAACATATAATTTTTTAATTAGTAATAGTTTTAATGAAAATATGAAATGCTTTTTGATTATGACGTTTGTGTTTTTTGCTCTCCTTTTTTGTAAAATTCCAATTAATCTTATTGAAAACCAAATAAGAAATCTTTTCACATCTATCGGAAATAATCATTTTATTATAGTATCTTCATTTTTAATTTTTGTTATTGAAGTGTTTTATATAGCTTTATTTATTATTGTATTTGTTTATATTTTTAAAATAGCATTTTTAGATAAGAAAAAAGATATAAAACCTATAGTAGAAAAAGAAATAAAAGAGGAAACTAAGATTGAGGAAATAAAAAAAGAAAAAAGAGAAAAGAATAGTAATTATTCATTTATAGATTTTTTATCAAAAATAGTTATATTTTTTATTAAGTTTATTATTGCATGTTTTACATTTCCATTTTTAATTACAATAATATTACTTTGTGCATTTTTATTCATTATATTATATTTAGTAATAAAAGGAATAAGTTTCTTTGGCGGATTTATAATGATTTTATCATTTATTATTTTAAATATCTTATTAGTAGAATTTTTATTTGATATTTTATTTAGCAAAAAAGTAGCCTTTAAAAGAATGCTTATAATTCTTATAGCATCTTTAGCATTTCTTGGAATTGGAGGTTCTATTGCTACTTTAGAGGTATCAAAAATAAAGTATTATAACAAAGTAAGTGATAAATATGAACTTAAAAATTATGATTATGATGTAAAAATGAATAATAATCTTGTTATTAAAACAAATTCTAAAAAAGATTATTTTATAGATAATAATTTAAATGATATAAAAATAGTAGTATACACTTATCCAAAGTTTATTAATGTTAATACGAAAAGTGATGAAAATGTATTTTATATTAATTTAAAAGAATTTGAGGAACTTAATTTAAAAGATATAAGTGATGATGTATTAGAAAACTTAAAACATAATAAAGTATATAATTATGCATTTTATAGTAATTCTTATATAGGAATTTATGCAAATGAAAAAAATATTGAAAAACTAAAAGAGAATGAGGATAAATATAATAATGAATTAATTATAAAAAGTAATAATGAAAATTTAAAAGCATGTTATGATAACTATGATGAAATAAATGATGCTTATTTAAAACTTCAGGAAAAATATGAAGATTTAAAAAAAGATAATGCTGAATTAGAGGATAAAATATCTTATTATGAAAATTCACTTAAAGATATAATAAGATAATGTAAATAAATTGTTAAATAATCTTTTGAAAAATAAAAAGAGATGTTATACTTTTATCATAGGAGATGATAAAATGTTTGTAGGAGAAAGTCCAATACACATAAAATGTGAAAAAGGCGATATTGCACCATTAGTACTTATGCCAGGAGATCCTTTAAGAGCAAAATATATTGCAGAAAACTTTTTAGAAGATGCAAAACTTGTAACTAGTGTAAGAAATATGCTTGGTTTTACGGGATATTATAAAGGTACAAGAGTAACTGTTATGGCAAGTGGTATGGGAATGCCCTCAATGAGTATTTATGCTTTTGAATTAATTCATTATTTTAATGTTAAAGCAATTATTCGTATAGGTACATGTGGAGTTGTTGATGAATCAGTTAAAATACCTGAACTTATTTTAGCAGATAAAATATTTAGTGAATCTAATTTTGCTTATTCATTTAATGATTATGAAGGTCATACAGTAATGCCTTCGAGTGAACTTAATGAAAAAATTATTGAAACAGCTAAAGAAAAGGGTATAAATCTTCATATTGGTGCAATTACTACAGCTGATGTGTTTGGACCTTATGTAGGCATGGATAGACTTTTAAAAAGAATACCTGAAGATATTCATCCTTTAGGTGAGGAAATGGAAGGTTTTGCATTATGCCATATTGCTAATTCAATGGGTATAAAAGCAAGTGTTATTGCAACTGCAGTTGATTCGAAATTTTCTGATGTTGTATTAACTCCTGAAGAAAGACAATGCTCTTTAAACGATATGATTACTTTAGCGTTAGATTCAATTATAAAAGTAGAAAATTAATTGATTAAAATAAAATCTCGTTTTAAATAAAAAATGAGATTTTTATTTGAAAATAGAATACTTATTTTTTAAAGTATATTCGGCATCAAATTTTCTTAAAACATATACATTTAAGAAAAACCGTTTCCGTATTTTCGTATTATTACAAATTAATATTACCATATATTTTCGAAAATTTGTATAAATTCATAAAAAAATGTTAGAAATTATTATAAAATCATAAAATTTAGTAAAAAATATTCAAAAATTTTTAAAAAATTTTTAGTCAAAAAAATGGTCAAATATTTTTGACTTTTTTCTTTTAAATACTTAGAAAAATTATTAACAATAAAAACTTGCTTTTTTATAATTTCTAGTCAATTTTATTTTTAAAATTCTATTATTCCTCATATCTATGACCAAAAATAAAAAAATTTCTTAAATGTATATGTTTTAAGAAAAAGCAACCTCGTGTTTATGGGAAGAAGTATAGGTATGAAAGATATAAATAAAAAGTATACAATTATTTTCATTTTATCAGTAGTTATGATGTCATTTTTAGCATTAGCATCTTTTGCATTTTTAGGAAATTTTCAAAGAACACTAAATAATACAAATGTAAATATTTTAGCTCAAAATGTAAATAATACATATTTTAATGTAACAAATAATGTATCATTTTCTTTAGATGTAGACCCAACAAAGATGAATGAAACAAATAATGGAAATTATGTGGCAGAAAATACGGCAATACTCGATGTATCAATAAATCCAGCAACAGATGGCTTAAGTGTTAAATGTACTTATGATATCATATTTGAGTATGTTTCATCTTCGAATATATATGGGGTAAGTCCAACACCGGTAACAACAGGAGCAAGTAAAGAACTTACTTTGCAAGCAATTGGGCCAAACGGAACGAGTGATTATTTTGAAGAAAAGAACTTTAATTTAACAAGTAGGAAAAAAACAATAGTAAGTGGGGCAGAGATAGTAAATTCAATAGCAGATATGCCAACGACTCATAGATGGAAATTTGTAAATAGATTTTATAATCTAAATTTAGATCAATCAGCTCTAGCAAATAAATCATTTAAAGGAAAATATTATGTAGCAAATGTATCATGTGATAAATCTGAAGATAAGACGATTTATTCACTTGTAAAAAATAGATATAAAAATAATGATACATATGTAAAACTATATAGTGAGTCTGATGCAAGTACTTATGCAAATCCAGTATATTATTTCTCTGGTAATTATCAAGTTAATAATAATGTTTTATTTGCTGGATTCTGTTGGAATATGATTAGAACTACAGAAAATGGTGGAATAAAAATATTATATAATGGTGTTCCAAAGGATGAATATGATTCTATTTTACTTGAGCAAAATAATTATCAAAATTTAAACAATGATGCAATTTATCCATATACTTTTAATAGTGCAAATAAAACATGGGTAAGCTCAAATAAAGCTAACAATACTGATGGAACAATATCATTTATTGTTCCAGAGAATGGAAATTATATATTACATTTTGATATATCAGCATTTTATAACGAAAATATTTATGCAACATTTTATAAAAATGACTTTGAATTAAAAAAAACATATGGAATTAATAATGGTGATATAGTATTAGAAAATTTAACTACATCAGATATCATAAAAGTAGTTTACACAAAAAAGTACGCTTTGTCAGTTTCTGGTGATCGCGTAGTATTTAGTATAGGAAAATTTCTAGGTACTAAACATAAAACGTGTAATAATAGTGATTCTGACTCTATAATAGGAGAAAATAAATTTAATACTGAGTCAAATTCACTAGGAAACGTTGGTTACATGTATAATAATAATTATGCATATTCTAATAAATGGTTAGTTACATATCAAAATATTGCTTATTTTGGAGGAACAAAAACTATTGGCAATTCTGCTTCTTGGGATGGTTCAAAATATATTATAAATAATGGCGATAGTATAAATGTTTCAAAAGATACTATAGAAAGTGTTGTTGGAAAATATACATGTACAAATACTGCTTGTACAGGGGTTAGATACATTAAGGCATATGATGGAAAATATGTATATTATATTGATTCTTGGAATGGTAAAATAAATACAAACTATGAAGATAAAAACTATATTTTTGGTGGCTCATTTGAAGTTATAAATGGTAATTTTGTTATGAAGGATACAATAACGATTAATTTAAATGATTGGCCAACAAAACATGATGATGTAAATAATCATCACTATACATGTTTAAGCGATACTAATAAATGTCAAACTATTTATTATATTTTTTATGCAGATGGAGGACAAATTTTCTATATAAGCTTAAATGATGGTAAATCAATAGATATGGCAATAAATGAAATGCTATACTCAGAAAATGTTAATAAAAATGATTCAACTGTGAAAACTATAATTGATAATTGGTACAAAGATAATTTAATATCATATACAGATAAACTTGAAGATGCAGTTTTTTGTAATAATCGTAAGATAAAGGATTATGGTGGTTGGGATCCAAATGGTGGTAATGTATCTAATGCATTATATTTTGAAGATAATACTAATACTTCGTTAATATGTGAGAACGATACTGATAGATTTATGGTTAGCAATCCCAAAGCCAAACTTACTTATCCGGTTGGACTATTGTCTGCACCAGAAACACGACTTTTTGGTGGTGATTCTGATTTTTATAATATTGGACGTTCATTTTGGCTATCATCACCCATTAGTTTAGTTTATGGATATATTTCTTCTGTAGGGAATATTAAATATATAACAATAGGTGGTGGAGGAACAACATCGTCTTTCGTTATAAGACCAGTAGTATCTTTAAAACCTAACACTGAATATACTTCAGGAGATGGCTCATATACAAGTCCTTATATTATAAATTAATTAATCACTTAAATATATAAGTGATTTTTTGTGCAATAAAAAAGTACTATGGGATTATTTCATAGTACTTGGATCTTGACCATTATAGTCTTCGATTTCTACACATGTTGTAACATATGTTGCACGTCCAGTTCTTTGATATCCTGGAAGATATGTATCTTTACTATATTTATATTCTGGATTTGACCAAATAGGATTAGTAGTTTCTGTAGTTGTTCTATAACAAGTTGTACCATCTAAAGTATAACCATATGGACAACTATATCCAATAAATTTACTTTCTTCACGATAATAGCAAAGTGTTCCTTTAAGTGTTGCTTTTTCATCTTCACAGTAGTAAGTATCTGAACTTTTTACAAGTTTATAACATTTAGTTTTTTCTTTATCCCCCTCTTTAGTATAACCATCAGGACAATAATATACTTTTTCTGTAGTTGATACTAAAGCTTTAGAAACTTTTAAGCACTTACCATTTGTTTCAGTAAATCCTGTAGGGCAAGAACTTTCAGTTTTCTTAATTAAATCAGTTTTCATGTAACAATCATTACCATTTCTTGTATAACCTGCAGGACAATGACTATCACTTGAATAAATTAAATCAGTTTTCTTATAACATGTATTACCACTTCTTGTATAACCAGAAGGACAGTAAGAATTTGATGATGTAGTAGGTCTAGTTGTAGTATAACAAGTATTTCCATCTTTAGTATAACCAGAAGGACAAGTATAAGTAGTAGAACCACCAATAGGGGTAGTGTAGATATAACATTTACCATTTTGAAGTGTTCCACTTGAACATGTATAAGAAACGGTTCTTCTATAAATAGCATAATTATATGTTGTAACACCTTTAATAGTAGTTGTACCCATTAACACTTTCTTTTCTGTATCAGTTGTATAAGTACTTTCTTTTGTAGTAGTAGAGTATTCTCTTACAGGATTTCCCCATGAAGAATATGATTTATTCGGATCAGTAGTTTTATAACATGTAATGTTATCACCACTGCCACCCTTAGTATAACCAGAAGGACAAGACTTACCAGTTGTATTTTTTATAGGTTCAGTATATTTATAACATAAACCGTTTTTTAAAGTATAACCAGAAGGACAAGTTTCAGTGTTATCAGTAATTAAATCAGTATATTTGTAACATGCATTATTTTTCTTTTCATATCCAGCTGGACAATAACTTTCAGATTCTTTTATTAAATTAGTATGTTTGTAACAAGCGTTTCCTTCTCTTACATAACCATCAGGACAAGAAACTATTTCTTTAATGATTTTATCACTATATTCATAACAATAGTCACCCATTAAAGTACCTTTTTCACAGTATTTAGTTTCCTTACCACCAGAAATTAAATAATCAGTATATACTTTATGATATCCACCATCATTTTTCTTAGCATCAGTAACTTTTGTAGTTCCTTCAGACCAATTTTCTTGAGCGTTTGTAGTATCATTAGTTACTCTTTGGCAAGTACCATTATTTAAAATATAACCTTCAGGACAAGTGATATTATATTTTACAAATTCGTAAGTATATTCAGTTGAACATTTTGTAGGAACTTCATAAATATTACAATTAATTTCGTCACCACAATCGCAACTTCCAGTTTGAATTAAATTGCTATTATTGTCCTTTATAGTATCTTTAATATTTCCGTCTTCTTCTTTGATGATTTCACCATCATTATTTTTAATGATTGATTTGATACTTATTTTTTCAATCAAATTATCAGATACATTTCCACATACTAGGTTTGATTTTACCTTATATTCATTATTTGCAGATCTTGTAGCAGAAATATAACTAAGATTTTCATCACAAGTAGTTTTACCATATTTAATTGTTTTTGATAAATCTTTTTCAATCATTTCATCTAAATAAATGATTGTTGTATCACCAACGTTTTCTGGTAAATTATCCTTAAAATATTCTTTAGCAGTTTCTTGCATTTTTTCAAGACTATCATTAAAACTATTATTTGCATTAATAGTACTATTATTTTTTGTAATTAACCAAAATATAATGAAGATAATAGCTACTAAAGCTAAAATACTTAATAATACATTTAAAATTTTCCCATTTTTATTATCTTTCATAAATATATCCCCCTATCTAGAAAGTGATTTGTCAATCATAAATTCATCGGCATAAATAGAGTAGAATGAGTAATCTACATTACCAATAGATAAATGATTAATTAGTTCTTCGATACATATATAACCATAAGTTCCATCAATTGTATCACCTGTATAACCATCTGGAACTGAGCTGTTTTGTTGAACTTCTCCATAAGTTGGACCCCAACCATGATTTGTTGTTAAATTAAGTGATGCTTGCATATTTTCATTAAACATACCAAGCATTAAATAATATTGACTAAGAGGAGAAGATGGAGTAAGAGAAAATGATTCAAATTTTCTTGTAGTAATTTCATTGAATAGTTTAGCGTATAAAACCTTTTGACTTTCATTTTCGTTATTTAGTTTCTTAGCACATAATTCATAAACTTTATATATGTTATAACCATTATCTTCTTTTAAATCATCGAAGTTTGCTATATCAAGTTCATTACTAGTTATGCATTTAAGCATATCTTGAAGTTGAGCTTCAGTAATATAAATATCATCTTCTTTATTTTCAATGGTTACTTTATCTGTGCCTACATATTGAGTTAAAACACCTAAATCTTTATTTGCTTTATAAAGTTCCTCACGTGAAGCGAAAACTCGATTGTCTTCTAGTATATCAAAGTTTGCAAGTTTTAATGCTGTAATAATGTCTTCTTTAGATAAAGTATTTTCTGGAAGAGTAGCAAGAAGACTATCTGCATAATTAGAAAGCATTTCTTCATTATTAACATCTAGTGTAACTGTTTGCTCTTCAACTTCTGGTTTTTCAGTTTCATCAACTTTATTTGGAGCTTCAGGAATAATTATTTCTAATTCATCATCTTTTTTATCATTATCAATAACTTCCTCGATACCAGGAGTATTATCTACATCATTACCATTATTAATATTTTCAGCAATACTTGCTTTTAAATTTCTATTTTCGTTTGCTAATGAAATAATAATTGATAAAGCGGCAACAGTAGCGGCACCTCCACCGAGTAAGCCTAGTAGTTTTTTGTTAATTTTTTTACCAGTAACTTCTTCATAATCTACATCTATTATATCTGGTTCTTTTTTCTTTGGTGGCACAACATATGTTGAAAGATTCATATTTTTAAATTCTGCTAGGCTATTAAGTATAGCAATTTCTTCACTTTTATTACTTACCTTTTCTCTAGCAAGATTTAATTTATAGTAAAGTTTTGAATATCCTTCAGCATAACTATTTAATAATTTAATATCATCGTCTTTTGCAGCAGAAACAATATTATAATGAGTTTTTGTTGCTTTTAATAAATCTAGTAAATTATTTTTAGTTCTTTCATTTAAATCTTGACGTTCTAATAAATTTTCGAGAATTTTTTGACACTCCTCGATAAGTGCTAGTAAATCACATTTTTTCATAACCAAAACCCTCCTTTTTGATTAATTGCCGCTTATTCTAACATAAAAGTGTTAAAATGTCAAACTAAGTTTGCCATTATTTACTATAATTTTATATAGAATTTTAGAAATATAAATGTTAAAATGAATTTATGAAACAAGGAAATATAGTACCACTTAAAATAACAACTGAGTATTCACTTTTAAAAAGCCTAATTAAGATCGACGATTTAATTGATTTTTTGGTGTGTAACAATATTTCTGCGTGTGGACTTTGTGATGATAATTTAAATGGTTTAATGGAATTTTATTTAAAATGTAAAAGCCATAATATTAAGCCAATTATAGGCCTTGATGTAGTTATAGGTGGTATGCATATATATTTGTATGCTAAAAACTATAAAGGATATCAAACACTTTTAAAAATTGATTATCTTAAGGATAATTTAATCTTTGATAATTTTTATGATGAAAATATTTATATTGTTTTGCCTTTTTCAAGTATTGAACTTTATGAAGAAATTAAAATTAAAGATAATGTTTTTATTTCTTATGAAAATGAAGTAGAAAAGAAAAATGCTTTATTATTAACTGACAAAATTTTATATATTAATAATATCAGATGTTTAAAAAGGGAAGATGTAAGTTTTTTAAAGTATTTAAAGTTACTTAATAATTCTTTTATGTATTCAGAAGATTCATATTATAAAAATTCTAGTGAAGAAGATATAAAAATACTTTTGTCATTTTGCAATCAAATAGATATAGAAATTCCTTTTAATAATAAATATATTCCGAAATATAATAGTGAAAATAGTGAAAAGTATTTATTTAATTTAGCTTTTTTAGGTCTAAAAAAAAGACTTAATGGTAAAGTTTGTGATACATATTTAAAAAGGCTTAACTATGAACTTGATATTATAAAGAAAATGGATTTTATCGATTATTTTTTAATAGTTTATGACTATGTTTTGTATGCTAAAAAAAATAATGTTCTAGTAGGCCCAGGAAGGGGATCTGCTGCAGGAAGTTTAGTAAGTTACTGTCTTGGAATAACTAACATTGATCCAATTAAATATAATTTGCTTTTTGAAAGATTTTTAAATATTAATCGTAAAAAAATGCCTGATATAGATATAGATTTTGAAAGTGAAAAAAGACCATTTATGATTGAATATGTAAAAAATAAATATGGTTTTGATAAGGTAGCAGTAGGACTTACTTTTAACAATTATAAAAGTAAACTTGTTTTAAGAGACCTTGCTAAAGTTATGAATATTGATACTGACTTATTCGAAAAATTTATTAAAAATATTGATAGTGGTAAGTCACTAAAGGAAAATTTAGAAAATGAAAGAGTAAAAAAATATATTGAATTATATACTGACATTAAAAAATTATATAATGCAGCATTTCATTTAGAAAATTTAAAGAAAAATACTTCGACTCATGCAGCGGGAGTAATTATATCTAGTGTAAAACTCGGAACGATTATTCCAATTTCTAATGAGTCTGGTCTTCTTAAAACAGGTATAGAAATGAATTATCTTGAAAATATGGGCCTTTTAAAAATGGATTTTTTAGCTTTGGAAAAATTATCCATAATAAGTGGAGTACTTAAGAAAATAGGTAGTTTAAACATTGATAAAATTTCTTTGGAAGATACAAAGACAATTGACATTTTTAAAAATGCAAATACAGATGATATATTTCAGTTTGAATCTAAATACGCTAAAGACGTACTTGAAAAAATCAAAATATCTTCATTTAATGAACTTATTATTGCACTTGCACTTGTAAGACCTGGAGCAAACAAGCAGATTGATGAATATTTAAAAAATAAGAGTAATAAAAATTTAGTTATTGATAATAAACTAGAAGGTATTTTAAGAGAAACTTATGGAACAATTATTTATCAAGAACAAGTTATGAAAATATTTGAAGTAATGGGTTACTCTTTATTTGAGGCGGATGAAATAAGAAGTGCCATGTCTAAAAAGAAGGACGAAATAATTAATAAGGAACATGACAAATTTATAAGTGGTGCTATTAAAAATGGTTTTAATCTTAATTTTGCAGAAAATTTATTTGCTAAAGTAAAAGAATTTGGTGGTTATGGATTTAATAAATCTCATAGTACTTCTTATGCTATGCTTTCTTATCAAATGGCATATTTAAAAGCCAATTATTTAAAAGAATTTACTTTTTATCTTTTAGAAAATAATAAGGATACGCAAAAATGTGAAAGAATGCTTAATGATTTAAAAAATGCAAATTATAAGATTTTAAAACCTAACATAAATGTTTCAAAGAGTGTATTTATAAGCAAGAACGAATATATTTTACTTCCTTTAAATATGATAAAAGGCATAAATGATGATATAGTTGAAAAAATTATTTTAAAAAGAGAAGATGGTTTTAAAGATATATATGATTTTTTCTTTAAATGTTATGATTTTATAACTAAAGATGTTTATACATCTTTAGTTAAAGCATCTGCTTTAAAAGTATTTGGTTATAATAGAAAAACTTTGATTAATAGTTATGATTTACTATATAATTATGCTCAGCTTAATGATGATAATTTATCTAAACCACTTATTAAGCAAGCACCTGAATATGATGAAAATATTTTAAGAACTTTTGAACTTGAAAGTTATGGTTTTTATATAACGAATCATCCTTGCAGTACTTATAAAAATGTTATTAAAATAAAAAACATTGATAAATATCTATTTAAAAATATAGATATGGTTTTACTTATAAATAAAATCAAAGTAATTAATGATAAAAATAATAAACCAATGGCTTTTTTAGATTGTGAAGATGAAACTGGTAAAGTTGAAGCAACTTTATTTAGTAATGAGTTTAAATTAAATAGTGAAATAAATGTTGACAATGTTATTTTTATAAATGCAAAAGTCTCAAAACGATTTGACAAAATTAAAATAATAATAAATAATATAAAAAGAAAGTGAAAAGAACATGGATAACGAAGTACAAAGATTTTTTAATAGTATAAAATTTTCAAGCGACCTTTTTGAGGGAGTTACAGTAAAAAAAGTAATATATATTAAATCAAAAATGATTTATGAAGTTGTTTTATCTTGCCCAAATATTATTGAAAAAGTTGAGGTAGATAAACTTTTTTATGCATGTAAAAATAAAATAAAAGGAGAAAAAGATTGTTTTATTACACTTGCATACGAAAATATTGATTTTGATTTATTAGAAGTATATTTAAATCAAA
The DNA here is from genome assembly GCA_934096705.1 of uncultured Bacilli bacterium. Lineage (GTDB taxonomy): Bacteria > Bacillota_I > Bacilli_A > RF39 > UBA660 > UBA6448. Next base: position 158,253 of record CAKOMR010000001.1, read on the forward strand.
TTTTAACTTCTTTTTATAGTGATAAGCCTTCGATGAGTGATGTCAGAGTGTCTGTTTCAAACAGTGGAAACGTTAATATTATTACGCATTTTCCAATTGAGAAAAAACTTATTGAAAGTGATATGAATTTAATATTAAATGAGTTTAAAAAATATGGAGTTAATGATTTAAATATAACTATTGCAGTTGACGATAATATCACTAAAAAAGTTAAAGAAGAAATTGAAAATGAGAATAATGTTGAAGTTAAAGTAAAAGTTTCTCCGATGGTTATGGGAGCACATGTTGATGGTGAACCCACAAAACTTATAGATATTACTAGTGAAGCAAGAAACCAAATATTTGAAGTATACGTTTTTGGTGTAGAAACAGTAGAAAGAAACGGTAAAAAAGGACCATTTTATATAAATAATTTAAAAGTATCAGATAAAACTGATAGTTATTTAATGAAAATAGTAAAATTTGATGCTGATGAAAATAAAAATATTATGGGTAAAATTAAAGTTGGCGACTGGATAAGAGTTTTTGGCAGTATTAAAATGGATGATTATTTACATTCTTTTATAATAGAACCAAGATCAATTGAAAAAATTGCTAGTAAAGAAGTTTCTATTAAAGATGATGCTCCTGTAAAAAGAGTTGAACTTCATGCTCATACAATGATGAGCCAAATGGATGGGGTAACTAAGGTTGATTTAGGTAAACATACAAATGAACTTGTAACTAATGCAATTAATATGGGTTATAGGGGTGTTGCTATAACAGATCACAATGGCTGTCAGGCGTTTCCTATAGCGTATCAATTAATAAGTGGATATAATAAAAAAATTGAAGATAAATCAAAACATTTTAAAGGTTTATATGGAACTGAGCTTACTTTAGTTGACGATGTAGTAAAAATCGTTAAGGATCCTACAGACGCTGATTTAAAGACTTCATGTTATGTAGTATTTGATACAGAAACTACTGGTTTTAATGCTGCCTCAGGCGATGTTATGATTGAAATTGGGGCTGTAAAAATTGAAGAAGGAGTAATAATTGATAGATTTGATGAGTTTATAAATCCTGGATTTCATATACCAGATAATATTACTGCTTTGACAGAAATATCTGATGATATGGTTAAAGATGCCGATACTGAGGAAAATGTTACAAAAAGATTTTTGCAGTGGGCTGGTGACTGTCCAATGGTTGCCCATAATGCAAAGTTTGATATTTCATTTATTGAAATGGCTATGAAAAAATATAATCTTGGGGAATTTAAAAGCACAGTAATTGATACTTTAGAGCTTTCGCGTTCTTTGGATAGAGGTTTTGCTAGACATAGCTTATCTGCTTTAGTAAAAAGATATAATGTTCCTTTTGATGAAGAAAGTCATCACCGTGCTGATTATGATGCTGAAGGAACCGCTTTAGTATTTCATAAAATGATTGATAAACTACTGAATGAAAAAATAACTAAAATTAGTGAACTTCAAAATCTTGTATCTACGGAAGAGTTATTTAAATTTGGTAGAACGTACCATTTTAATGCCATTGCAATTAATAGAGAGGGACTAAAAAATTTATTTAAAATAATATCTCTTGCAAATACAACTTATTTATATAAAACTCCACGTATCCCAAGAAGCAAATTAAATGAACTTAGAAAAGGTTTATTAATTGGTAGTGGCTGCTATGAAAGTGAAGTCTTTATTGAGGCAAGAAGTAAAGCAAGTGATGATCTTGTAAGTATAATTGGATTTTATGATTATGTTGAAGTTCAACCACCGGAAGTATATGGTCATTTAATTCAAACTGGTGATTTTAAAAATGAATATGAACTTGAAAATCATTTAAAAAAAATTATCGATGAGACTAAGAAAAATGGCAAGATTATTGTCGCAACTGGAGATGTACATCATTTTTCTAGAGAAGATAAAATATATCGTGAAATTATTATTAATCAAAAAGTACCTGGTGGCGGAAGACATCCACTTGCTAAAAATAATATAAAAAATATTCCTTCGATGCATTTTAGAACTACTGAAGAGATGCTTAATGATTTTAGCTTTTTAGGCAAAGATTTAGCGTATGAAATTGTTGTTGAAAATACTAATAAAGTTCTTGACATGGTAGATGAAATCGAAGTTATAATTGATACTCATGGAGTGCCTTTTTCACCAAGAGTAAGAAGTGATGATGGCAAAAGTTATTTAGATTGTAAAAGAGTTGTTACAGACCTTGTATATGAAAAGGCTGCTTCATGGTATGGCAAAAATTTACCATTTAATATTGAAGAACGTATTGCTAAAGAATTATATGGAGATATTGTTTATACTTATTGGAATGAAAGATTAAAACTTGAAAATCCTGATATTAGTGAAGAAGAACTTACTAAACAGGCATTTAAAAATCTTCATGAAACAATAATTGAAGGATATGATAAAGTTATTACTTTAATAACTGAATATGTTGAAAACCATTGGAGTGAAGAAGATGGTGAAAAAACTGATGAGGCTGTTAAAAAGAAAGTAAAAAAATCTTTGGGAGGAATTATCGGTGGAGGATTCGATCCAATTTACCTAATTGCCCAAAGACTTGTTAAACACTCAAATGACGAAGGCTTCTTAGTAGGTTCCCGTGGTTCTGTTGGATCAAGCTTTGTTGCTACAATGATGGGTATTACGGAGGTTAACCCTCTTCCGGCACATTACCGCTGTTTAAAATGCCAAACATCACTATTTAATGATGAAGATGGTAATGCTTTAGGAGCAACTTATTCTTCGGGATTTGACCTTCCTGATAAAAAGTGCCCAAACTGTGGAGAAATGCTAAAAAAAGATGGACAAGACATGCCATTTGCAACATTCTTAGGCTTTAATGCCGATAAAGTTCCCGATATCGATTTAAACTTTTCAGATTTAAATCAAGCAAGTGCCCATGAATATACAAAAGTACTTTTTGGTGTAGATAATGTTTATCGTGCTGGTACAATTGGTACAGTTGCTGAAAAAACGGCTTATGGTTTTGTTAAAGGTTATTTCGAAGATAAAGGAATTTTGAATAAAAGTAGTGTTGAAATAGAGCGCCTTGCAATGGGATGTACTGGTGTTAAAAGAACTACTGGTCAGCATCCGGGAGGAATTGTTGTAGTGCCTGATTATATGGAAGTTTCAGATTTTACACCTTTTCAGTTTCCAGCAGATGACCCAGAAAGTGCATGGAGAACAACTCACTTTGATTACCACTCAATTGAAGAAGACCTTTTAAAACTAGATATTTTAGGTCATTCAGATCCAACTCAGCTTCGTCTTATTCAAGATTTAAGTAAAACTGATGTATCAAAAGTACCTTTAGATGACAAAGATACAATGTCAATATTTTCTTCGACTAAAGTTCTTGGAGTAACTAATGAAGAAATTATGTGTCCTACAGGAACTCTTGGAATTCCAGAATTTGGTACTAGCTTTACAATTGGTATGGTAGATGAAACTAAGCCTACAACTTTTGCAGAACTTGTTAAAATTGCAGGACTTTCTCATGGTACTGACGTTTGGCTTGGTAATGCTCAAGATTTAATTAAAAATAATATTGTTCCTTTTAAAGAGGTTATTGGTTGTCGTGACGATATTATGGTTTATTTAATTTATCATGGTGTTAAACCAATAAAAGCCTTTAAGATAATGGAATTTGTTCGTAAAGGTAAAGCCTCAAAAGACCCAGTTACATGGGAAGAACATAAGAAAACCATGGTTGATGCAGGTATCGAAGATTGGTTTATAAATTCATGTCAAAAAATAAAATATATGTTTCCAAAAGCACATGCAGCAGCATATGTTACAAGTGCGTTTAGAATAGCTTGGTATAAAGTTCATATGCCAGTGTATTTTTATGCATCATGGTATTCTACTAAAGCAACAGCGTTTGATATTGAAGCTATGATTGATGGTTATGATGCTATAAAAGAAAAAATTATTGAAATTAAAAATAAAGGCTATGAAGCAACTAATAAAGATAGTGGTACATTAGAATCTTTAAGTGTTGCTCTTGAAATGGCTGCAAGAAAAATAAAAGTAGCGCCTTTTGATTTATATAAAAGTAAAGGTATGACTTTTGATGTTTTAGATGATAGTACTTTAATTCCACCATTTATTACAATTGATGGTCTTGGGGAAACTGTTGCTAAAAATATTGAAAGTGAAGCTAAAAAACATCCATTTATTAGTATTGAAGATTTTCAAACAAGATGTAAGGTTTCACAAACTTTAATTGATAAAATGAAAATGATGGGTATTTTTAAAGGTATGCCAGAAAGTAGTCAATTGAGTTTATTTTAGAAAGGAGTAAATATGGATAATTTTATACCTGATATGTATTATAAAAGCGTATTTGATATAAATTATAAAAAATTAAAAAATATGAAGATTAAGTGTATTGCTTTTGATTTAGATAATACACTTGCTTCTTATAAAGAAGATGTTCCTGGAAGAGATATCAAGGAACTTCTTAATATGCTTTCGGATGATTTTAAAATCATACTATTTTCAAATGGTACGAAGAAAAGACTTACACCATTTAAAGAAATATTAAACTTAGATACATCATATAGTTCTCGTAAACCATTTAAGAAAAAGTATTTGAAAGTTATGCGTATATATAAGTTAAAACCAGAACAAATAGCTTTTGTGGGTGATCAACTTATAACAGATATTTTGGGAGCAAATAGGGTAGGAAGTATAAGTATATTAGTTAATCCTGTTGGAGCTTATGAACCAATAACTACTAAAATAAATCGTTTTTTTGAAAAATTTATTTTAAAAAGACTTGCAAAAACTGGAGTTTTAAAAAAGGGAGCATATTATGAGTAAATGCAAAGGATGTGGAGTAACTCTTCAGTTTGAAGATGAAAAAAAACTTGGGTACGCAGTTATGGGCTCAAATTTATGTAAAAGATGTTTTGATTTAAAACATTATAATAAAAATGTTGATTTAACTAATTATATTGATAATGAAAATCTTTTAAAACAGATAAATGAGCAAAGAAATTTTACTATATTTTTGTGCGATCTTATATCTCTTTCTGATGTAACAATTGACTTATTTAATAAAATAAAAAACGATAAATTATTTGTTTTAACTAAAGTTGATATGGTTCCAAAAAATATAAAATATGATAGTTTAATTAAAACTATTAAGGATGTTTATGATGTAAGCCCAGTGCTTTTCTCTTATAAAAATAAAAAATTTATAAATGAACTTAAAAACATTATTTTAAGCAAAAAAAATGTAATTATTTCAGGCATAGTTTCATCAGGAAAAAGCACCCTTATAAATACACTTTTTGAAAAAGATATTACAACTTCTTATTATCATAATACAACTCTTGATTTTATTGAAATTGATTATGAAGATGCCACTATTTTCGATACTCCAGGTTTTGATACAAAAATTATTACTTCGAAAAGTAAAAATGTTTTAATTGAAAAAATAGTTAATTTAAAATGTGGTTATGAAATTAGCTTAAATGATGTTTCATTTAGTACAAAAAATGATGTAAATTTTGTTATTTTTATGCCAAATACGGTAAAAATTAAAACTAAGAAAACCATAAATGAATATAATGAAAAAGTTATTATTCCTAAAAAAAGTGATTTAGTTTTCGAAGAATTTTTTATATATTTTAAAAATGGTGCAATAATTTATTTAAATAATAAAGATTATGTTGTTAGAAAGTCAATAATAGGTAAAAGTAATGAGTAAAATTAGAGTAATGGATGAAATACTTGCCAATAAAATAGCGGCAGGTGAAGTAATAGAAAAACTTGCCTCTATAGTAAAAGAACTTGTTGAAAATAGTATAGATGCAGGTAGTACTAATATAAAAATAGATTTAAAAAATAGTGGAATGGACGAAATAAAAGTTATTGATAATGGATCTGGTATGGATGAAGAAGATGCAAAAGAATGCTTTTTAAGACATGCAACTTCCAAAATATATAAAGAAGAAGATCTATATTTTATTGATACTTTAGGTTTTAGGGGTGAAGCACTTGCCTCAATAGCGTCAGTTTCCGAAATAAATATGCAAACTTGTGATGGTAAAAGTTCTACATATGTACATATAAAAGGTGGACATATATTAGAGTGCAAGCCTACGCAGGAAAGGTCAGGAACACTAATAAGTGTAACAAATGTTTTTTATAATACTCCTGCAAGGCTTAAATATTTAAAAAGCGAAGCAAGTGAACTTGCAAGTATTACTAATTTTGTAGAAAAACTTGCTATATCTGAAAGTAAAATTGCTTTTTGTTTAACTAATAATGATAAGGTTTTAGTTAAAACAAGTGGAAGTGGTAACTTACTTAAAGTTATTCATGAAATATATGGAGTAAATGTTTCAAGTAATATGCTAGAAATTAAAAATAGCAATAATGATTTTTCTATATATGGATTTGTTTGTAAACCTCATATTTTAAAAAGTAATAAAAACCATATGATAACTTTTATAAATAATAGAGTAATAAAAAACTATGATATTAATAATGCAATTGATGATGCGTATTATACGTATAAACCAGAGGGTAAATTTCCCATTGTAATTTTAAATATTGAAACTGATCCTACGGTAGTTGATGTAAATATTCATCCCACAAAACAAGATGTTAAAATTTCTAAAATAGGTGATTTAAAAATTCTTATAACAAATACAATAAAAAAAGTACTATATGAAAATTTACTTGTAATAAAACCTTTGGAAGATGAAAAAACACAGACTGAATCATACGAAAACAATCAAAACTTAATAAATAATTATGATATAAATTCTATATTTAAAAATAGCAATGAAAGTTATAATGAAGAAAATAAGGATACTGAAAAACCGAGCCAATATTTTATGGATTTTGAAGAAAAGACTATAATAAAAAATGCAGAGTTAAAATCACTTAAACTTTATCCTGTTGGACTTGCTTTAGGAACTTATATTATAGCTGAAAATGAAGATGGTATGTATATTTTAGATCAGCATGCTGCTTATGAAAGAATAAACTATGAAAGATATATGAAAGCGCTAAGAGAAAAAACACCAGTTAAGGTTGGGCTTTTAGTGCCTATTACTATTGAATTTCCGGCATCAGAATATTCAATAATAAAAAGTAAACTTGATGTTTTAAGTAGTATAGGTATTGATGCAAGCGAATTTGGTATAAACACACTTATTATAAAAACTCATCCTTCATATTTAAAAGAGGGTTATGAGGAGGAAAGTGTAAGAAAAATAATTGATATTGTGATTAATACCGATAAAGAATTTGATAGAGTTAAATTCGAAGAAAAAATAGCTATAACTCTTGCTTGTAAAATGAGTATAAAAGCAAATCATCATATTTCGATGGAAGAAATGTCCTATATACTTGATAATTTGGTTAAATGCGATAATCCATATAATTGCCCTCATGGAAGACCAACAATAATTAAATTTAGTATTTATGATTTAGAAAAAATGTTTAAAAGAGTTATGGATTAATTGTGTAAAAAAAATGTCTATAATATTGCTTTTGCTATAAATAATATTTATTATTATAGTAGTGGGTGGTATGATGAAAGAACTTAAAAAAAATTATCAATATGATAATGGTTATTTAATTGATGTAGATGTAAAATCTGATATGTTAAAAGATAATTCGAGTGAGGTTTTAGATAACTTGTTTGGACAGTTTCCTTATACAACTGATATAAATGCATTAATGTATTTAGTAAGTGCTCTTACAAAGGGAAGTAAAGAAAACGAAAAACGTCTTACTATAGTAAATAATGGTGTACTTGAAGCTTTTGCTATTATAAAAGACGATATATTAAGTAGTTATTATTCTGAAAGAAGCAAAGATGGTAATAAACTTTATGAAACAAAATATAGTTTAGAAAGTGGCTATAATTTTAGGATATTTGATAGTAAAAATGCTCAAGATATAGTTGAAAAGGAAGTATCTACGGTAAAAAATTTATCTAAACAATTTATTTTTCCAATGACAGATTTAGAAAAAACAATAATAAGCGCTTATAAAGTAGTATTTGATGAATCACCTGATTTTTCTGTCGCCGATAATAGATGTAAATGTACGTATTTAATGTGCATATTAAATTTACTTAGAATACCAATTGATGGTCAAATGCATTTTGATATTTATAGAGAATATATAGCCTCTGATGAACTTACACAGATTTTTTCAAAACTTGCTCCATTTGGTAGTCTAACAAGTGATTTAGTTTTACCAGAAAGACTTTTTAATCAACTTACAATTATTGCTCCGTTTTTAAATATTAATCCAAAACGTTTGAGCGAGTTTGCAATGGCTATGAGTAAACAAAGATATATTGGCACTACGCCAAGTGAAGAAGATAATAATCTGATGTGTCAAGTTGAAAGTGCTTTAGGTAGATAAAATTATAATATTATGGTATAATTTTACCGAAAGGGAAGATTATGAAATTAGATTTAAGTCCTCTTAATTATAAAAATAAGATTGATATAAATAATGTTATTTCATACGATTCAAAATTTTTAGAGGGCAGTCCTATAAAAAAACTTGATAATGTTAAGTATGACGGCTATATTACAAGAAATGATTTTGATGAATATAATGCATATATTCATGTAAATGGTAATATGACTATTTTGGATAGCGTTTCTTTAGAAGAAATAAATTATCCATTTGACTTCGAAATAGATGAAGAAATAACGGATTTTATTAAAAATTCACAAAATTGTCTTGATATTATGGAGTTTTTGTGGCAAAATATTGTATTGGAAGTTCCAATTAGATATACTTTGTGTGATGCAGATAATTTGAAAGGTGATAATTGGTGCATGATAAGTAATAATAATGAAGGTGGTGAATAAATATGGCAGTTCCTTTTAGAAGAACAAGTAAAACAAAAAAAAGAATGAGAAGAACTCATTTAAAGAAAGAAGTTGGCGCACTTACAACATGTCCTAAGTGTGGAAACACAATTCGTCCTCATAGAGCATGTACTAAATGTGGAAATTATAATGGTAAAGAAGTAATTACTGTTAGTGAAAAAGAAGAAAATTAGTTGTAAAAAACTGTAAAATTTTTTGTGTAAAGTAAAAAAAGTAAATTAATCGTTTACTTTTTTTTATGCTTATAGTATTATTATGGTAGACAGTGGCAAGCTGTGGAAGAAAGTGGGGGATTAAAATGCTTATAGGTGAATTTCATCATAATATGGATGAAAAAAACAGATTAGTCATTCCTACGAAATATCGTGAAGAACTTGGTGATTCATTTGTTATTACTAGGGGACTTGAAAACTGTTTATATGCATATTCAAACTCTGAATGGGAAAAACTAGTAAGTAAACTAAGCACTCTCCCATTTAATAAGAAAGACACCCGTATTTTTGCCCGCTCCTTTTTTTCAGGTGCTTCTGTTTGTGAGTTCGACAAAAGTGGTCGAATAAACATTACCTCCCCATTGGTTAGTTACGCCGGTTTAAAAAATAAATGTGTTATTATCGGCGTAAATGACCATCTTGAGATATGGGATGAAGATGCTTTTAATCATTTTTTAGATGATAATGCTTCCTCACTAGAGGATATTGCGGAGAATTTGTTCAATGAAAACGATACATTATAGTGTTTTATTAAATGAAAGTATTGATGGTCTAAATATCAAAGAAGATGGAGTGTATGTTGATTGCACCTTGGGTTATGCAGGACATTCTAAGGTTATCTTAGAAAAGATTAAAAAGGGATACTTGTACGCCTTCGATGAAGATGAAAGTGCAACAGAATATTCACAAAACACACTTGCATCTATAGGTGATAACTTTAAGATTTTTAGGAAAAACTTCGTTAACTTAAAAGAAACTTTAAAAACGGAAAATATTAATAAAGTTGACGGAATATTATTTGATTTAGGTTTTTCCTCACCACAAATCGACGAAAAGGCCAGGGGGTTTTCCTTTATGTTAGATTCATTTTTAGATATGAGGATGGATAGAACTTCAAAATTAACTGCATTTGATGTAGTAAATACTTACGGCGTAGATAAACTTACAAAAATATTTTATGAATACGGTGAAGAAAAATTATCTAAAAGTATTGCTACAACTATATGTAATGAAAGAAAAAATAAAGAAATTAAAACCACATTTGATTTAGTGGAAATAATTAAAAAAAGTACTGGTTCAAATTATTTTTTTAAAAATCATCCAGAAAGAAAAATATTTCAAGCAATTAGGATCGAGGTTAATAGTGAACTTGATGTTTTAGAAAATACTCTTCCTGATGCCATTGAATTACTTAATCAAGGTGGAAGAATATGTGTTATTACTTTTCATTCACTTGAAGATAGAATTGTAAAAAAAATATTTAAAAAATATAGTGAGCCAGATGAAGTTGTTAAAGGAATGATCGATATTCCTGATGAATATAAACCAAAAATAAAAATTGTAAATAAAAAACCAATTTTGCCAAGTGAAAAAGAACTTAATGAAAACTCACGTAGTCACAGTGCAAAATTAAGAATAATAGAAAGGATATAAGATGAGAAAGAAAAATGTCAAAAGAGTTAAACTTCTTAAAGGTGAAAAATTTATGTATTTCATAATAATTCTTTTGCTATGCCTTATTCCTATTTTAAATGTATATACATCAAGTATGGTTACAAAGACTAATATAGATGTTGAAAAAATAAAGAAAAATATTGCTAAGCAAGAAGAAGAAAATGAGAGCTTATCAATGCAAATAGATGAACTTGCATCACTTGATAATATATTTAATGTAGCAAAGGAATATGGCCTTTCTTATGATAATTCAAGTATTATACAAGTTAAATAATTATGAAGAAAAGAATTACTGTTAAACCTAATAAATTTGTTTTGTTTATAGTCGTTTCTTTATTATGCCTTGCAATAGCAAGGCTTTTGCAGGTTTCATTAGCTACAAAAGTTGATGGACTTAATTTGAAAAAATTTGCATCTTCGAGAAATACAATAACTAAAACTCTTCATGCAAAAAGAGGGACTATTTATGATAGCTCAAATGATGCTCTTGCAATAAGCGTAAATTCATATACTTTAATAGCTTATTTAGAGCCTTCGAGAACTACGAATATAGATAGCCCTCAGCATGTTGTAGATAAAAAGCTTACTGCTCAAAAACTTGCCCCTATACTAGGTATGGAAGAAAGCGAAATTTTAAAATACTTAAATAAAAGTGCTTATCAAGTAGAGTTTGGTGCAAAAGGAAAAAACTTAACTGAGGTTGTTAAAAAGAAAATTGATGATTTAGAACTTCCGGGTCTTGATTTTATTGAAAGTACTCAAAGGTATTATAAAATGGGAAGTTTTGCTTCTTACCTTGTGGGATATGCTAAAACTCATGATGATGGTAAAATTGTTGGAGAGCTTGGCATCGAGGGTTATTATGATAAAACTTTATCTGGTAAAGATGGTAGTGTAACTTATCAAAAAGATGCATATGGATACATGCTACCAAACAGACCATACTATAGGACGGAGGCTCAAAGTGGTAGTGATATATACTTAACAATTGATAGCAACATTCAGCTTATAGCGGAAAATGCCTTAAAAGACTTAAAAGATAATTATAATTTTGATTTTGCTATTTTTACAGTAATGGATGCTCATTCCGGAGCCATTGTGGCTTCGAGTACATATCCAACATTTAATCCAAATGATCTTAATACATTAACTAATTATTTAAATCCACTTGTTTCATATACATATGAACCTGGTTCTACAATGAAAACTTTTTCTTGGGCAACTGCTATAGATTTAGGGTTATATAATGGTGAGGAAACTTATGAATCTGGTTCGATTCCAGTTGCAGACGTTGTAATTAGTGACTGGAATAAGCAAGGTTGGGGTAAAATATCATATGATACAGGATATGCATATTCTTCGAATGTTGGTGCAACACTTTTGGCATCGAAAATAGGAAGAGAAAATCTTGCTAAATATTATGATAAGTTCGGTTTTGGCAAGAAGACCGGTATTGAACTTTCTGGAGAGCTTAAGGGTGATATGTCCTTTAAATATGAAAGTGAAGTTGCAACTGCATCATTTGGACAAGGAATTACGGTAACTCCAGTTCAACTTTTACAAGCATTTTCTACGATTACAAATGATGGTGTAATGATAAAACCATATGTTGTTGAAAAAATTGTAGATCAAGATGGTAAAACTACATATGAGGCGCAAAGAACAGAACTTGGTAGTGTTATAAGTAGTGATACTGCAAAAAAAATGCGAGAACTTATGTATAAAGTTAATTATGATGGACTTTCTAAACAATGGCAACCAAAAAGTGTGTCAATGTCTATTAAAACAGGTACAGCGCAAATTGCATCTCCAAATGGAGGATATTTAGATGGAAAATACGATCAAATTTATTCGGTAGCCGGCTTTTTCCCAAGTGAAGATCCAAAATACATAATCTATGTTGCTGTAAGGCAAATTGAAGCAACTCAAGTAGCCGTATCAAAAATGGTTACTAAAGCAGTAGACGAAATTGCTTCTTACGCAAATCTTACAAGTAATGTTAAAAATTCTGAAGAGCAAATTATTACTCTTGAAAATTATATGTCAAAAAAAGTAAGTGATGTAGTAAATAGTCTTAGTAGTAAAAACGTTAATGTTATCACTCTTGGCAGTGGCAAATATGTTATAAATCAATATCCTTTAAAAGGTATAAGCGTTGTAAAAAACGATAAAGTCTTTATTCTTACAAATAAAACAGATTATGTTATTCCGGATTTAAAAGGTTGGAGTATTAACGATGTTAGAACGTACGCAAATCTTGCAGGTATTAAACTTACTTATGAAGGCTATGGTTACGTAGAAAATCAAAGTATCGAGGCAAACACCACTATTACGAGTGATATGACATTGCATGTTAGTTTAAAACAAAATGGCGGTGGATAAAAGAAAGGAAAAATTAAATGAAAAAATTAAAAATTTTTGTAGCAATAACTATGTTATTTGTGCTTTTTACGGGTAATGCTAATGCATCTTTAGCGGATCATAGACAAATTGATGTAACAATAAAAAATATAAATCTTAAAGATGTTGATATATCACTTCTTTTTCCAGTTGATTATATTGAGCTTATTTTAAATAAAGATAATATGCTAAAATATAGTCTTCCTGAAGAAAAACTTTCTGATATAGAGGAAATTGTAAAATACGTAAATGAACAAAATTATTTGCAAGCTTTAAAAGTAGATAATGAAGGCGATATAAGTATAAGTTCATTCGAAGGACTTTCAGAAAAAATTGATGATAACTATTTTTCGTATAATGGTGCACAATATGTAAAAATGAACATCTCTGATAATTTAAAAAATGATAATTATGATAAATCAACTTGGCCTAAAAATTCTATTGTATTTAGTGAAAGTATAAATGTAAACTACGATAAGCCAAATATAAAAATTTTAATAAAAGATAGTAAATTAAATAAAGAAACAATTATTAATTTAAATAATTATAAATATGAAGAAATAAAAAATTCTACGAATAGTTATCTTATGAATGTGAGTTTCACTTATTCAAAAACGGTAAATACTGTACTTATTATAATACTATTTATTATAGTAATATTATTACTTTTTGCATATTACTATATAAAAAACGAACCAAATTTTAAAAATACTAAAATAGCAAAGAAAACTAAAAAGACTAGTAAAAAATAACTTGCAAAAGTATGAAAAAGTAGTTATAATAAGTTCATAAGTTTTTACTTAGTTTGGACTTGTTTTCCAAAGAGCCTTACTCAGTTTAAACGGATAGTATATAAAGGAGGAAAAAATGTTAAAGAAAGAAGAAAAAGCAAAATTAATTAAAGAATTTGCTAAAAATGAAAAAGATTGTGGTTCTGCTGAAGTTCAAGTTGCAATTTTAACTAAAGAAATTAATGCATTAACTGAACATTTAAAAGAACATAAACATGATTATCATTCAAAACGTGGACTTTTAATAAAAGTTGGAAGAAGAAAAAAATTACTTGAATATTTAAAAAACAACGATGTTAAAAGTTATCGTGAAGTTATTAAAAAATTAAATTTAAGAAAATAGGCACTAAAATTTTTTAGCGTCTTTTTTTTAGGAAAGGTAGGAAAATGAAAAGAGAATTTAAATTAAATTTTTTAGGAAGAGATTTAATTGTTGAAACTGGAGAACTTGCGAAACAAACTAATGGATCTGTTTTAGTAAGATATGGTGATACTGTAGTACTTTCAGTATGTGTTATGGGTAAAACCCCAGTTACTCAAGATTTCTTTCCACTTCAAGTGTTATATCAAGAAAAATTATATTCAGTAGGTAAAATTCCTGGTGGGTTTATTAAAAGGGAAGGTAGACCTACAGATTCTGCTACGCTTGCTGCAAGACTTATTGATAGACCAATTAGACCTATGTTTGATGAAAATCTTCGAAACGAAATTCAAGTTATCAATACAGTACTTTCTGTAGATCAAGACAATAGCCCTGAAATGGCTGCAATGTTTGGTTCATCATTATGTCTTGGAATATCTGATATTCCTTTTGACGGCCCTGTTGCAGGTGTTATGGTAGGAATGGATGAAAAAGGTAAATTTATTATTAATCCAACTACAGCGGAAAGTGAAAAAAGTAAACTTGCTTTAACAGTTGCAGGAACACATGATGCAATATGTATGGTTGAAGCAGGGTGTAAAGAACTTTCTGAAAAAACTATGCTTGAAGCATTAATGTTTGCTCATGAAAATATTAAAACTTTATGTGATTTTCAAAACGAAATAATTAGTGAAATAGGAAAAGAAAAAGTAGCACTTGAACCAGCAACTATCGATGCTGAAGTTGAAAAAGCCGTAAGAGATTATGCAACTGATGATATGCTTTCAGCAATTCAAATTAAAGAAAAACTTGAAAAATATGCAAAAATTGATGAAGTAAAAGCAAATACTATTGCTCATTTCGAAGAAGTATACGCTGAAGATGAAGATTTTGGTAGTAAGATGAAAGATGTTGCTAAAGTTGTTGGCTTAATTGAAGGCAATGAAGTAAGAAGACTTATTATTGAAAAACATATTAGACCTGATGGCAGAAAGATGGATGAAATTAGACCTCTTCATGCAGAAGTTGATCTTTTACCACGTACACATGGTTCAGGACTTTTTTCAAGAGGAGAAACTCAGGTTTTAGCTACTACAACACTAGGTCCACTTTCAGATCACCAAATACTTGATGGACTTGGAATCGAAGATACAAAAAGATTCATGCTTCATTATAATTTCCCTAACTTCTGTGTTGGTGAAATAGGAAGATATGGTTCACCAGGAAGAAGAGAAATTGGACATGGCGCTTTAGGAGAAAGAGCACTTGCTCAGGTTATTCCTTCAGAAGAAGAATTCCCTTATACAGTAAGAGTTGTATCTGAAGTACTTGAAAGTAATGGTTCATCATCTCAGGCTACGATATGTGCTGGATGTTTATCATTAATGGCTGCAGGCGTTCCAATTAAAGCTCCAGTTGCAGGTATTGCTATGGGACTTATCTCTAATGGTAAAAAATATACTATCTTAACTGACATTCAAGGTCTTGAAGATCATATGGGAGATATGGATTTTAAAGTAGCTGGTACTAAAGAAGGTATCACTGCACTTCAAATGGATATAAAAATTAAAGGAGTTACAAAAGCTATTTTAAAAGAGGCCCTTGAGGAAGCTAGAAAAGCTAGAATGAAGATTCTTGATGTTATGACTAGTGCAATAGATTCTCCGAGAACTGAACTTTCTAAATATGCTCCAAAGGTTGAAAGCTTCATGATTAATCCAGATAAGATTAAAGATGTTATCGGTAAAGGCGGAGAAATGATTACTAAGATTATTTTAGAATCATCAAATGTAAAAAGTGTAAATGACAAAGATGCTGTTAAAGTTGATATTGATGATGATGGAAAAGTAATTATTTATCACATGGATAAAGAAGTAATCGAAAAAACCAAAGCTATGATTGAAAATATTACAAAAGAAGTTGAAACTGGAAAAATATATAATGCTAAAGTTGTAAAAGTTGAAGACTTTGGTGCATTCGTAGAACTTTGGCCAGGATGTGAAGGATTAGTACATGTTTCTCAGCTTGACTCTAAAAGAGTAGAAAAACCGGCTGACGTTGTTTCTGTAGGTGATGAAATAATAGTTAAATCACTTGGATATGATAATAAAGGAAGACTTAACCTTTCAAGAAAAGAAGCTTTACCTAAATCAGAAAAAGCTAGTGAAGAAAAAGAAACTAAGGAAGCAAAACCTAAAAAAGGCTTGTTTGGTAAAAGTAAAAAATAATAGAAAAACCTAGAAAACTCTAGGTTTTTTGCTTTTTTGAACAAAATATAGTATAATACCCTTAATTTTAAGGGGGAACTATGGAAGAAAGATTAATTATATTAAAAGAACTTTTACTTATTTATTCACAAATGCTTAAAACAAGCGACAATCAAAAATATTTTGAGTTATATAAAATGTATTTACAACTTCTTGTAAGACTTGGAACAAATAAACCTGAATTTGAAGAAAACCAAAAAAAATATACAAATGGTAATTGTTATTCATACGCTCTTGGGTTAAGTAATCCAGAAGGTGTATCTAATGTTATAATGCAAACTGGTATGAATATTGGCTATGTTGGTGGAAGTTTAGTAACTGCAAATGATCCAAAAAAATATTTATATGGAATTCAAAAAGACTTTGAAACTCTAGAAATAGATTTTTATGATAGCTCTTTAGATAGTGAAAATAAGCATAAAGGTTATAAAATTGCTTTTTATGTTTCTCCAACAGATTTTCATTTCATTAGACAAAATGTAGATGGCTCTTGGTCTCATAAAATCGGTTATACAAGAATTATTGAAAAACTTAATACTCCAAGTGATACTATAGAGGACTACAAACATATTAAAACGCTAGAAATAGTAAAACCAGTTATAAAATTGTAAATTTAGGTTATCAACCTAGATTTTTTTTATTTTTCTTTAGTTTTTATAAAAGAAATGATATACTTATTTTAAGAAAGATAGTAATAGAGGTAAAAATGAGAAAAAGATTCAAAGGATTATTGGGATTCATTTTAATACTTATAATAATTGCTTTGCTTTTAGGAGTATTTTATTTTATATATAAAAAAGTTAAAGCTAAAGATGGAGAAATAAAAATAACTGATAATTTATCAATTAATTTTCATGATGGTCATGTAATAGAATTTGAGAAAGAAAGTAAGACTTCAATAACAATAATAAATAATGGAAGTAGTGATGAATATTATTATATAGAGTTTATTAACCCAAATAATGAAAAAGAAATAGATTATACTTTAACTGATAATAAATTAATTAATATAAAAGATACTTTGACTGATTACAATAAAATAATATCAAGTTATGTTCTAATAAAAAGTGGAGAGGTACAAAATTATAATATAAGTTTAACATCTAAAACTGAAAATGTAAGTAAAATAGAAATAAATGTAGAAAAAGAATCACTTGAAAACAATACTTTTGCTGAACTTATTATTAAAAATAACCAAATAAAGGATAAACCAATTACTGAAGTTGGTAAAGAAATTGCCACGACTGATGAAGGACTAATTAAAACGATTGATGATTATGGCTCTTCATATTATTTTAGGGGTAATGTACAAAATAATAATGTAATAATTAATAACCTTAACTTTAAAATTGTTAGAATAAATGGCGATGGAAGTGTAAAACTTGTTCTAAGTTCTACCACAGGAGAATTAAAAAAATATTTAGATGCAGGAGAAAATTATTATTATAAAGACTCAATTATTAATACATATTTAAATACTTGGATAGAACAAAATTTAGGTGATTATACTTCTTATTTAGCAACACAAAAATATTGTAATGATGTACTTTTAAATGATGATACATTTTATGCATACACGAGAATTATGGAGGATAATATACCATCTTTAGTATGCTTAAGCGAAAAGTTTTCAAGTAAAGTAGCTCTTTTAACAGTTGATGAAGTTATATATGCAGGCGCTACAGTTAATGAAGATAATACTTCATTTTACTTATATGATAGTTCTATAGATACAGATACATTTTTAATGAGTAGTGCCACAAATAAACTTGATATCTATCATCCGTTTGTATTAAGCAAAGATGGTAAAATACTTGATAGTATACCATTTAATTACCTAAGGGGTGTAAGACCTGTTATTACAATAATCAAAACTGCTCAAGTAAGTGGTGATGGAACAATTGATAATCCATATAAATTAATTGAATCATAACAAAAAGGTAAATAAAATTTTACCTTTTTTTAATACCAATTTTTAAGCATATATTCGGTATCAAATTTTCTTAAATCTATTACATTTAGGAAAAAACGTTCCCATATCTTCGTACTATTACAATCTAATACTATCATATTTTTATAAAAATTTGTATATATTATGAAAAAATTGCCAAAATTTGATAAAACTTATATATTTTTAATCTAAAATTGCATAATTTTAACAAAAAATTTCTAGTCAAAAAAATGGTCAAAAGTTTTTATAATTTTTCTTTTAAATACTTGGAAAAATAAGCTTTTCAAAAAATAATTTTTAATAATTTCTAGTCAAATTAATTTTATAATATTTGTTATTTCCCATAGTTATGCTTAAAAGCTTAAAGTTTTCCTAAATGTAATAGTTTTAAGAAAAATGTAATCCATATTTATGGGAGAAAATGAAGTATGAAAAAAAGATTTA
>CAKOMR010000002.1 GCA_934096705.1 uncultured Bacilli bacterium
GGTGACGATAGCTCAGGTGGTACACCTCTTCCCATACCGAACAGAGAAGTTAAGCCCTGATACGCTGAAAATAGTGTATGCTAAGATAAGAAGTTGCCAATAATTTTTTTTTGCAATAAAATAATGTATATATATATTAAAATACTTGTTTATAAGTATTATTTTTTTTATAATTGTAATGGAAGGTGATTTTATGAATTTTAAATATACATCTAGGAATGAAATGGATACAATTGAATTAGCACAAAATATTGAATCAGAAAAATTTCCTAATATGGTTATTTGCTTAGATGGTGAACTAGGTAGTGGTAAGACTGTTTTTGTTAAAGGATTTGCTAAGGCTTTAGGAATTGATGAAAATATTACTAGTCCAACTTTTAATTTAATTAAGGAATATAATTCTGGTGAGCTTCCATTATATCATATGGATGTGTACCGTTTAGACGGCAAATGTGAAGATATTGGATTTGACGAATATTATAATAAAGGTGGAGTATGCATTATTGAATGGTCTGATATTATTTGTGACTGTTTACCTAAGGAGAGATTACAAATTAATTTTAAAGTTATTAATGAAAATACAAGAGTATTAGAAATAATTCCTTATGGTGAAAAATATGAAGAATTATGCAATTCTGTTTTATAGGTAAATAATGAATACTTTGTTTATTGATACACATTTGTATGACATAAATGTGATTTTATTTAAAAATGGTGTTGTTGTTAAAAACTCCATATCTAAAAAAGGACCACAAAATAGTTCTTCATTATTACCATTAATAATTGATACTATTGATAATAATTCTTTTAACGAAATTATAGTTGTTAATGGACCTGGCTCTTTTACAGGGCTTAGAACAGGTATTACAGTTGCAAAAACCTTAGCATATACAAAGAAAATATCTATTAAGACAGTAAATTATTTAGAAATGATGGCTTATAGTTTAGATGCTAGTGAGAATTATGTTGGTATTTTTGATAATAGTGGAATATATGTTGGACACTTTAAAAATTATAATTTAGTTGAAGATTATTTTTATTTAAAAAACTCTGAATATGATGAAAGTGAAATTAAAAATATCATAAAAACATCTGTTATTATAGATTATGAAAATGTATATAAAATGCTAAAAAATAAAGATTCAATTAATCCAAAATTAGTTAATCCGGTTTATATTAAAAAAATTAGTGCAGAGCTATGATAAGAACAATAAATATAAAAGATGTCAATTATTTAAATAGTTGGCTAAATGATTTTGATAATAATTTTATTAATCACTATGACTTAAAATATTATTTAGAAAATAATGATATTTATATTTCTATAGTTTATGAACTCGAAGATAAAATTGTTGGTTTTATGCTTGCTATGAAATTACTTGATGAAGCTGAAATTTTAGTTTTATATGTTGATAAAATGTTTAGAAAAAAAGGCATAGCAAAAAAATTAATAAATTATTTAATTGACCCAGTTAAGTCAAAAAGTATATTACTTGAAGTTTCAAATAAAAATCTACCAGCCTTATGTTTATATGAAAAATTTGAATTTAAAGTAATTAATATTAGAAAAAATTATTATCAAGATAGTGACGCTTATGTTATGAGAAAGGTGATATAATGAAAGATATATATATTATGGCTATAGAGTCAAGTTGTGATGATACTAGTATAGCTATTGTAAAAAATGGTAACGAATGTATTTCTTTAAGTATTTCTTCACAAATTGATGTTCATACAAAATTTGGTGGAGTTGTTCCAGAAATAGCTTCGAGAATGCATTGTGAAAATATATTATTTGTTTTAGAAGATTGTTTAAATAAGACTACTTTGAAAATTGAAGATATGGATGCTATTGCGGTTACCTATAAACCTGGACTTATGGGTTCATTACTTGTTGGTATAGAGTTTGCTAAGACTTTAGCTTATGTTTATAATAAGCCCTTAATTGGAGTTAACCATTTGATTGGACATATATATGCAAACAATTTAGAAGATAAATTAGAGTATCCTTTATTAGCTTTAGTTGTTAGTGGTGGCCATACTGAATTATCAATAATGAAAGGTGATTATGATTTCGAATTACTTGGTTCAACATTGGATGATGCAATTGGTGAATGCTATGATAAAGTAGCTAGAGTACTTGGCTTTCCGTATCCAGGGGGCCCAAGCATAGAAAAAGCTGCCTTAGAAGGAAAAAATGTGTATGCCTTATCAAAACCAGTATATGACGATACTTACAATTTTAGTTATAGTGGCCTAAAAAGTCAGGTAATAAATTTAGTAAATAGTGAAAAAATGAAAGGTAAAAGTATTAATAAAAATGATCTTGCTAAGTCTTTTCAAGATGTTGCTGTCGATGAGATAGTTAGAAAAGTTGATATAGCTATGAAAAAAACAGGTATAACTAATTTAGTTGTTGCTGGTGGAGTATCTGCGAATAAATACTTAAAAAGTGAATTAAAAACGCTATGTGATTCACATAACGCTAAATTATATATTCCTAGGTTAATATATTGTACTGATAATGCTGCTATGATTGGTGCGGCAGCATATCCATTATATTTAAATAAAAATTTTAAAGACTTTTCTTTAGATGCGATAAGTCACGCTGATTTAATATCTTAATTTAAAATACTTACTCCAGTATTTAGATATAGTGCAAATAAAAGCCAAAATAGATATGGCAGTTGTAAATAAGCAGTTAGCTTATTTTTTTTATATAGATCTTTCATTAAATAAATAGTACTTATGATAAGTGCTAATAAATGAAAAATAGCAACTGTATAAAGTTTGAATTTAAAAAATACAATTGACCAAGTATAATTTAAAAGTAAGTTAATAATATAAATAATAATAATATCTTTTTCTTTACTCTTTTTAGTGGAAATGTATAGTGATACTCCTAAGAGCAAATATAAAATGCTCCATACAATAGGAAACACCATTCCTGGTGGACTTAAAGGTGGCTTAATAAGCATTTTATAATTTTTGTAACTTATTAATAGTGAGAATAAGAATCCTCCTATAAGAGGCGTTAAAATGGTGAATATGGCTTTAATTATCTTTTTAAATTTCATATTATTATTTTATAATAATTTATAATTTTTATTCATAATATGACTTATTTACTATATAAATAAATTATGATATAATACATGCATATGGGGTAGCATGGTTTCGACATATGTTAATAGATATGACTGCAGGTAGTTGGCAAACTTTAAATGCACAAAAAAATAAATGACGAAACTTCTTATAGTTTCACTCCTGCTTTTGCCTAATATAAGGTAAGGGAGTACTCTAATATTTTTATGCTTATGAAAAATATCTAGGGTTAATAATTATAAGCTATATAATTTATATTTTTTGAGTATATTTTATGAAGATTTATCAAAATTACTATTTACGAGGTTCGTTTTAGCCATTTAAATAGGAAATTCTAAATAGAACTAAACTTGTAGATGTTGTATTATATGACATATTGGACAGGAGTTCGATTCTCCTCTACTCCACCAATTTATTAATAAACTCGAACTTTTCGAGATATATAGGAAACTACTTTTAATTTCATTTAAAAGTAGTTTTTATTTTTTAAATTCTATATTATATTTATATTTATTGATAGAAAAAAGAATGTTATAATTATTCTAGGAGTATGAGTATGAAGAAGTTATATATTATATGTGCTGTATGCCTAATGTTTTTTATGAGTCCAAATATAGCTTTTGCTCATCCTGGTAGAACTGATAGTAATGGCTGTCATACTTGTAAAACAAATTGTTCGTCGTGGGGTTTAAACTATAATGAATATCATTGTCATAATGGGAATACTTATACTAATTCAAAAGGACAAATTTTTAATAGTAATGGAGTACTAATTAGTGATTCATCATCAAATAATAATGATATCATATATCAAAAAAGCAATAATGCAAATATAAAGTCTTTATTAATTGATGGAAATAGTGTTAATATCACCAATGAAATGAGTTTTTCTACATCTAATTTAGAGCCAAATATTATTGTGATACCAGAACATAGCAAAGCCACTGTAAAAATTGATAAACCATCTATTCTTTCTAATGAATTAATGAATGAAATTACTATAAGTGTTACAGCAGAAGATTTAACTACTAAAGTATATAAACTATATATAAAAGTTGCAAGTAATGATGCTTCAATAAATAGTTTAAAAATTAATGAAGAAAGTATTGATATAAATGATGAAATGTTTTACAGTACAACAAGTGAAAAAATAAAATTAAATGTTGTAACAAATAATGAAAATGCTAAAATCATTAGTAATTTAGAATATGATTTAAATAATGGTGATAATAAAATAATTATTAAAGTTAAGGCTGAAGATGGAGTAACTGAAAAAGAGTATATATTAAATGTAAAGAAAAATGAAGTATTAAGTGATAATGTTGAGATAAGTGTTAAAGTCAACGGTGAAAAAGCTATTTTCAAAAATTATAAAAGCGAAATTATTTATATATCATCAGGTGATACTATCAACATTGAGTATGAACTAAAAGATAGCAACGCAAATACTAACTTACCTAAGGAAAAGAAAATAAAAATTGGAGATAATGAAATAAAGTTTAATGTTGTTGCAGAAAATGGGCGAAATCAAGAGTATATTTTGAATGTTCATAAGAATAGTAATATTGAAAATATAATTTATCCAATAATCGGATTTGCATTTTTAGGTGGTATAGGATTAATCATTTACAAATTAATTAAGAAAGATTAGTATAAAGGAGAATTTATGACAAAAGAAAAATTTTTATCATCTATTTATTTAATAATAAAAAATGATAATGGAAAAATTTTATTACAAAGAAGACAGGGAACCAAATTATGGCCGGGATTTTTAGCTTTACCTGCGGGGCATATTGATGAGGGAGAAGACCCTTATGAAGCTGCAATAAGAGAAGCTAAAGAAGAACTTGATATTACAATTACTAGAAATGATATAAGTGATTCATTTGTTGTTATGAGAAAAAATAAATCACTAATGCCATATTATGACGTTTATTTTAATATAAGTAATTATATAGGGAATATTAAAATAGCGGAGCCATTAAAATGTTCTGAGTTAATATGGCAAGATATTAATAATTTACCAAATGATATGATTGATTTTGAGATAAGTGCAATAAATAATTATTTAAACGGCATTAAATTTAGTTGTATTTATGCTGATAATGAAAAAACTGTATAATTTAACAAATTTTCAACATACTATTCTTAGAAGGAGAAATTGTATGAAAGAAAATGCACCAAACATGCTTACAGGCAAAGATTTAGATTATTTACAAGATATTTTTAATTGGAATTATTCTGCATTTAAAAATTGTTCTTTATCATTAACAAAAGTTAAAAATAATGAAATAAAAAAACATTTTCGTAAATGTAATAATTTTTTTAAAACAAGTTTGAACAAAACATTAACAATAATAAAGGATGGTAAGGCTTGTGAATAGTATAAAATTTGAGGATAAAGATTATTTAAATAACATTTTATCAACATTAAAAGAAATGTCAAAAAACTATGCAGTTGCATTAACTGAAGCGAGTAACGAATTATTATATAAAGAGTTAAAAAAGTCATTTGATAATGTAATAAAATTACAAAGAGAAACATTTGAGTTAATGTATAAAAATGGTTTTTATAAACTAGAAAAAATTGAAAAAGAAAAACTTAATAACAAATATTTAACATTATATGAAGAGTATAAAAAATTAGATATTGAATAAAGATAAATTTTGAATAATTTATCTTTTTTTATAATATAAAAAACTAGACAAAGGTTATTAATTTTGTTATACTACTTGCGAGTAAAGAAATTACTCCTTGCTTTTTACTTGATAAAAAGCCGAGAAGACCATAAGGAGGTGTGAAGATGGATAGATACGAAATTATGTTCATTGTTAAAAATACAATCGAAGATGAAAAAGTTAAAAATGTAGCTGATTCATTAAAAGATTTAATAACAAGTGACAAAGGTAATATCATCGAATTCAAAGAAATGGGTAAAAGAAAACTTGCTTATCCAATCAAAAAAGAATTAACTGGAACATATTATGTCATGACAGTTGAAGCAAAACATGATACTATCAAAGAATTCGAACGTAAAGTTCTTATTAACGAAAATGTTTTAAGACATTTAATTATCAAAAAAGAAGGAGAATAAGAATGAATAAAGTAATTTTATGTGGTAGATTTACAAGAGATCCTGAATCTAGAATAAGTTCAAATTCACTTGAAGTATCAAGGTTTTCTCTTGCTTGTGCAAGTGATTTTGTTAATAAAGATGGCCAAAGAGAAACTGAATTTATAAATTGTGTTGCATTTGGAAGAACTGCACAAACTATTAACAAGTTTTGTAAGAAAGGCCAAATGATTTTAGCTCAAGGACGTATTAGAAATAATAGTTATGATGCTCAAGATGGAACTAAGAGATATACGACTGATATATCTATTGATAGTTTTGAGTTCATTGGTTCAAGAAATGGCGGAGATAGTGCTGGAGCATCTTATCAAAGTGCTACATCTGGTAATGGCTATAGTAATTCTAATATGCAAACTACTGACATTTCTGAAGATCCTTACAAAGAATTTAGTGAAGAAACTAATATAAGTAGTGATGAATTTCCATTTTAAAAAGGAGGAATAATTGTATGGCAGAATTTTATCATAAGAAAAAAAGAATATGCCAAATGTGTGCTGGTAAATCAGTTGACTATAAAGATGTAATGATTATTAATAAATATATTAATGAAAAAGGTAAAATATTACCTCGTAGAATGACTGGTGCTTGTGCAAAACATCAAAGACATATTGCTGAACAAGTAAAATATGCTCGTTTAATGGCATTAATTCCATTTGTTAAATAACAAATGGTTTTTTTTTATTTGATATGATATAATATAAGATATTTACGGAGGAAAAAATGAAAGTTATTCTTTTAAAAGATGTTAAGAGTCAAGGAAAGAAAAATGATATAATAGATGTTTCTACAGGATATGCAAATAACTATTTAATTAAGAATAAATTAGCAGTTGCATATACAGAAACTAGTAAAAAAATTCTTGATAAAGAACTTAAAGAAAAACAAGATATAGAAGATGAATTAGTAAATAGTTTAAATGCTATAAAAAAATCTTTAAATAATAAAGTAGTTGAGTTTAAAGTTAAAACTGGTAAAGAGGATAAAGTGTTTGGTACTATATCTTCGAAACAAATAAGTGATAAACTTAATGAAATGGGCTATAAAATTGATAAAAAAAATATTATAATAGATAACCCAATAAGTAATTTAGGAACACATAAAGTTCTTATAAAATTACATAAAAAAGTTGAATTTAGTATAGATGTAAAATTAGTTAAGTAAGGAGAATTATGGCAAAGGCATTACCTTTTAATAATGAAGCAGAAATGTCCGTTTTGGGCGTAGCATTTATTTCAAAAGATGAAGTTGACAAAATCTGCGAAAGTGTTAATGAAGATATGTTTTTTGATGAAAAAAACAAATGTCTTTTTAATGCCATAAAAAGTTTGCATGATCAAAAAATCCCTATTGATTTAACAACAGTTAAAAATGAATTAGAAAAAACTAAAAAGATTAACATTGTTAGTATAAACCATATAACAGAAGTTATTGATTCTGTTGTTACAAGTGCTAACATTGATTACTATATTTCAATGCTTAATGATTATTATACTAGAAGAGAATTAATTAACTCTGCTACAGGGATTGTAGAAAATGCGTACAATGAGGAAGATGTTACAAGGCTTCAAGATTATGCTGAAAAATCCATATTACTTGCTGTAAGAAATCGAAGTGTATCTGAATTAATTCCAATTTCAACAGTATTAAAAAATGCTCATGATAAACTTGAGGACCTTGCAAAAAATAAAAAATTAATTACCGGATTAGAAACGGGATTTTATGATTTTGACAAATTAACAACAGGATTTCAAGGTGGTGAAATGATTATTTTAGCAGCTCGTCCAGGTATGGGAAAGACTGCTTTAGCGTTAAATATGGCAACTTATGCTGGTAAAACTACAAATAAAGCTGTAGCTATATTTAACTTAGAAATGCCCGCTGAAATGCTTGTTAATAGAATGATATCATCAGTTGGAAGAATTGATTCTTATAAATTACAAACGGGAAATATGCATGAAAAAGATTGGCAAAGATATAATGAAGCTATGAGCCAACTTGCGGAAACAAATATTTATATTGAAGCTGATGCTGGTACTACAATATCCGAAATAAGAGCAAAATGTCGTAGACTTGCAAGTAGTGATAAAGGGTTAGGATTAGTAATTATCGACTATTTACAACTTATTAATAGTGGTTCTAAAAAAGTTGAATCAAGACAAGTTGAGGTATCTGATATATCAAGGTCACTAAAAACAATGGCCCTTGAATTAAATGTTCCAGTAATAGCTTTATCACAGTTATCAAGAACTGCTGAAAAAAGAGAAAGCAATGTACCAATGCTTGCGGATTTGCGTGAATCAGGTTCTCTAGAACAAGATGCAGATATGGTACTTTTTATAAATAGAAAAGATTATTATGATAAAGAAAAAAATCAAAATGAAACTATAGTACCTGCAGAACTTATCATTGCTAAACATCGTAAAGGTAGTTTAGGAACTATAGATTTAAAGTTTGAATTAAATATTGGATTATTTAAAAGTGTATTAAAAGAACAAGGAGAATAATGAAAACTAAAGATTTAATAAAGTCAATTATTATTACAGTTTTTATTGGGGTTTTATGTATTTTGTCTTTTATAAAAAAAGACAATAGTATTGAAGCAAAAAAAGTATATCAAGTATTTATTGATGGTAAATCTGTGGGATACATACAAAATGATGATAAATTATATGAACTTATAAATAACAAACAATTAGAAATAAAGGAAAAATATAATGTTGATAAAGTGTATCCTCCTGAAAATTTCAAAATCGTGGAAACGTCATCATATGATATTGTAATTTCAACACCAGAACAAATATATAATAAACTTGCTGATATGGGGTCATTTACAATTGAGGGATACTCAATAAATATTAAAGATGATAAAAAAAATATAACTATAAATGTGTTAGATAAAGACATATTTGATAAAGCAGTACATAATTTTGTTTTAGCATTTATTTCGGAAGAACAATATCAAAGTTATATAAATAGTACTCAAAAAGAAATTGAAACTACTGGTAAAATAATTGAAAATATGAATTTTGACGAAACAATTAATATTAAAAAAAGTTTTATTAGTGTTAATGACAAAATTTTTGTAGATTCAACTAGTTTAACTCAATATTTACTTTTTGGTCAAAATAATAAAATTGAAAACTATACAGTAAGCTCTGGTGATACAATTGAATCTATTTCAGAAAAAAATAAACTTAATTATAAAGAATTTTTAATTGCTAATCCAAAGTATACTTCTAAAGATAGCTTATTAACAATCGGAGAAAATGTAAACATTACACTTATTAATCCAGTATTAACTTTTTCATATAAAGTTAATGAAGTTATGGATAGTGAAATTCCTTATGAAAAAATTGTTACTTATGATTCTTCGAAAAGTTCTAATTATGAAGAAATTACAACCGCAGGTGTAAAAGGAATAACACGTGTTACTATGAACTATGTTGTAAAAAATGGTGAAACTCAAGGTGGTGTTGAAAAAACAAAAGAAGTTTCCATTGTTGAAAAAGTTGATCAAGTTACTACAAAAGGTGGATATAGAGGCGGTGGATTTACAACTGGAAGTTATGTAGATACCGGTTCTACATGGCAATGGCCTACAAATTATCCATATGTTATAACAAGTTATTTTGAATGGAGATGGGGATCATTCCATGAAGGAATTGATATATCAGGTACAGGATTTAATTCACCAATATATGCTGCACTAGATGGAACTGTTGTATCAGCACAATGGGAAGGTTTATGTGGAATTGGTGGTGGACAATGTATCGTTCTTCAACATGATAATGGATATTATACAATTTATGCCCATTTAGCCGATAACTCATTTAGAGTTAAAGTTGGGGACAAAGTTTCTAGAGGACAAGTTATTGCTGGTATGGGTAGTACAGGATATTCTACTGGTACCCATTTACATTTTGGTTTATGGCTTGGGGTTCCGTATAGAGGAACTTTAATAAACCCATTAAGTTTGTGGCGCTCATGAAAATATGTACATTAGCAAGTTCTTCAAGTGGAAATTCTACTTATATTGAAACAAAAAACTATAAAATATTAATAGATATTGGAAGAACAAAAAAATATATTGCAGAAAAACTAAAAGAAATAAATGTTGATTATCATGATATAGATTATGTATTTTTAACTCATACGCATGATGATCATACCAAAAGTTTACATACTTTTTTTAAAGGCATAAAAGCTACTCTTGTAATTACACAAAAAATGCTTTTAGAATTAAATGATATTTCGGATATTGAAAATATAATTGTTTATGAAGATAACCCCCAGATTGTGGGTTTAGATATAAAAACATTTGTAATGAGTCATGATGTTGCAGATGTAAGAGCATTTTTAATAAATGATGGTGACTCGTCACTAATTTATATAACTGATACAGGATACATTAATTCCAAATATTTTAAAGAGATGAAGGGCAAAACCGCATATTATATTGAAAGTAACCATGATATTGAAATGTTAAGACATGGTCCATATCCAAGATGGCTTCAAGAAAGAGTACTATCTGATGAAGGCCATTTATCAAATAAGTTTACAGGAATATATTTGTCAAAACTTATTAATGAAAATACGAAAGATATAATTTTACTTCACTTAAGTGACAAAAATAATAATGAAGATGTTGCATTAAATACTATAAGTCAGTATATAGACTTTAATAGTGTTCATATTGAATGTGCAAATAAAAATGATATAGGAAGTGTTATTGAAATATGATAAAGTTAATATGCTTAGGTAAACTAAAAGAAAATTATTTAAAAGATGGTATTACTGATTATTTTAATCGTATTAATAAATATCATAAATTTCAAATTATTGAACTTAAAGATAGTGAAGATATATTTGTTGAAGAAAAAGAGATATTAAATGAACTTTATAAACAAACCGCATATAAAATATTATTGGATATTGATGCCGGAGAACTAAGTAGTGTAGAGTTTTCTAAGTTAATTGATAACAAATTAATGACACATGGGAATATTATTTTCATTATTGGAAGTAGTAATGGAGTTAGTGATTATATTAAAAGTTTGGTAGATTATAAAATAAGCTTTGGTAAAATAACACTTCCTCATGGACTATTTAGATTGGTTTTTTCAGAACAACTTTATAGAGCATTTAAGATATTAAATAATGAAAAATATCATAAATAAGAGGTTAATTTTATATATTAACCTTTTTTTATGTCTTAAAATATTATAAAATAATTAATAGGTGAGAATATGATAGGAAATGATTGGGATTTAAAGTTGAAAGTAATTTGGGATAGCCCAGGTTTTAATAATTTTTATAATAATATATTAAAATTATATGATACGAAAGTAATATTTCCTCCAAAAGAGTGTATATTTAATGCATTAAAGTTTACCAGTTTTGAAAACGTAAAAGTGGTTATTGTTGGACAAGATCCTTATCATGGAATTGGAGAAGCTCATGGTCTTTCATTCTCTGTTCAAGATAATGTAAAAGTGCCTCCATCACTCCAAAATATATATAAAGAACTTTACGATGATCTTGGAGTACCTATTAAAAAAACTGGCAATTTAACTGGCTGGGCAAAGCAAGGAGTTTTACTTTTAAATAGTGTATTAACTGTTGAACAAGATAAAGCGTCTTCACATAAAGGCTTAGGCTGGGAATTATTTACCGATTATGTTATTAAAGTATTAAATTTAAAAGAAACCCCTGTGGTTTTTATATTATGGGGAAATTTTGCAAGGAGTAAAAAAACATTAATAACTAATCCTAATCATTATATAATAGAATCTCCACATCCAAGTCCTTTTTCTGCATATAATGGATTTTTTGGCTCAAAACCATTTTCTAAAACAAATGAATTCTTAATAAAAAATAAATTAACTCCAATTGATTGGTCAAAATAAAAAAATAACCAAGTTGGTTATTTAAGTTCATATGAAGTTTGAATTTTAATATTATTAATTTTGGCAATAATTTTTAAATAGCCTTTCAAAGTTTTACTTAATAAATTATTGTTTTGATTATAATATTTTTTATTTGCCATTAAAATTTCATCAATTGCTTCGATTTTATTTAGTATTTCAGTAATTTCATCATCATTAAGCTCTTTATTATCCTCTTTTAATTCAATCATAGTTTTTAAAAAATTATTTAACTCTATATCAAGTTCATAATTATTTAGTTTTTTGTTTTTTAAATTATTAAACTCTTTTAAATAATCTTTCTTTTTAAGTTTTTTCTTAATAATTGAATATAAATCATTCATTAAATTTTGTTTATCTTTTAATGATTTATTTATTACTTCATTTGCTGTTTCCATTTTAATTCTTATTATTGAAAGAGTATTATAACCTATAAAATAAACAATACTTAACGCAAACGTTATACTAACTATTATTAATAATATTACTAATATATTCATAATTACCTCTTTATTATTCTTTTTAATTTGTTATATAAATTAATTATATAATATTCTTTTGATATTGGCATTTCATATTCACCAATTAGTTTTTCAACATATCCGTTGAAACCTCTTTTGAATTCATATACTCCATAATCTTTATTATTTTTATCATTATATGTTATGATACCATAAAAATTATATTTTTTAAATCCGTTTTTTATAGCATATTTTATCATTTCCCATTGTAATAAAAATTGAGAGTTATAATTCATATATTCTTCATCATTTCCACTGGATAAATATACAATTTCTGGTTTCATTAAAACAAACATGGAAGCAGACATAATAATTTTATCTTTTTGAGATGTTTCCATAATTGACTTTGTATATTCAGTTTTTCTTTTTATTGATTCAATTTCATTTTGTATATTTTTTCTTTTGCCATCATTATATTTTGCATCACTTAAACTAGCTAATTCAGTTTCTTTTTTTTGTAAATTATCATTTAATAAATTTAAATTTTCTTTTAGATCTAGTTCAGTTACTAAGAATTTTACATAACCTTTATCATATAGTTTATTATACATTTGTTTATAATAGTCTAAACTTCTTACTGTAAAATCTTTTCTTTTTCCTGTTTTTAATAAAATATCGTAAAATAAATTTAAGTCATCATATTTTAATTCTTTTATTTTAATATTGTTTTTTTCAACTTTTTTTATTGTAGCTCTAGTATTGGGTTTCATTTCATTTAAAATTTCTTCTTCCGTTTTATTCTCTAAATTTAATGAAAACATTGTATCATTTTGTTCGCCATGAGTATTTTTTTTAAATCCAATACTTTTTAAAGTTTTTACAAAATCGGAATTGTCTTCTTTGTTTTTTATTGGGTTTCCATCTATATCTCTTGTAATGTCAATTATGTTCGGGTCTATTCTTAAAACGTATCCTTGGTTATCTTTTATGTATTTTTTTAGGCTTTCAAAAAAATTTTTAATTATGTTTTCATCTTTATAATCTATAAGTGGACCTCTCATTGCATAGTATTCATATTTATTAAAATGTCTTTTTCGAAATAATAACATTGCACAGGCAACTAATTTAGTATTTTCTTTTAAACCAACGTATTTAACATTCCACCCTTTATCTTTTCTTAAACTTCCAAGTTCTATAGATGATAGGAAACATCTGTTTTCGTAACTATTCCAAAATTTTTCATATTCCTTTTCACTTATTTCTAAAAAAATCATTTTACCTCCTGTTTTTCTCTTTTAATAAATTCATAATTATATCTTTATTTAGTAAATAATATATAGTAAGTGATACTATTCCAATTATACCTAAGTAAATTGTATTTCCCAAAAAGCCATCCATAGTTGGCACTATTTTTTTATAAATAACCCATAAAATTGTAATAATGCCAATTGATAATATGCATTTTGGTAAAATTTTTACTGTTTCAGTATATCTAAAACCTTCTTTTTTATATAAAACATACATAGGTATTCCTAAAGCAATTATATAGCCAATAATAGTTGCAGCTATAGCTCCATAATAAGGATAAATGCCTATTTTGTTAAATAAATTCATCATTGGTATATCTAAGATAGCATTAAGAAGTAAGCCACATAAAGATGAAATATAAATTAATTTTGTTTTATAAAGCCCTTGTAAAGTTGAACAAGATATTACGTATGCACTATCTAAAACAGCTACTAAAATTAAAAATTTAAATATTATTGGACCATAATAACTTTTTCCATAAAAGATGAACCATATTTCCTTTGAGAAAATACTCATAAATATTGTAATTGGTAATATTATAAAAAGTAAAACTTTTAGTGAGGTATTAAAGTAATAGTTTGCTCTTTTCATATCCTTTGAAACATATGCATTAACAAGAGATGGTATTAGACTGATTGTTAGACCTGTGGCAAAAGATTTTACTACAGTAACAAGTTTATTTCCCCATGTTGTAAATATTGAAGATATTGTTTCAACATCATTTGCATTATAGCCAAGTTTGGTAAGTCCTCTTATAATAAGAATCATGTCTGTGGTATTATAAATTGAATTTGCTATGTTAATTATAATAAATGGAATGCAGTAACCTATAATTTTCTTTATAATATCTTTTTTTTCTTCTTTAGAAAACTCTTTTTTTGTGTCCTTTTTAATAACGTTGCTTTTTTTAGTTTTTAAAATTAAATAAATATATGCGATAATTGCTCCAATTGCTGCAGAAAATACAGAAATGCCAATTGCGTAAGTGATTCTTATATGTAATACTTTTACACAAATATAACTTCCTAAAAGGATAAACACAATTCTAACAAGTTGTTCAATAACTTGAGATATTGATGAAACTGTTATATATTTATGACCTTGTAAATATCCACGATATATTGCGAGAACGGGAACTATTAAAAGTGCAAATGATATACATCTTATAACAAAACAAACATCTTCGATTGTGTTTCCTCCAGATAAGGAACCAATAATTAATTTGGCCAAGGGTTTTGCAAAAATAAAGCATAACAGAAATGATAAAATTGAAAATACATAAATAAATTTTTTGCTTATTTTATACATTTCATTTTTTTTATCATATTCTTTTAATGTTTCATATTCACTAGTTAATTTACTTATTGCAAGTGGAATTCCTGCAGAGGAAATTATTAAAAATATATTATAAATATTATATGCATATCCATAAAGTGCGCCACCTTGTTCGCCAATTATTTTATAAAATGGAATAACATATAATACACCCATAATTTTTGTTAAAATTATAGCTATGGTTGCAACTATTGCTCCTTCCATAAACCCGTTTTTTTTCATTTGGAATCAACTCCTATTATTATTATAGTTAAATTTTCAATATAAAACAAGAAAATTTATTTTTCAAATAGATTTATGTTATAATTATTCAAAGGTAGGAAAATATATGGAAGTTAAGTGCTTAGTTGTGGGAAGTTTAGAAACAAATTGTTACTTGGTAATAAAAAATAATGAATGTATTATTATAGATCCTGGAGATGATGCAAAAGAAATAATTAATGAATGTAAAAACTATAATGTATTAGAAATAATTGTTACGCATCATCATTTTGACCATATTGGTGCATTAAAGGAAATTGAAGAATACTTTAATTTAGAACATAACACGTTTAAATATAAGAATTTATTTGGTTATGACATAATAAAAACGCCAGGTCACACTGACGATTCTATATCAATTTATTTTAAATCTGAAAATTTGTTATTTTCTGGAGATTTAATATTTAAAAATGGAGTAGGAAGATATGACTTTTTTAATTCTAATTATCATGATTTGAAAAAATCTCTAGAGTTAATAAGTAGTTTTCCGGAAATAACAAAAATCTATCCAGGACATGGTCCAATTACTACTTTAAAATCAGAAAAACCAAATTTTATTTATTATTAATAAGTTTTTTCAGAATAGGCATGCAGATAGTTTATTGGTTCCATAAATTCAACATAATCTAAATATAATATTCTAATTAAATACCATTTTCCGGTAGTAACATCTTTTATAATTAAGTGGTCTTTACCAGCTTCTTCGATTAATCCACTAAATACTTTATTTTTCCATTCTGTACTATCCGGAAATGATACATAAGCATTAACTTTTCTTCCTTTATTGAGTCTTAAGATATTTTCTATAAAACTTTGTTCATTATAGTCATTTTCAGTATTCATATTTCCTGGCGGTACTTGATAATTATTTGCTTGATTTTGGTTTGTTGGAAATGTTGGATTTTGATAATAGTTTCCGTTCATTTATTTTCACCTCAATTAAATTTATTCTCATAAAAAATAATTATGCCATTTATAGACAAAAATAAAAAATTTTAGTAAAATGTTTATAGTAAGAAGGGTAGTAAATGAAGAAAGAAGAAATAAAAATTTTAGTTACTGGTGTTACTTTTGTTTTAGGATTATTTCTACTTGCAATGTGTTACCATCTGTTTTTATTACCTAATGATTTTATAACGGGTGGAACTAATGGCCTTGCCATAATATTTGATAAGCTTTTTGGAATTGATCCAACATTTTTTCTATACATTTCAAGAATATTGCTTCTTATAATTAGTTTTATATTTTTAGGATATAAAAAAACATTACCAACTGTTTTAGGTTCATTATTATACCCTATTATGGTAACTATTACTGAACCTATTGCTGTATCTATTATTAATCATATATATGTAAATGAAATTTTAGTATCAGTTTGCTTAGCAGGTTTTTTATATGGCGCATCTTCTGCACTAATTTATAGAACTGGATTTACTACAGGTGGTGGTGACGTAATTATGGAACTTATAAAAAAGTATGCTAAAGTATCAACAGCAGTTGCAAACTTTACATATAGTTTTATAATTTTATTATTCGGTGCATTTGTTTTTGGATTTGAAAGTTTTGTTTATGCGATTATAATTCTTTTAATAAGTAATTATTTTATTGATAAGATAACCTTAGGAGTTTCTATGAGTAAAGTATTTTTTATTTATACTAAGAAATTAAAAGAATTAAAAGAAATAATTAATAAAGAATACGATAGTGGTATTACAGTTTTAGAAACTAAACAAGAGTTTTTACATAAAAAAGGTGAAATTTTAATGGTAGCCGTTTCAAATTTAGATTGCTATAAACTTAGGACAAGAATATTAGAGTTAGACCCAGATGCTTTCTTTGTAATAAATGATTGTTATGAAGTAAACGGTGGTAAGAAAAAAGATAGAGTGTTTTAGAAAGGTATGATATGAAAAAAAGAAAAGTATTTATTTTATTATGTTTAATTGTTTTAACTATATGTAGTTGTAAGCGAAATGATAATGAACTTATTATGGTAACAGAAGCTGGATTTGCACCATATGAATTCTATGAAAATGGCCAAATTGTAGGTGTCGATATTGAAATTGCCAAAAAAATTGCCGAAAAGTTAGGAAAAAAGTTGGTTGTAAAAGATATTTATTTTGATTCAATTATAAATGAGTTAAAATCTGGTAAGGCTGACATCGCTTTAGCGGGTATGAGTATTAATGAAGAACGAAAAAAAGAAGTTGATTTTTCCAAAGAATATATTATTTCGAATCAAGTTGTTATTGTTAAAAGTGGTAGTAATATAAAAAGTATTAATGAAATTCAAAATAAAAAAATTGCAGTACAACTGGGTAGTGTTGCTGATACTTATGTAACTAGTAATAAGGTAACAAGTGATATTGTTAGACAGAAAAAATATCTTTCAATGATTGAAGATTTAAAAAATGATAAAGTTGATTTAATAATTATGGATGAGTTGCCTGCGAAAGAAATAGTTAAAACAAATGATAATTTAATAATTTTAAGTGGAACTGTTTTTAGTGATAGTTATGGAATAGCTGTAAAAAAAGGAAATAAGGAATTATTAGATGTAGTAAATAGTACTCTTGATGATCTAATTAAATCAGGAGAAATAGATAGTTACGTTTTGAAGTATACGAAGTAGGGTTATATGGAAGTGTTTAATAAAATAAAAGATAATTTATACTATACATTAATATATGAGGATCGTTATAAATATTTTCTAGAAGGGCTAGGAAATACTCTTATAATGGCCTTTTTTGCTTGCATAATAGGAATAATTTTAGGACTTTTATTAAGCTTAGTAATTGATTATAATGAAAAAACTGGTAAACTTACATTATTATCCAAAATTGCTAGCCTGTATATCGGAATAATAAGAGGAACTCCATCACTTTTACAATTAATGATTATTTATTATGTTATTTTTAGAAGTGTAGATATTAGTATTATTTTAGTTGGCATTATATCATTTGGGCTAAACTCTGCTGCATATGTTTCACAAATAATTAAAAGTGGTATTATTTCTGTTCCGAGTGGGCAAGAAGAAGCTTCAAAAATGCTTGGACTAAATTATGCACAAACAATGAGATATATCGTTATGCCACAAGCATTTAGAAATGTTATGCCCGCTTTAGGAAATGAATTTATAACATTGTTAAAAGAAACTTCAGTAGCAGGTTATATTGGTATTATTGAACTAACTAAAGCTTCAGATATAGTTGCATCAAGAACTTATGATTATTTCTTTCCATTATTTATTGTTGCAATAATTTATTTGATATTAACATTAAGTTTAACTAAACTATTAAATCGCATTGAAAGGAAACTTGCTAATGATTGAAATAAAAAAACTATATAAAACCTATGATAAAAAAGAAATTTTAAATAATATTAATTTAAAGATTAACGATAATGAAATTGTTTCAATAATAGGAAAAAGTGGGTGTGGAAAATCAACATTACTTAGGTGTATTTCACGTCTTGAGGATATTACTAAAGGTGAAATTCTTATTGATGGTGTAAATATAAAAAATATAAAAGAATTTTATAAGAAAGTTGGCATGGTATTTCAAAACTTTAACTTATTTGAAAATTTAACTGTATTAGATAATTTAATACTTGCTCCAGTTAAATTAAAATTATTAAGTAAGAATGCTGCAATAAAAAAAGCTAAAGAATATTTAAAAGATATTGGTTTAAGTAGCAAAGCAAATGCTTTTCCGAAAAATTTAAGTGGTGGAGAAAAGCAAAGAGTTGCAATTATAAGAGCTTTGATGGAAAGCCCTAAAATATTATTATTTGATGAGCCTACGAGTTCTTTAGATCCCCAAATGACAAAGGAAGTTTTGGAACTTATAAAAAGGTTAAGTAATTTAGATATGACAATTATAGTTGTTAGTCATGAGATAAATTTTATAAAAGAATTTTCGGAAAGAATTATATTTTTAGATAATAAGACTATTTTAAGTGATGATAGTGTTGAAAATACATTTAATTCTGATAATCCAATTATTCAAAATTTTTTACAAGATATAAAGTAATGTATAATAGAAATGATGTTATAGACTTTTAAAAATTTAAATGATATTATTATTATAATAAGGAGATGATATGATGGTTCACGTTACTAGTGAAATAAAAAAATTAAAAAAAGTTTTAGTTCATAGACCTGGCAAAGAATTATTAAATTTAACGCCA
Organism: uncultured Bacilli bacterium; assembly: GCA_934096705.1. GTDB lineage: Bacteria > Bacillota_I > Bacilli_A > RF39 > UBA660 > UBA6448. The sequence goes on from CAKOMR010000002.1 coordinate 19,717, forward strand.
GATACTCTTGGTAGATTACTTTTTGACGATATTCCATATCTCAAAGATGCGATTCAAGAACATGATGAATTTTGTCAAATATTAAGAGACAATGATGTTGAAGTAGTATATCTTGAAGATTTAATGGCAGAAACTTTAGACTACAATCCACAAATTAAGCCCTCATTTATTAGACAATTTATATATGAGGCAGGAGTTAAAACACCTAAGTACAAAGATTTATTATTTGAATATCTAATGAGTTACACGAATAATAAAGCATTAGTTTTAAAAACTATGGAAGGTATTAAAGTATCTGAAGTTCATAGAAATAAAAGGGATATTGAAAATTCTTTAGTTGATCAAATTAGTGAAGAAACTAAGTTTTTAGCTGAGCCAATGCCAAATTTATATTTTACAAGGGATCCATTTGCATCAGTTGGTGATGGAATTATACTTAATAAAATGTATTCTGTAACAAGAAGTAGAGAAACTATTTATGCATATTATATTTTCAATTATCATCCAGATTATATGGATAAAGTTGAAAAATTCTATGATAGAGAAAATCCATTTAGTATCGAGGGTGGAGACGTACTTAATTTAAATGAGCATACTTTAGCAATTGGTATTTCTCAAAGAACAAGCGCTGAAGCAATTGATTTAGTAAGTAAAAATATGTTTAATAATCCTAATTGTAAAATTGATACAATTTTAGCATTTAAAATACCTGAATGCCGTGCATTTATGCATTTAGATACAGTATTTACACAAATTGATGTTGATAAATTTACTTATCATCCAGGAATTATGGATACATTAGAAGTTTTTGAAATAACAAATAATGAAGATAATCCTGATGAAGTTAAAGTAATTAAAAAACAAGGCTCACTTGAGGCAATTTTAGAAGAATATTTGGGAATTGATATTACGCTTATTCCATGTGCTGGTGGAGATAAAATTGCATCAGAAAGAGAACAATGGAATGATGGAACAAATACTCTTGCAATTGCTCCGGGCGTAGTAGTTGTTTATAATAGGAATAACATAACAAATGAAGTATTAAGAGAAAAAGGCATTAAAGTAATAGAAATGAACAGTGCCGAATTATCTCGTGGTCGTGGAGGTCCTAGATGTATGAGCATGCCACTTGAAAGAGAGGATTAAATGAATTTAAAAGACAGAGATTTTTTAAAACTACTTGATTATTCTAGTGATGAAATAAGATATTTACTTGAATTATCTAAAGAATTTAAAGAAAAAAAACATAATAAAGTTCCTCATAAATATTTAGAAGGGAAAAATATTGCAATAATTTTTGAAAAAGATTCGACAAGAACTAGATGCTCATTTGAAGTAGCTGCATATGATTTGGGAATGCATGTTACTTATCTTGGACCAACAGGTTCACAAATGGGTAAAAAAGAAAGTATTGAGGATACCGCAAGAGTATTATGTAGAATTTATGATGGAATTGAATACCGTGGATTTGATCAGAATATTGTTGAAACTTTAGCAAAATATTCAAGCGTTCCAGTATGGAATGGTTTAACAAATGAATTTCATCCAACACAAATGTTAGCTGATTTTATGACAATTGAAGAAGAATTTGGTTCTTTACAAGGAAAAAAATTAGTATTTTGTGGAGATGCTAGAAATAATGTAGCAAATTCATTAATGGTAGCTAGTGCAAAATTGGGTGTTAATTTTGTATGTTGTGCTCCAAAAGATTTATGGCCTGAAGAAGAATTAACTCAAAAATGCAAGGAAATAGCTAAAGAAAATGGTTGTACAATAGAAAGAACTGAAGATATAATGGAAGGTACTAAAAATGCGGACGCATTATATACGGATGTTTGGGTTTCTATGGGAGAACCTATGGAAAAATGGGCTGAGAGAATTAATTATTTAAAAGGTTATCAAATTAATCAAAAAGTCATGGATAATGCAAATCCTAATGCAATATTTTTACATTGTTTACCATCATTTCATGATTTAAATACATCTATAGGAAAAGATATTTATGAAAAATTTGGTATTCCAGAGATGGAAGTAACTGATGAAGTATTTAATGGCAGTCATTCTAGAGTTTTTGAGGAAGCTGAAAATAGAATGCATACTATTAAAGCTGTAATTTATACTACTTTAAAGGACAAAGATGAGTAAGATTGTGATTGCCTTAGGTGGTAATGCATTAGGCAAAACCCCTGAAGAACAACAATTATTAGTAAAAAAAGCTGCGGATATAATAGTTTCTATTGCTAAAGAAAATGATGTAATAGTAACTCATGGCAATGGTCCACAAGTTGGAATGATAAATAATGCATTTGAATATGCAAGTAAGTTTGATATAGCGCCACTTATGCCATTTGCAGAATGTGGAGCTATGAGTCAAGGATATATTGGGTATCATTTGCAAAATGCTATAAATGAAAAGTTAAAAGAAAACAATATATCTAAAAAATGTGCAACAGTCATTACTCAGGTTGAAGTTGATGAAAATGATAAGGCTTTCACTAATCCAACTAAGCCTGTAGGAATGTTTTATACCAAAGAAGAAGCTGAAAAACTTGCTTCATCTAATGGTTATAAATATGTTGAAGATTCTGGTAGAGGTTACAGAAGAGTTGTGCCTTCTCCTAAACCTATTAGAATCTTAGAGCAAGATATTGTAAGTACTCTTGCTGACAATGGTAATATAGTTATTACTGTTGGTGGTGGCGGTGTGCCAGTAGTGAAAGATGGTCTTGGTTACAAAGGCGTTGCTGCTGTAATTGACAAAGACTTTGCAAGTAGCAAACTTGCAGGAAATATCAAAGCAGATATATTACTTATATTAACTGCTGTTGATAAGGTTTATATTAATTTTAATAAAGATAATCAAACTGCTTTAGATGAAATTGATGTTGAATCTTTGAATACATATATTGAAAATAACGAATTTGCTAGTGGTAGTATGCTTCCTAAAATTAATGCCTGTATTAATTTCTTAGAGGAAAATAATAATGGCAAAGCTATAATTGCTTCTTTAAGTGAAGGTTTAGAAGCAATTAATGGTACTAAAGGCACAAAAATTATTTATAGGAGGAAATAAAAGTGGCTAAAAAGAATAAAAAGAAGTTTTCAATGACCGCCTTCACAATTATATTCTTAATTATAATTGCAATTGCCATTGTTTCACATATTTTACCTTCAGCTCAATTTGAGGGAGAAAATATTGTTAATGGTACAGGCGTTGTTGGAGCAAAATTTTCAGATTTTTTACTATCACCAATTTTAGGTTTTGAAGATGCCGCAGATGTTAGTATATTTATTCTAGTGCTTGGTGGATTTTTAGCAATTATTGCTAAAAGTGGAGCTCTTGAAACAGGAATAAAAGTATTAGTTAATAAATTAAAAGGTAAAGAACTAGTTTTAATACCAATTTTAATGTTCATCTTCTCAATTGGTGGTACAACTTATGGAATGCTTGAAGAAACAGTTGCATTCTATGGACTTCTATCATTTACAATGGTAGCAGCCGGCATGGATACAATCGTAGCATCAGCAACAATCTTACTAGGTGCTGGTGTAGGTGTTCTTGGTTCAACAATTAACCCATTTGCTGTAGGTGCTGCAGTTAGTGCATTACCTGAGGGTATAACAGTTAATCAAGGAACAATAATTTTATTAGGTTGTATTTTATGGTTAGTTTCTTATATTATTGCAGTAGCTATTGTTTTAAATTATGCTGCAAAAGTGAAAGCCGATAAAGGATCTACATTCCTTTCATTACAAGAACAAAAGCAAATGGAAAAACATTATGCTAAGGAAGACTTTGTAAATAAAGATGCAAAATTAACTACAAGACAAAAAATTATATTAATATTATTTGCCTTAACATTTGTAGTAATGATTATTGGATTTATACCTTGGGTTGACTTTGGTGTAATTTCAGCTGATGTTGCGGATGCAGGAACTCATTGGTCAGCATTCTTAACAGGTAACTGTTTTGGTTATTGGTATTTCGAAGACGCTGCGGCTTGGTTCTTCATAATGGCAATCATAATTGGTATTGTAGGGAAATTTAAAGAAAAAGATTTCGTTGATACTTTCTTAGATGGTGCTGCAGATATCTTAAGCGTAGTTTTAATAATTGCAGTAGCAAGAGGTGCTTCAGTACTTATGAAAACTACATACTTAGATAACTATATAATTTATAATGCTGCCGACGCACTTAAGAATATGCCAGCAATTTTATATGCACCATTGAACTTTATATTACACATTTTCTTATCAATATTAGTTCCATCATCATCTGGTATTGCAACACTTTCTACACCTATTATGGGACCTTTAACTCAACAATTAGGTTTCTCTGTGGAAACAAATGTTATGATACTTGTTGCTGCAAATGGACTAGTAAACTTAATAACACCAACATGTGGTGCAATAATGGGTGGTCTTGCTTTAGCTAGAGTTGAGTATTCAACATGGTTTAAATGGGCTTTCAAAATAGTTGCTTTAATAGGCTTAGCGGCAATGGTTGTACTTACTATTGCAATGTGCGTATTATAAACAAAATAAATTAATTAACAAAAAACTTCTCATAATTAAATGTGAGAAGTTTTTAAATGTTTATATTATGAAAAAATTACAATGATACTAAATGCTATAACTATTAAAGTAATAAATAGATTTATAAGATTAATTATGTATAAAATAAGTCTTTTTTTATCAACATATCCTTCGAATGTATTATAATCTTTGATTGCATCAATACTTCTTTTTATTGCGAGTAATTGAAGTGGCCCTAAAGTAAACAAAACGATTTTAATATCAAAATATTCAGAAAAATATTTACCATTTGAAAGTTTATAACCAGTACTAGTTAAATATGTAGTAGTGATAATAATTATGTGAAATATTGTAGAATAGACACTTGTCCAAAGTGAATCATAATAACCATCTCTTGCAGTATGTATTTTAATATTTTTATTTTCCATAACTTTATTGTATTGGAATTAGTAAAAAATGTAAATAGGACTTGGTTAATTTACATATGACAAAGTTCGTGATATAATTTATCATATAATGGAGGATGTATGAAGTTCATTGATTTTAAGGATGTTACAAAAACATATAACAATGGTATTACTGCTTGTGCAGACATGACTGTCCAAATTGATAAGGGAGAATTTGTATTTGTTATTGGGCTTACTGCAAGTGGAAAATCAACTTTTGTTAAAATGCTATATAGAGAGGAGAAGCCAACAAAAGGAACTGTAATGGTTGGCGGTGTTAACGTTGGAAAACTTAGAAATAGAAAAGTATATAAATTCAGAAGGAAAGTAGGAATAGTTTTTCAAGATTTTAAACTTTTACCAACACTTACAGCATATGAAAATGTTGCTTTTGCTTTAGAGTGTGTTGGTGCAAAAGGTAGTGAAATTAGACCAAAAGTTTTAAAAGCGCTTGAAAGAGTAGGCTTAAAAGATAAAGTGCGAAGTTTTCCTAAAGAACTTTCTGGTGGAGAGCAACAAAGAGTGTGTCTTGCTAGAGCCATTGTAAATGAACCTAAACTATTAATTTGTGATGAACCGACAGGAAACTTGGATCCACAAACAAGTAAAGAAATAATGGATGTTATTGATAATATTAATAAAGAATTAGGAACAACTGTCATTATGGCGACACATGATAAGGAAATTGTTGATAGAATGAAAAGAAGAGTTCTTGTTATTAACAATGGAATGTTAGTTGGTGATTATAAGAAAGGAAGTTATAAGGCAAGTGAAAGCAATTAGAATTTTAGGCCGAAGTATAAGAGATGCTTTAAAAAGTATAACTCGTAATTTCTCTTTATCAATGGCTAGTATACTTTGTGATATGATAACTTTAATAATTGTAGCAGTAGCAATTATTATAGCAGTCAATGTAAATAATGCTACACGTTCTATTGAAAAAGAAATGAATATAGTTGTTTATATAAATAAAAATGCTAGTAGTGAAGATAGCAACAATGCATATTTAGAGATTAAAAATTTATCAGGCGTTAGTAAAGTTGTTTATAAAAGTAAAGACGAATGGAAAACTCAAATGAGTGAATACTCTGATACTTTTGGTACGATACTTAATTATTTATCAGAAAATCCATTAATGGATAGTTGTACGGTTTATGTTAGTGATATAAAGAATATTTCAAATGTTGCTAAACAAATTAAAGAAATTCCTAATGTTGAAACTGTTAAATTTGGTGAGTCAATGGTTGAAGAAGTGGTTTCTGCATTTGACATTATTCAAAAAATTACAATAGGTATTGTTATAGCATTAATTTTAGTTACGGCATTCTTAATATCAAATACAATTAAGTTAACTATTTATTCAAGAAAAAATGAAATTGAAATAATGAGACTTGTAGGTGCAAGTAATACTGCAATAAAATTACCATTTTTATTTGAGGGTTTATTTTTAGGAATAATAGGCTCAATAATCCCAGTTTGTATTACAATATATGGTTACGTAATATTGTTTAATACAATGCATGGTTACATGTTTACGGAAACCTTAAATTTAGTAAAACCATATAATTTTGTATTTTATGTTTCTGGAATTATAGTTTTAATTGGCGCTTTAGTGGGTATGTTTGGAAGCTCTAATTCAGTAAGGAAGTATCTAAAAATATGAGAAAACTAGTTTTATGTTTAATGTGTTTAATGTTAGTGGTATTTTTTCCTATAAAAGTAAATGCTGCTGCAAACACATTAGGTGATTTAAAAAAAGAATTACAACAATTAATCAACGAAAAAAATGCAAATGATGCTGCAAAAAATAAAACACAAAACGAGATTAACGCAGAAAATAGTCGTATATCAAATGCACATAGTCAAGTAGAGCAAGCTGAAAATGACATAGAACAAGCAAAAATTCAAATTGAGGCATCTACAAAAGAAATCGAAGAGACTAAAAAAAAATCTGAAGAATTATTGGCTTTTTATCAAGTTATTAGTAGTGATAATACATTTTTAGATTATGTAGGTGGAGCTAGTACTGCAACGGATGTTATCATGAGAGCAGATGCTATAAGTCAAATAATTAATTATAATCAAAATGAACTTAGAAAAATGCAATCTCTAATTGAGGAAAATGAAGAATTACAAGTAACTCTAGTAAAAAAACAAAATGATTTGCAAGGAAAAATTAAAGAATATGAAAATAGTTTGGCTTCACTAAAAAATGATTTATCATCTTTAGTAGAAGTTACACTTGATATATCACAACAAATTTCTGCGCAACAAAAATTAATTAAATATTATGAAGATATTGGCTGTAAAGATAATGAACTTTTATCTAAATGTACGGACGTTGCTAATAGTTCAAGATTTTTAAGACCTACAGTAAAAGGATATGTTTCATCAGGTTTTGGATGGAGATCTTTTTACTTAAATGGTAAACCATATTCAGATTTTCATCCAGCAAACGATATTGCAGGTAATCCAGGTGGAACTCCAGTTTATGCTACTGCAGCTGGAACTGTTGCAGCAGTAATTAGCAAAGCAAAATGTGGTGGAAACCAAGTTTATATTCATGTACGTGTTCAAGGAATTGCTTATACTTTAACCTATGCCCACTTAATGGATGTTTATGTTAAAGTTGGCGATGTAGTAACTCAACAAACTGTAATAGGTACTGTTGGTGGTGGCGGAAAAACTCTAGCCAGGAATGGTGGATGGGATACATGTTCTACAGGATACCATTTACACTATGCAGTTACTAAAGGATTTTATTTAGGTGGTGGTGCTGAAGGTTTTTCAAGTTATAATACTTATGTAAAAAATAGTTTCCAACCACCAGCATTACCGGCTTATGGTGTATGGTTTTATTCGAGATATTAATATGAAAATATTTATAATTTTAATAGTTTTATTATCACTATGTGGTTGTAAAGATAATAAGAAAGTATCTTTTAATAAAACAATGTCAAATGAAGTAAATGAAAACAAAGAAAATATTGTTGACTACCAAGATGATAATCCTGTAATAATTTCAATGTATGCTGACAATGATAAAAGTGAAACCCAAAAAGTAGGGGAAATTTTAACTCTTCCTTGGATAGTAAAAAAAGATATTACTGTATTAAGCACGTTTTATACGAATGACGAATACATTTCGGGAACCTATTATCAAACTATTTGGAATAAATACGCATCAAAATATGACGAATATGAAAAATACAAAACCGGCTGGGAGATATCTTTTGATATAGGAAATAAAACTATTCATAGAAAAGTTTTAAAACCAAGTGATGTAGCAGATTTCTATGATTATTTAGAAATTTATTTATACGATAGTGTTCATCAGGAACTTGGCACGTGGTATTCACATTTACTTGAAAGTGAGTTAAATGATAAAACGATACTAACTACTATGAAACTTACATGTGGAAGTAAATGCGAAGAAATTACGTCGGATATTAATGTAAAAGCATATACTTATGATGATGCAGATGATTTTGATGAAACGGGTTTTTATCGTGGAAATAGTTATGACGACATTATAATAAAAAGAAAATAAAGGTAGAAAATACTTTTATTTTTTTTGTAAAATATTATTTGAGTAATTGTTATATATATTTTAACGTGATATAATTATTCTAAGAATAAGGAGTTAAATGTGGATAATAATGTTAATGATAAATCATTAGAAACTGATGATTTTGAAAATCAAAAACAAATTATTGAAGATGAGCGTTTACAAGTAAATAAATATAAAAAAAATATTGTTTTATCTTGCATTTTTTTGCTTGTAATAATTTTAGTAATTGTTATTGCTTATGTGACATTATATGTATATAGAATTTATGGCGGTGGTCAAATTAATCCTGGTAACATGTGTAAATATGTTAATCAAAAAATAAATGGCAGTAAAGTACCTAATTTAAATGTATCTAAAGATAATAAATGTATTCCATTTTACAGTGTTGATTACTATCAAAATCAAAAGCCAACGTTTAACATAGACATATTTGGTAATAAAACAAGACTATTTAATGAAATTAATCAGCTTGATGAAAATGGCATGTGTAAACTTAACTGTGATTCTAATAATGATGGATGGCCAGACTATAATATTGATTTAACTGGTGATGGTGTCGCAGATTTAAACATAATATTTGACTATAATAAAAAGAAAACGTGTGATTTAAATTGTGATATAAATAAAGATGTTATTGCTGATACAAATATTGATATAAATAACGATAATAAACCAGATATAAATATAACGGATGATGATTACACTAGACCTAAATATAATATTGATTATAAAGGAAATAGAAAACCAACATTTAACATTAAAGATAATGATGGAAATATTACAAATCCAATCAATCAACTTGATAATGATGGAAAGTGCACAAAAAATTGTGATATAGATAATGATGGATTTCCAGATTACAATATTGATTTAACAGGTAGTGGCTCAATTTTAAATGAGTTAATTGATAGTGACGATTCCAGTGAAGTAGATTATAAAAATAGCAAATATAATGATTGGAAATGCTATATAAAAAATGATTGTAATTATGATAAAAAAACTCCGAAAAATACGTATATTAATATAGACATAGATGGTGATGGTAAAGCAGATGTAAATATCTCAAATGATGGTGGCAAAACTATTACAAATCCAATTAATAATGAAGTTGTCATTGATAGAAAAACCATAATTTTAAATGAAGATATGGATGGCGATGGATTTCCAGATTTAAATATAGATATAGATGGTGATGGAAAGCCAGATTTAAACATTGGTAATGATGGAAAGTGCACAAAAAATTGCGATACCAATAATGATGGTAAAGCAGATTATTTAATTGACATAAATGATAAAAGAATAAATGTAAATATTGATACTGATTATGATGGTCATTGTGATGTAAATTGTGATATTGATTATGATTTATACCCAGATTTAAACATTGATATAAATGGTGACAATGTTCCAGATTTAAATATTGATTTTGATAGGGATGGAAAACCAGACTTTAACATTGATACTGATGGCGATGGAAAACCGGATTTAAATATTGACATTTATGGTTTAGGAAAATGTAATTTTAATTGTGCTGATGATAATGGTCAAATAAATAACCCTGTTAGTTCTGAAGATACTTGTATAAAAAACTGTGATACAACAGGTGATGGTTTACCTAATATCAATGTTGATATAGATGGTGATGGAATTTGTGATTTTAATTGTAATAACGGAACTACAAATATAGATAGTGACTATAATTATTATGAGGATGATAAATATAAAAATGAAAAAAATATTTTAGAAATTGCAAAAGGAAAAGATAGTAATTTGTATGTATATAATCCACTTGAAATATTGTCAATTGATATTGAACCCGGTTGGAATGATACATATGTATTAAAAATACAGAATAATACTGATTATGCTGTGGCATATAAATTAATATGGAAAAATGTTTATAATGATTTTACTGATATTAACAATTTAGATTATTTTTTAACAAGAAGTAATATATCTTATTTAAATAATATGAAAGCTCCAAGACAAAGCATTAATTTATCTAATGAAGTTTTAATTAAAGATAATACAACAGTTAAATATGTATTAAATATTTCTTGGAAGGAAACAGGAATTAATCAAAATATAGATAGTGGTAAAACTTTTAAAGGACAACTTTATATAGAAACAATACATTAAAAGTAGAAAGGAGAATATTTATGGTAACAAAAAAAATGAAAATAAAATCTATAATTAATTATATTTTTTCAGTTATTTCATGGACTTTATTTTCATTACTAATATTTTGTGCAGCTTTTTTAATATATTATTTTGTTGCACTCAAATTATATGAAGCAAAAGGGCCAAAATATAAACCTTTATTTTCAATTTATACAATTGTTACTGACAGTATGGTACCTACAATTAATGTTTATGATATTATAATTAATAAAGATGTTAAAAACCCAACTGATATAAAAAAAGGTGATATCATTACATTTATTTCTAAAGGTATTGTATCATATGGAATGACAATTACTCATAGAGTAAATGATATATATGTCGATGAAAAAACAAATGAATATGAATATGTTACAAAAGGCGATCATAATCCAATTAAAGATGATACCCCTGCACCATATAGTAATTTGATTGGTAAGGTAATTTTGCGTTTCCCTGGACTTGGACAGGTACAAAGATTTGTTGGCACAAAATTTGGCTGGTTGGTTGTTGTTATAATACCTGCATTGGTTATCATTATTCAGGATATAATGAAATTAATTAAAATTTCTGGTGTTAAGAAAAAAGCTAATAAAGAAAATGAAAGAGTTATCGAAGAAGTTGAAAATAACTCACCAAAAATTAGTCAGTAATTTAATTACTGACTTTTTTATTTAAAATTTTATTTGTAAAAAGAGCTGCTGCAGTGTTACCTAGTGAGTTTAACATTGTTGCCGGAGCATCAGTTATTGTAGCAATAATGGTAAGAATTGCTAATGATTCCAATGGAAAGCCTAAACTTGTAATAATAAACATTTCTGAAATTGTTCCTCCACCAATCGGTACAGCACTTATTAGTACTGTGGACAATAAAGATATTCCAAGAATAGAAGTAACACTTATTGGTTTATTAAATAAATAAACTAGAAACATAATCTTAAATACGCTATCAATAATAGAACCATCTTTATGAAAATTTGTGCCAAGTGGCACGGTTACATTTGTTACATCATTATCTATTTTTAATTTTTGACAAGAGTTAATATTAACCGGTATGGTAGCAGCGGAAGAACAAGTGCTAAGTGATGTTGCAATTACAGGTACTGCTTCTTTCCAAAAATTCTTTAAACTTTTATTACATAATATTGCAATAATCGAATAAAAAACGCCAGCATAAATAATTGATATTGCGGTATAATATACAAATACTTTTATATAGTCTGTAGTAATACTTATACCAAACGTACCAACTTGTGAAGCAAAATATGCTCCTAACCCTATCCATGCCCACTTCATAATTAATGTAATCATTTTCATAACAACATCATTTAGATTATTAATTAGTTTTATGATATTCAAATTTTCCTTTTTGCTCTTATTTAAAGCAATTGCAAATATTATTGAAAAAACAATTAATGCAATCATATTATTTTTACTCAATATTTTATTAAAGTCATCAACCGCAATAATGTTTGCAATATCATCAAAAATATTATTTTTATTAATAACGTCATTATTTTGAATTAAAGTTATATTATTACTATTACTAACAAATTTATATGACATAGTGGTTATTAAACCTACTAAAACTGAAACAAGGGACATAACGATAAGTACAAAAATTAATTTTTTAAAAATCTTTTTAAGCTTTGATAAACTTATATTGCATATGGAAGAAACTATACTTGTAAATATAATTGGTACAATAAGAGTACAAAGTAAATTAATAAAAACTTTTCCTATTGGTGCTAGATATATAGCTTTTTCTTTTAAAATAATTCCAAGTAAAAAGCCTAAAATTAATCCAACAAAAATCCGAATTGTTTCTTTGTAGTTATTTAATATTTTTCTCATAATCCTCCTTTAATAAAAAGTATTAATTATTTATAAAATCTATTCATCTAAATTTGACAATGATTGATAAATTATGATAATATTAATCTTGAAAAAGGAGTATAATTAATGGAATTAAAAGGTAGTAAAACTGAAAATAATTTATTAACTGCTTTCGCAGGAGAAAGTCAGGCAAGAAATAAATATTCTTTTTACGCTAGCAAAGCAAAAAAAGAAGGTTATGAGCAAATAGCTAGTATATTCGAAGAAACAGCTAATAATGAAAAAGAACATGCAAAATTGTGGTTTAAAGCCCTAAATGGTGGAGATATACCTTCAACAATAGAAAATTTAAAAGATGCAGCAAATGGTGAAAACTATGAATGGACTGAAATGTACAAAGGCTTTGCACAAGTTGCTAGAGAAGAAGGTTTTGAAGATATAGCTAAACTATTTGAAATGGTTGGCGAAATAGAAAAACATCATGAAGAACGATACTTAAAATTAGTTTCTAATATTGATGAAGATAAAGTATTTCATCGTAATGAAGAAGTTATTTGGATATGTAGAAACTGTGGACATGTTTATTATGGCAAAGATGCTTTAAAGGTTTGCCCTGTTTGCAAACATCCAGAATCATTTATGGAACTAAAAAATACAAATTATTAATATATGTTGAATTATTCTAAGTAGTTTTAAAAATTTAATAGAGATTAATGAAGCTGGTGAAATCATTAAAAAAGATTAAAACGAATTTCAAATAAGGAGTATAATCGGGTAATTACGTTATAAATATAAAGATGAATATCCTTCATAAAGTAGGGTGGTACAGCGGTAAAACGCCCCTATATTTATGGGGATTTTTTTAAAAAAAGGAGAATTAATAATGGATACTATAAAAAATGAAATTGAAAAAGATATTAGAAATGCTAAAAATTTAAATGAGCTTAATGAAGTTAAAGTTAAATATTTAGGTAAAAAAGGCGCAATTACAGAACTTCAAACAAAGATTAAAGATGCAGAAAACAAAAAAGAGTATGGAATGATGGTTAATGAAATAAAAAACCATTTTAACACTTTGTATGAGGAAAAATCTGAGTCAATTAATGTAGAAATTTTGAATGAGAAACTAAAAAATGAGCAGATTGATATTAGCATGCCTGCAGTGAATATTCCGATTGGAGCACCAAATATACTTGAAAAGACCACTGAAATAGTAGAAGAACTGTTTATGTCTTTGGGTTTTGATGTTATGGATGGACCGGAAATTGAAGAAGATAAATTTAATTTTGAATTATTAAATATTCCTAAGGGTCACCCTGCAAGAGATGCTCAAGATACATTTTATATAAAAGATGAAGAATATTTATTGAGAAGCCAGACGTCACCAATGCAAGCAAGAGCTATGCTTGCAGGTAAAGGTGAAAAGCCAATTAGAATGATTTGTCCTGGTAAAACATATAGACGTGATGATGACGATGCAACTCATTCACATCAATTTATGCAAATTGAAGGATTAGTAGTAGATAAAAATATAAGCCTATCTGATCTTAAAGGAGTATTTGACTTACTTGCAAAAAAACTTTTTGGTGATGATTGTGTAACAAGATTTAGACCTAGTTATTATCAGTTTACTGAGCCATCTGTAGAAACTGATATAAACTGCTTTGCTTGTCATGGAAAAGGCTGTAGTTTATGTAAAAATACTGGATGGATCACGGTTGCTGGAGCTGGTATTGTTCATCCAAATGTTTTATCAAATTGTGGGTATGATCCTAAAAAGTGGACTGGCTTTGCATTTGGTTTTGGTGCAGAAAGACTTGCCATGCTTAAGTATAATATAAATGATATAAGAACATTTTATACTACAGATTTAAGAGAAGTTAAAGTGTTTGACAGAAAAGAGAATTAAATTTTAGGAGGTAAAAAATGATTAGTTTAAATTGGGTTAAGGATTATATAGACTTAGATGGCATAGACTTAAAACAACTTGCTGTAAAAATTACAAAAGCTGGTATTAATGTTGAAAAAGTAATTTCAAATCATATAGATAATTTATGCGTTGGTTATGTTGAGGATTGCCAAATGCATCCGGATTCAGACCATTTACATGTTTGTAAAGTAAATGTAGGTTCAAAAATACTTCAAATAGTTTGTGGTGCTCCAAATGTAAAAAAAGACATAAAAGTTATAGTAGCTTTGGATGGTGCTGTTTTACCAGGCAATTTTGAAATAAGAAAATCTACTATAAGAGGGGTTGAATCCAATGGTATGCTTTGCGCATTATCCGAATTAGGCTTAGAAGAGAAAACTCCAGAAAATTATGCAAAGGGCATTTATATTTTACCTAATGATGCTGTAGTTGGAACTGATCCATTAGATATAATTGGTGGTAATGATACAATATATGATTTAGATGTACATAAACATAGAAATAATGATTGTTATTATCATATAGGATTTGCATATGAAATAGCTTCAATTCTTAACAAAAAAGTAACATTACCATCACTTGACTATAAAGAAATATCAGATGATATTAATGATCATTTTGAGTTAAAAGTTGAAACAGATAAATGTCCATATTATTTAGCAAAAATGGTTAAGGATGTTAAAATAGGTCAATCACCAAAGTTTATTCAAGAAAGATTAATTAGTGCTGGAATGAGACCAATTAATAATGTTGTTGATATTTCAAATTATGTAATGTTAGAATATGGACAACCACTTCATTTTTTTGACAAAGACAAATTAAAAAATAATATTTTAGTTAGAAATGCTTATGATGATGAAAAAATTATAACACTTGATGGAAAGGAAAGAATTTTAAAATCTAGTGATATTGTCATTACAGATGGTAGTAAACCTGTATGTATTGCTGGTGTTATGGGTGGTGAAAACACTGATGTTGATGAAAATACAAAAAATATATTAATTGAAAGTGCAATATTCGATTCAGTTTCAATCAGAAATACTGCTGCGAGATTAGACCTAAGAAGTGAAGCCTCAATTAGATATGGTAAAGGGCTTAACTATGAATACACAATGGATGCAATCAATAGAGCTTGCCATCTTTTGGAGAAATATGCTGATGCAAAAATTTTAACTGGAATAGTTAAACATGACACTCTAGTGAAAAAAGAAAAAGTAGTAACATTTATTCCAGAGGAAGTTAACAAAATGCTTGGGATAGAAATCAGCAACGAAGATATGGCTAAAGAACTTGATAGATTAATGTTTAAATATACTTTTAAAGATGGAAAATATGAAGTTATTATTCCAAATCGTAGATTAGATATAGATCCATATGTTAATGATATTGCAGAAGAAATCGGAAGACTTTATGGTTATGAAAATCTAATTTCAACTTTACCTGTTGGTGAATATAAAAAGGGCGAGTATATTGGAGATGTTAAATATAAAAAATTAGTTTCCTTTAGGTTAAGAAGTTTAGGATTAAATGAATCTAAAACATACACATTGGTTTCACCATCAATGGCACAATTATTTAATTATGACAATAAAAAGCAAGTAATATTGCCTAATCCTATGAGTGTTGACAAAAGTATTGTTAGAACATCTCTTCTTCCATCACTTTTAAATGTTTATGAATATAATAAAGCAAGAAAAGTTCAAGATGTCTTATTATATGAAATTAGTAAAACATATGATGAAAGATACGAAGAAGATATTAAAGTGGCTATTTTAATGAAAGGTAATTATATTTATAATAATTGGCAACATAATTATATTAAATGTGATTTTTACGTTATAAAAGGTATTTTAGAAAATATATTAGATTATATGGGATTTAAAAATAGATATACTTTTGAAATAACTGATGCAAAAGATTTACATCCTGGTATAGGTGCAGATATTATACTTGATAGAGAAAAAATTGGTATCATTGGTAGAATTCATCCAAGTTTAAATAAGGATGAAATATATGTTTGTGAATTTTCATTAAATAAATTAATTAAAGAAATAAAACCTATTAAATATAAAGAAGCTAATAAGTATCCGGAGATTGAAAAAGATGTCGCTTTCATTGTTAATAAAGATGTTTCTGCTGAAACTATTGAAAAACAAATTAAAAAAACGGGTGGAAGACTATTAAAGAAAATAGATATTTTTGATTTATACACTGGTGAAAATGTTTCTGAAAATGAAAAAAGTATTGCATTTAAATTATTATTTAGCGATGATAAACGTACGCTAACAGAAAAAGAAGTAATGGATATTTTTAATAAAATAATTGATGATGTATCTGAAAAACTAGGTGCAAAATTAAGGGGTTAAGTCCCTTTTTTTATGATAATAATTGATATTCTTGCAAAATATGTTATAATGAAAACATAAGTTATCATAAAGTGGGGTGGTAAAATGGCTAAAGCATTGTTGATAACAAAAGAAAATATCGTAAAAGGTGCGGTTAAATTAGTTAATACTAATGGGTGGAATTATTTAAATGCACGTAGTCTTGCTAAGCAACTTGGGATAAGTACTAAACCATTATATAGAATCTATAATAATATGGATGAAATTAAAAATGACGTATTAACTGAAATAAATAGACAATATGATGAGTTTATTAACAGTAAAATTGATAGCAAGAAAGCACTTTTAACGTTATGTATAGCTTATGTTGAATTTGCAAACGATTATAAAAATTTATTTACTAGTTTATTTTTATCTGATAACTTAAAATGGAAAAAAATTGAAGACGTTTTTGATGAAAAATGGAATCAATCAACAATTATTAATTTAGTTAACAAACATGGATTTACTTTTGAAGAAGCAAAAGAACTTTTTTTACATATGTGGCTATACTCAAATGGATTAGCAACACTTATTGCTACGAATCAAATTAAACTAGATGAAGAAAAAATAATGATTAGACTAGTAAAAATTTATAAAAACCTTGTTAAATAATAACAAATGATGATATAATTTTTTCATAGGAGGTAAAATGAAAAAGTTTATAGCTGTAGTTATGTGCCTATTTTCTTTATTAATATTAAATGTAAATGCTGCAGAAAGTGACACAAAAGATAAAGTAAATGTTTATGTATTTACTAAAAATGGTTGTGGTTTTTGTCAAAAAGCTTTACAATTTTTAGAATCATCAAAAGAAAAATATGGAAAATATTACAATATTGTTGAAATTGAAGTTTTTGATGCTAAATGGAATGCAGATGAAGAAAAAGAAGCAATTCTAAACTATGTTGCAAAAGCTCGTGGTGATGAATTTGATGGTACACCTTATATCGTAATTGGTAATAATTATTCATTCAAGGGTTATAATGAATCATTTGATGAAAAAATAATTAATGCTATTAAAGATTCATATAATGATGATGATTATAAAGATTTAGTTGAAGAAGCTAAGAAACAAATTGAAATGATTGAACCAAAAGATAAGGAAAAATCAAATGATGGCATAATAACTGTTGGATTGTTAGCACTTGTCGTTGGCGGAATTGTAGCATTTATTTGTTTATCAAGAAAGAAAAATAAATAATATCACTTAATAAAGTGGTATTTTTTTTACAAGATAATTTTATTGTTTCAAATAAAAAAACTAGCATAAGCTAGTTTAATTTATATTATATGGATTTTGAATATATTCTCTTGAACCATCAGACTTCAAATAATATTCAGCAATAAGTTGGTCATTATTATCAATATCAACTTTTTCATTTGCGTTAGTAGCATATAACTTAACATATATTGAATATCCGACAAGTCCTTCGGTAGTAGAATTTAAAACTGCCTTTATATCTTGGTAAATATATGTTTGTGCTCCATCAGGAAATTTTGTTTCAAAGATTTTTTTAAAGTCACTTTTTAAATTGTCTAAATCTTTATTTAACATGTCTACTGCTGGTTGTTGAGTTGTCTCATCATCCCATAATTCTCTATAATTTAATGCGCAATTGTTTTGCTCGTCTCCTACAATAACTGCAATTGGATGTGTGTAAATTTTTGTGTCTACTGTTAAGTCACCATATTTACATTCATCTGTAGGAGTAGGAGTTGGTGTATCATCATTTCCACCATTACTTGGTTTATTACCACTTTTATCCTTTATTGTTAACAATACACTTTTTGGATCTGTAGAATTTCCATTAATATCTTTTGCAATAATTTTAATTAAGTAATTTCCAGGATTAGTATAAGAAGAATAATCTATAATTTTACCGTCCTGATCTTTAGAAAGCTTATAATATTCAACAGAACATGATTCATTTGAATTATCTTTGCAACTTGTTACAAAATCTTCAACATAATATTTGCTACCATATTCAATTTCTAAATCCTTAACTTCTAAAGTAGGGGGTTCATTATCTACAACTTTAACTTTACAGGTATAATCTTTTTTATTGATGGTAATAGTTACATTATATTCACCGACAACAGACATATCAAAGTCAGCAGGAAATTTTACTGAAACTTTACTTTCATCATAATTATCAAATACTGAAAAGAAATCTAGTTTATCTGGTTTCTCATCATTAATATTTAATTCCAAATCACTATACATTTTAACATTTGCAGTAGGTTTATTCTTATTCTTATTGATAGAAATCAATATTACAATGATTAATATTGCACAAACACCGATGATTCCCACTTTTATCATAGTCGATTTACTGCTTTTTACACTATTATTAAAAAATTTTCCCATAATCATCTACCTTCTTAATATATAATAACATAAAATATAATTTTTACCAATATCATTTATCTGATTTTTTTAAAAAATTTATATAATTTTTTATAACTTGGGTATCCCCGATATAAGTAACTTTTTTCCCATTTATTCTTTGATAGTTTTCAGTTCCCTTACCAAGAACTAAAACTACTCCAGAACGAAAAATGTTTATTCCTTTTGTTATAGCTTTTTCTCGATTGATTAAAATTTCATGTGGTGTGTTAGATATATTACTGGCTATTTCGTAACAAATATTTTTAGAATTTTCAAAATTTGGGTCATCACTTGTAAGAATAATGTAGTTACTATATTTGTCAGCTAAAACAGCTAATTCTTTTCTTCTATTAAAAGCTTTATTTCCTGGACAACCAAATACAGAAACTATTTTTTTATTAGGGTAGTATTTTCTAATAGTTTTGAAAACGTTCTTAAAACTTATATAGTTGTGAGCGTAATCAACAATTATATTTTTCTTACCTATGTTATATATGTTCATTCTTCCTTCTACAGTTGTTTTATAAATGCCATTTTTTATTGATTCGGTATTAATTTTTAATAATTTAGCTAGTGAGTATGCCGCTAAAATGTTTTCTATATTAAAGTCACCAATTAATTTTGTTTTGATTTTATTTTGTTTATTACGATATTGAATTATTAAATAGGTCTCATTATTAATGATCATTTTTTCTATTAACAAAACATCTGCTAAGTCATTTTTGTTTTTAGAAAATGTTAAGATATTATTTGCACATTTTTTCACATTGAAAAAATTATTAGTATTTTTATTACATATAACTTTTTTACATTTTTTTATAAAATCTAATTTGCATTCGAGATAATCTGCATAATTTGGATGTTCTTTTGGACTAATATGATCGTTAGAAATATTTAAAAATATTCCATAATCAAAAGTAATACCATATATTCTATCTTTTTTTTCACTTTGAGAAGACACTTCCATAACAATATATTTAATGTGATTTTCTTTAGCTTCATAAAAATATTTATGTAAATCTATTGATTCCGGCGTAGTTAAACTCGATGAAACATTTTTTTTACCTGTGCTAATCTCTATTGAAGAAATAATTCCACATTTTTCTTTTGTATAACTTTCAATAATATTTTTAATTAAATATAAAGTAGTTGTTTTACCTTTTGTTCCAGTAATACCTATTAAAGTTAAATCTTTATAAGCATATTCATAATAAAATGCAGAAATTGTTGCCATAGCTTTTTGTATATCCTTAACAATAATATATTGACTATTAACATTATGTTTTTTTTCTGATATATAGATATTGCTACCTTTCTTTATTGCTTCATTAAGATATTTTATGGTAAATTCTTCGCCCTTACAAAAAAACAAAGTATTATTTTTTATATCTTTGGAATTAAATGATAAATAATTAATTTCGTAATTATTAGTTAGTTTTGAATATACTATTAAATTGTTTTTTTCTAAAATTTCTTTAATTTCATAAATATATTTTTTCTTTTTCATACATAGTAATTATAATATATTTTTGACAATAAACAAAATAAAATGTTTTGCTTGTAAAATTAAAGAAAATATGTTAATATCATACATAGCAATTTATTGCTTAAGTGGAAGGGAAAGCGGATGCCCATACCACTTACATGAAATAATATTTTATAGGAGGTGTTTTTCGTGGCAAAAGAGGTCGTAAAGAAAATAAAATTACAACTTGAAGCAGGAAAAGCTACACCAGCTCCACCAGTTGGAACTGTATTGGGACCTGCAGGAGTTAATTTACAAGATTTTTGTTCAAAATTTAATGATGCAACTCGTGATAAAATGGGTGACGTTGTTCCTTGCGAAATATCAATTTATGATGATCGTTCATTTGATTTCGTTCTTAAAACTCCACCAGCTGCATTCTTATTAAAGAAAGCTGCAAAATTACAAAAAGCTAGTAGTAAAGGAGCAAATGAAATTGTTGCTACAATTACTAAAGAGGATTTAAGAAAAATTGCTGAAACTAAATTACCTGATCTTAATGCATATGATATTGAAAGTGCAATGAAGATTATTGAAGGTACTGCAAGAAATATGGGTATTGCAGTAAAGGGCGTTAATGATGCAGAACTTGCTGAACAAGCTGCTGAAGCAAAAGTTGAAGAAGCTGAAAGAGCTAAAAGAGATGCAGAACTTGCGGAAATGGAAGCTGAAGCTAATAGCGAAACTGATGCTTCTAATGTAGAAGTAATTGGCGAAAAAGATAACGCTGAAACTGAAGAAAATTAATAAATTATTAAAAATTGTCATCCGCTAATAAACCACAGTTAGGAGGAAAAAATGAGAAAGTTTGGAAAAAAATATGTGGAAGCATCAAAAAATGTTGATAAAACTTTAGCTTACTCAGTTACTGATGCTGTAAAACTAGCAAAAGAAACTTGCGTTACTAAGTTTGATAGTACAATTGATGTAGCTATAAAACTAAATGTAGATCCTAAAAAAGCTGATCAAATGCTACGTGGATCACTTGTTTTACCAAATGGTAGTGGAAAATCTAAAAAGATTTTAGTTCTTGCCAAAGGTGATCAAGCAAAAATAGCTAAAGAATTAGGTGCAGATTATGTTGGTGATAAAGACTTAATTGATAAAATTAAATCTGAAAATTGGTTTGATTTTGATATTATTGTTGCTACACCAGAAATGATGCCAGAAGTTGGAAAAATTGGTAATATTTTAGGACCAAGAGGCTTAATGCCAAATCCTAAGACTGGTACAGTTACTCCAAAAGTTGATACTGTAATTAACGATATTAAAAAAGGTATGGTTGAATACAGAACTGACAGTTATGGTAATATTCACACTGTAATTGGTAAAGCATCATTTACAGAAAAAGCACTTGAAGAAAACTTAAGATATGTTGTATCTACAATTTCTAAAAGTAAACCAACTTCAGTAAAAGGTACATTTGTTCAAGGTATTAGTATATCTTCTACAATGGGTCCTGGCATTAAAGTTGACAAAAATTCTTTTGACAATTAATCAAAAGTATACTATAATAGCAAATAGAAAAAACGAGAGCCAAAGACAGTAGGCGCCATTAAGGCTTAATTTCCTACCGAGGGGAAAGTTAACTTTTATTATAAAGCTTCCCCATGGGAAGTTTTTTCTAAAAAATAAATAAGGAGGAAATATGGCAAGCGAAAAAATTCTAAATGAAAAAAAGCAAATTGTAAGTGAAATAGTTGATAAGATTAAAAATAGTGAATCAGTTATTTTATTTCAATATCAAGGACTTACTGTAAGTGAACTTACTGAACTTAGAAACAAATTAAAAGAAGTTAATAGTGAAGTAAGAGTATATAAAAATACTATGTTAAAACTTGCATGTGATAGCCTTAATATTAATATTGATGAATTCCTTGAAGGACCTAATGCTATTTTATTTGGAACTGATTTATTAGAACCAATTAAAGTTATTTCAACTTATGCAAAAGACCATAAAAAACTTGACATTCGTGTTGGTATAATCAGTGGCAGTGTTGCAGATAAGAATGTAATTAAAGAATATGCATCTATCCCATCAAGAGAAGGCTTATTAACAATGCTTGCAAGTGGAATGATTGCTTATGTTAGAGATTTAAGTATTGCACTTAATCTTTATGCCGAAAAATTGGAAGGAGAGGAGAAATAATGGCAAAATTAACAAGAGATGAATTTATTAGTTCATTAAAAGAAATGACTATTCTTGAAATTAAAGAATTAGTTGACGCAATGAAAGAAGAATTTGGTGTTGATCCTTCTGCTGTAGCAGTTGCAGCTGCTCCTGCTGAAGCAAAAGAAGAAGGACCTAGTACTAAAACTGTTGTACTAAAAAATGCTGGTGGAAATAAAATTGCAGTTATTAAGATCATTAAAGAACTTACTGGTTTAGGATTAGTTGAAGCTAAAGGTTTAGCTGACAAAGGTGGAAATATTAAAGAAAATATTCCAGCTGCTGATGCTGAAGCAATTAAAGCTCAATTAACTGAAGCTGGCGCAGAAGTAGAACTTGCGTAAATAAAAAGGCCGAAAGGCTTTTTTTATTGAAAAAAAATATTAAATACATTATACTTAAAATGGTGATGATAGTTATGGAATACGAAGATTTAAATAAAAAAATAGCAAAAACTAAAGTTATTAAAACTGTTATATTAATAATTATGTTATTCTTTTTAATTTGGTTTGGTTTTACTACTTATGAATATTATAGAGTAAAAACTGATAAGAGAACTTTGATTTGCTTACATCAAAATAGAAAAAGTGAAAATGATGATGAGGACTCCATGATTTGTTACGGTTTAGGTTATAAGTATAAAGAATATTATGCAAAAAATACAAATAATTTGACTGCACGAGAATTTGCTCTTTTCTTTATGCCAATGGATAGAAATTTAGAGGATTAATTTATGAAATTAAACAAGAAAGGTTGGGGACTAAATACTTTATTAATAATTGGTTCTTGTTTGCTAATTTTTTTATTAATAGCGGCATATTATATTTATGTATTATATAGTTCTTTAGAAATTAATAATGGAAATATTTACAAAGAATTGGAGGCACGTCTTGAATTAGCAGCTGAAAGTTATGATTCTAAAGAAAGTGTTAGCTTTGAAAAACTTAAAGAATTGGGTTATATTAAAGAATTAAAAGATAACAACAATAGTGATTGCAATGGATATGTTTTGTATAGCAAAAACGCATATAAAGCGTACATAGATTGCAAATATTATACTACAAAAGGCTATGATATAAAAAAATTGTATAAAAAATAAAAAAAATTAACTTTATAGTTGACTTTTAATAAGAAAATTTGGTATATTAATTATGCGTTTTTATTGGGTTCTATATATTATAGAACCTAATTTAATAGGCACTTTGATACACCAGGATGTGTGTTAATGGAAGGAGGAAAAATAAATGCCAACAATTAATCAACTTGTTAAGAAAAACCGTGGTAAAAAAACTAGAAAAAGTAAAAGTCCAGTTTTAAATGTAGGATTTAATACTATCGAAAGAAAACAAACTAACGATAAGAGCCCACAAAAAAGAGGAGTATGTACTAGAGTAGGAACAAAAACTCCTAAAAAACCGAACTCAGCTTTAAGAAAGTATGCACGTGTTAGACTTTCAAATGGAAAAGAAATTGACGCTTATATTCCAGGAGAAGGACACAACTTACAAGAACACAGTGTTGTACTTGTTCGTGGCGGACGTGTTAAAGATTTAATCGGTGTTAGATATCACATTGTTCGTGGAACATTAGATACTCGTGGAGTTGAAAATCGTAAACAAGGTAGAAGTAAATACGGTACAAAGAAAAAATAATAAATAGAAAGAAGGAGAAGAAATATGCGTAAAAGAAGAGCAGTAAAAAGAGACGTTCTTCCAGATCCAGTGTATAATTCTAAGGTAGTTACAAGACTTGTAAATACTATTATGAAAGATGGAAAAAAAGGAACAGCTCAAACTATTTTATATGATGCATTTGATATTATAAAAAAGACTACTAAAGAAGAACCAATTGAAGTATATAACAAAGCATTAGAAAATATTAGACCAGCTCTTGAAGTTAAATCAAGAAGAGTTGGTGGAAGTAATTATCAAGTTCCAATTGAGATTTCTGACGAAAGAAGTCAAGCATTAGCACTTCGTTGGCTTGTTAATTATGCAAAATTAAGAAACGGAAAGGGCATGGCTATTAATTTAGCTAATGAGATAATGGATGCTGCAAAAGGTGTTGGTGGAGCCGTTAAAAAACGTGAAGATACACATAAAATGGCTGAAGCTAATAAAGCATTTGCTCATTATAGATGGTAAGTACTATGGCTAGAGACGTTTCATTAGATAAAACTAGAAATATTGGTATAATGGCTCACATAGATGCTGGTAAAACAACATTTACAGAAAGAGTTTTATACCATACAGGTAAAATTCATAAAATTGGTGAAACTCACGATGGTGAGAGCCAAATGGACTGGATGGATCAAGAAAAAGAAAGAGGTATAACAATTACATCTGCAGCGACTACTGCACATTGGAATGGTTATAGACTTAATATCATTGATACTCCGGGTCACGTAGATTTTACTATTGAAGTTGAAAGAAGTTTAAGAGTACTTGATGGTGCAGTTACTGTACTTGATGCACAAAATGGTGTAGAACCTCAAACTGAAACAGTTTGGAGACAAGCTACAGAATTTAATGTACCTCGTATAATATTTGCTAACAAAATGGACAAATTAGGTGCAGATTATGAGTATAGTCTTGAAACAATTAAGAAAAGACTTGGTGTAAATGCTAAACCTATTGCATGGCCTATTGGAGCAGAATCAAATTTTAAAGGTATTGTAGATATTTTAAATCGTAAAGCACTTATGTATGATGGTTCACCTAATGAAAACTTTACTGAAACAGAAGTACCTGCTGATATGAAAGATTTCATTGAAGAAAAAAGAACTGAATTAATCGAAGCAGTTGCTGAATATGATGATGAATTAATGGAAAAATATTTAGAAGGCGAAGAAGTTTCTATTGATCTTGTTAAAAGAGCAATAAGAAAAGGAACTTTAGCTGTTAAATTTTTCCCAGTTACAGTAGGTAGTGCAAAAGCAAACATGGGTATTAAATTTGCTCTTGATGCTGTAATTGACTATTTACCTAGTCCACTTGATATCGGTGCAGTAGAATGTGTTGATAAAAATGGTAATGATGTATTAAGAAAACCTGATGATAATGAACCATTTACAGCACTTGCTTTCAAGGTTATGACTGACCCATTTGTTGGAACATTAACATTCTTTAGAGTTTATTCTGGTAAACTTTCAAGTGGTAGTTATGTTTTAAATTCAACAAAAGGTGAAAAAGAAAGAGTTGGACGTATTTTACAAATGCATGCAAATACAAGAAAAGAAATTGATTGTGTTTATGCTGGTGAAATTGCTGCTGCCGTAGGTTTAAAAGATACTACTACTGCAGATACACTATGTGATGAAAAAAATCCTGTTACATTAAAGGGTATGGAAATACCAGAACCAGTTATTGATTTGGCTATTGAACCAAAAAGTAAAGCTGATCAAGATAAAATGGCTATTGCCTTATCTAAATTAGCTGGTGAAGATCCATCATTTAAATATCATACAGATCATGAAACTGGTCAAACAGTTATATCTGGTATGGGAGAACTTCATTTAGATGTTCTTGTTGAAAGAATGAGAAGAGAATTTAACGTTGATTGTAACGTTGGTAAACCACAAGTTGCTTATCGTGAAACACTTACTCAAATGGGAGAATGTGAAGGTAAGTACATTAAACAATCAGGCGGACGTGGACAGTATGGACATGTTTGGGTTAAATTTGAACCAAATCCTGGTAAGGGATATGAATTTGTTGATGCTATCGTTGGTGGAGTAGTTCCAAGAGAATATATTCCGGTTACAGATAAAGGACTTCAAGAAGCTATGGCTGGCGGAGTACTTGCTGGATATCCAATGGTTGATGTAAAGGCTACATTATTTGATGGTTCATACCATGATGTAGACTCATCAGAAATGGCATTTAAAGTTGCTGCTTCACTTGCATTAAAGGAAGCAAAGAATAAATGTAAACCTGTACTTCTTGAACCAATTATGAAGGTTGAAGTAGTAGTTCCTGAAGAATATTTAGGAAATGTTATGGGTGATCTTACATCAAGAAGAGGAAAACCAATGGGTAATGAATCAAGAGGAAATGCTCTTTCAATCGTTGCAATGGTTCCACTTGCTGAAATGTTTGGTTATGCTACTTCATTAAGAAGTAATACTCAAGGTAGAGGAACATTTACAATGTTTATGGACCACTATGAAGAGGTTCCAAAATCAATCGCTGAAGATATAATAAAGAAAAACAGCGTTAATTAAGAATAATACTTGAAATTTATTCAAGCATTAGATAAAATATAATAGTAGAAAAGGAGGAAATATTATATGGCAAGAGAAAAATTTGATCGTTCTAAAGAACACGTTAATATTGGTACTATTGGACACGTAGACCATGGTAAAACTACATTAACTGCTGCGATCACTAAATATTTTGGAAAATTTGTTGATTATGCAGATATCGATAAAGCTCCAGAAGAAAGAGAAAGAGGTATTACTATTAATACTGCACACGTTGAGTATGAAACTGCAAAACGTCATTATGCTCACGTTGACTGCCCAGGACATGCTGACTATGTTAAAAACATGATTACTGGTGCTGCTCAAATGGATGGTGCTATTCTAGTAGTATCAGCTGCAGATGGTCCTATGCCTCAAACAAGAGAGCATATCTTACTTGCTAGACAAGTTGGAGTACCTAAAATTGTTGTTTTCATGAATAAATGTGATCAAGTTGATGATCCAGAATTACTTGATTTAGTAGAAATGGAAATTAGAGAATTATTAGGAGAATATGGATATGATACTGAATGTCCTATTATTAGAGGTTCAGCACTTAAAGCTCTTGAAGGAGATCCTGAAGCTGAAAAGAGTATCCGTGACCTTATGGCTGCTGTTGATGATTATATTCCATCACCAGTTAGAGATACTGAAAAACCATTCTTAATGAGTATCGAAGACGTATTTACTATTTCAGGACGTGGTACAGTTGTTACTGGCCGTGTTGAACGTGGTATTCTAAAGATTAACGACGAAGTTGAGATTGTTGGTTTAAGACCTACTCAAAAATCTGTTGTTACTGGAATTGAAATGTTCAGAAAGACACTTGAATTTGCTGAAGCTGGAGATAATGCTGGAGTTTTACTTCGTGGTATTTCTAGAGATGATGTTGAACGTGGACAAGTTTTAGCTAAACCAGGAAGCGTTACACCTCATACAAAATTCACTGCAAGTGTATATGTTCTTTCTAAAGAAGAAGGTGGAAGACATACTCCATTCTTCTCAAATTACAGACCACAATTCTATTTCAGAACTACTGACGTAACAGGTGTTATTGAATTACCTGCTGGTGTTGAAATGGTTATGCCTGGCGATAAAGTTGACATGACTGTTGAACTAATTGCTCCAGTTGCTCTTGAAAAAGGAACACAATTCTCTATCCGTGAAGGTGGAAGAACTGTTGGTGCTGGTGTTGTTTCAGAAATTCTTAAATAACAACATAATATAAAAAGTCACTATTTATTTAGTGATTTTTTTTTTATTTATTAAAAATTAGTTTTATTTACGCTACTATTTATGGTAAAATTAACTAGGGTAGTAAAAATGGAAAGTACAATTAATAAATTTAATCAATGTTTAGATAAATTTTATGAAGAAATTCTAATGGAATTAGAAATAATTACTAAACTTAAAAAGTTTTTATTTTCAATGGATGTAAAAGCTTTATTTTCTCTTTTAGATAGTAAAAGTGTGCTTATTACTGAAGATTTCAAAATTATTTTACATAAATTGATTGAAATTACTTCGAAAGACAAAATAAACTATAAAGAATATGATGCTTTAATTGCTAACTTAATATCCTTACCACTATTTCATGATATTGAAAATAAAGAACGCCTTTTGTTAGAACAAAAAGAAAACTATGAGTTACATCTATTTGATTATTCATTTATTACAAAATTTATGTTAGATAATGGTTTTTCTATATCAGAAATAAATATTGTATTAACAAATTATAAGCCAAATAAAAAAGACTTTTCTTTTGCGGGTGATTTAAATGAATCATTAAGTGAAGTTGAACTTCCTAAACTTAACAATTCATTAAAAAAAGAACTTTTTAGTAACCATGATTTTATTGAAATAAATTCATTTATAAATAAATATCGAAAGAAATATGAGTCATTAATAAATGAACCAAAAATGTCTGATTTATTTTCTCTTGCTAGTAATTTTTTAGTTGACGGTTCATATGATTATGACCAACCTATTTTTATTGCACAATTTATTTCATTACTAAATTTACATAAAACGTTAATAGAAAAACTTGAGTATTGTAGTACATCTACTGAAAGAAATGATATTTATATATTATTATCTAAAATGAAAGGCATTGTAGATAGATTAAAAACTATGCAATATACTACTGAATCAAATGAAGTATGTGATATTAGATTTTTAACCGATGCTGATATCCCAGAAGAAGTAATTAGTAAACTTTCTAGTAAAGATTTTGATTATAAAAAAGGTATTAATCCTATTAAAATTGTCGGCATTAAAGATTTTACTGTTAGAGTTAATTGTTTTGATGATATGGCAGTTTCTTTTATAGAAAATAGTAGCGTTATTTATATATTAGCTTTTGACAAAGTGGATAAAATTATTAGCAGCAGTATAAATTTATATAATCAGAATAAAGTAAATATTATGGAAAAGATAATGGGTGCAAATTATGAACGATAAAAATGATTTAATTAATATAATAAGTAAAAATTGTTTACTAGTAATTGCTAAAAATAAAATTAAAATGCCATTATTAGCATTTGAAATGGGAATTACATTAATTGATTTATATAATTTACTACTTTGTAAAAATAATGATATATCAAGTTATTTAGAATTATATTTATTATTAAACAAAAAAACAAATACAGAAGTTATTTAATGTATTTGTTTTTTTTAAATTCTTTGTTAATTAAATTTTTTTTATTTAAAAAATAATAATTAATTTTATTAAGTATCAAATCAAATTCACCAATATATTCATAAATATCTGGATCAAAGCCGAGTTTAAAACTATTTAATCCTTTATATTTTCCAGTTTTTGAAAAGTCACCGGAAATACCATTCAAACATGCATACTTATATTTGCCTTTATAATACATTAGTATTTCGTAATATAGGAAATAATTGGGTGCAAAATCTTTATATTTTTTATCATATCCACTTACTAAAATTGTTATTTGGTCTTGCCATTTAATAACCAAAGCACCTGCGCAATAGATTTTTTCATTGTTCAATAAATATTTATTTGCTAAAGCAATGTCACCCTTATAAGACATTAAAGTCTTGTCAGAGTTCATTTTTTTATTAATATTTCTTTCACTTGAAACCTTTAATAATTTTTGGTTAAGTTTTTCATTATTTTCGCGTTCTTTTTCATATGCTAGTTGTGTGTTTATAACAAGTTTATTATTATCAATTCGTACTAAAAAGTAATCAATACTATCTTGTTTATTAAATATATTAAAATAATCACTATAATGAAACATATCTTTATGTATTTTGTTTTTTATAAATTTATACAAAATGTTCATACTTTGGCTATCTGATTTTTCTAAAATTAATCCTTTTCGATAGCATTTCTTAATTTTATTTCTTGTATTTTTTGATGTTTTTGATATATCAAAATTATCTAAATCAACTATTGCGTCAAATCTTGGCAAAATTGTATCAAATTCAGTAGATTCATCCATTTTAATATAACCACATCTTTTTAATATTTCATTAATTCTATAATTGTCATTATATATAGAGTTCATTGTTTTTTTATCAACTTTTGCAATTGGAATTCTAGGATTAATTCTAATAAAAGTAATTGATTCCTTTTTATAAAAGTTGTATAAATCTTTTGTAAAATTATTTAATAGTTCTTCATTTTTGTAATCAATTAAAAAGCCTTCGGGTACATATGCATATAAATAACCATTAAGCATTTGCACAAGAACTAATGCTGCAGCATATAGTTTTTCACCATCTGTATAGCCAATCATTTCGTACTCGTAACCTTCTTCGCTTTTTAAAAGAGCATAATTTATACTTTGATGGAAATTGTGATACATATGTTTTTCTGAATACTTTTCGAATTCACTTAGTGAAAGCGTTTTTATATACATCTTGGACCTCCTTTTTAAGGAAGATATTATAACATATTTTTATAAAAAAATAAACATTTGCAATATGTAAAAAAAATTATTATAATATATATTGTTAGGATGTGGTAATGTGGGAAGAATAGTTAGAGAAACTTTAAGTGATAGGTTTAACAAATTTATATCGTTATCAATGATTTCAACGATTATTATTGCTTTAGTAGGGGCTGTGTTAATCTTTTTACCGGAGATATCTAACAAGTTAATTGGTTTGGTATGCGGAGCATTATTTATTTTATCGGGTATAAATACAATTTATAAATATATATCTAGAAATGGTGCTAAGCTTTACTCACTTAATTTGCTTTTTGGTATTATGTCATTATTAATTGGTGCTGTAATTATACTAGTCCCATTTTCTGCTACGACATTTTTAACGATTTGTTTAGGCCTTTATTTAATAGTTATCGGAGCAAATAAAATTACATATGGTGTGTGGTTTAAGATTGGTGATGATGCATCTTGGCTTATTACATTTGTAATTGGAATTATGCTTGTAATATTCGGAATATTGGTTCTTTCTAATCCGTTTGCATCTTTGACTATAACTCAGCTTGTTGGAGCATTTTTAGTGTTATCTAGCATATTAGACATGACAGATTTGGTACTATTAAAAAACAGAGCTGACGAAATAACCAAAATATTTTGGTAGGAGGAAAAATGAAAATAAAAGAAATAAAAGCAAGAGAAATTTTAGATAGTAGGAGTAATCCCACAATTGAAGTTACAATGACGTTGGAAAATGGAATAAGTTGTACTTCATCAGTTCCTTCGGGAGCTTCAACAGGATCAAAAGAAGCATTAGAATTACGTGATAATGATGGAAGATTTCATGGTAAAGGAGTTTTAAAAGCAGTAGATAATGTAAATAGTATTATTGCTCCAGCATTAATTGGAATGGAAATAAATCAAAATGCAGTAGATAAGAAAATGCTAGAACTTGATGGAACTGAAAATAAATCTAAATTAGGAGCAAATGCAATACTAGGTGTTTCTTTATGTACACTTAAATGTTTAGCAGCTTTAGATGGAAAAGAGTTATTTGAGTTTGTTAGTATGGGTAAATATAATATGCCAGTTCCAATGATAAATGTTATTAATGGTGGAAAACATGCTGATAACAATCTTGATATTCAAGAGTTTATGTTAGTGCCTGTACAATTAAAAGAAAAAGAACGTATAAGATGTGCAAGCGAAATATTTATTACTTTAAAAAACATTTTAAAAGAGTATCATTTATCAACTGGTGTTGGTGATGAAGGTGGTTTTGCCCCAGATTTGAAAGACAATGAAGAAGCTTTAATGCTTCTTATCAAAGCAATTAAAGATAGTGGTTATGAACCTGGAAAAGATGTTTTTTTAGCTTTAGATGTAGCGGCATCTGAGTTATATAATAATGGTAAATATAATATTGATGGCAAAACATTGGATAGTGATGAATTATTAGAATATTATACTGGACTAATTAAAAAGTATCCAATTATTAGTATTGAAGATCCATTTGAAGAAAATGATTATGCAAGTTTTGAAAAGATAGCTAAATGTTTCGATAATAAAATAATGATTGTTGGTGATGATCTATTTGTTTCACAAAAGAAGTATCTTGAAGAGGGAATAAAACATGGTGCTGGCAATGCAATTTTATTAAAAGCTAATCAGGTTGGTAGTGTAACAGAATTTTTTGATACCATATATTTAGCAAAGAAAAATGGTTATAAAACTATTATATCTCATCGAAGTGGGGAAACTCTTGATACATTTATAGCAGATTTAGGGGTTGGCTTAAATATCGATTTTATTAAAACTGGTTCTGTTTCTCGTGGTGAACGAATAGCAAAATATAATCGTTTAATGGAAATTGAAGATAAATTAAACTAGTAAAATACTAGTTTTTTTTATATAATTAGATCGGTGATATATAATGAAAATAATGGATGGAAATAAAGCATGCAGTAATGTTGCATATCTTTTTAGTGAAGTGTGTTCGATTTATCCAATAACACCATCATCACCGATGGCTGAAAATATTGACTATTTAACACACACTGATAAAACTAATATTTTCAATGATAAACCGGTAGTTAATGAGTTAGAGTCAGAGCTTGGTGCAGCAGGAGCACTTCATGGAGCTTTAATTAGTGGTTCTTTAGGAGTTTCTTTTACTGCCAGTCAAGGACTTCTATTAATGATCCCAAATTTATATAAAATTGCAGGAGAATGTTTACCTGGAGTAATTCACGTTGCTGCAAGAAGTTTAGCGACACATGCATTATCTATTTTGGGGGATCATCAAGATATTTATGCGATAAGACAAACTGGTTTTTGTATGCTTGCCAGTACTAATGTGTATGATGCACAAAACTTAGCAGCAGTTGCACATTTATCTGCGATAAAAGGGTCATTACCATTTATTCACTTTTTTGATGGCTTTAGAACTAGTCATGAGCTAAATACAATAAAAGAACTTGATGAAAAAAAAGTTTTACAATTAGTGGATAAAGATGCACTAGAGAAATTTAAAAAAAGAAGTTTGGTTTTTGATAATAGAAATATATATGGAACAAGTCAAACAGAGGATATATATTTTCAAATAACTGAATCAAGAAATTCTCTTTATAATAATATGCCAGATATTGTTAATTTCTATATGCAAAAAATAAATGAAATAATGGGAACAAATTATAAACCATTTAATTATTATGGAAGTAGTGAAGCAAAATATGTAATTGTCGCCATGGGTAGTGTTTGCGATACTATAAAATTAGTAATTGATAATGAAATTTCAAAAGGAAATACTGATTATGGTTTAATTGAGGTACATTTGTATAGACCATTTAGTGTCAAATATTTAGAAGATGCCTTACCAAATAAAGTTCAAAACATTGCAGTTATTGACAAAACTAAAGAAGCTGGTAGTAGTGGAGAACCATTATATTTAGACGTTTTATCAGCGCTTAAAGATAAAAATATTACTATTGTTGGTGGACGATATGGGTTATCTAGTAAAAATGTTTCTCCTGGTGATATTTGGTCTATTTACAATATGCTAATAAGTAAACCTATAAATAATTTTACTGTAGGCATAATAGATGATGTTACCTTTCTAAATTTGCCTAAAATAAACTATGATAGTATTAATTGTGGTAAAGAAATTAAAATATATGGATTTGGTTCCGATGGTATGGTTAGTGCTTCAAAGGATTTATTATCTTTAGTACATGAAAGTTTAGGTTATTATGCTGAAGGATATTTTGAATACGATTCTAAAAAAAGTGGTGGAGTTACAATATCTCATTTAAGACTGAATGACAAACAGATAAATGCTCCATTTTACGTGACTAATCCATCATTAATAGTTATTACCAAAGATAGTTATTTTAGTAAATTTGACATGATTGATGAAGCTTGCAATAATTCAACAATATTGATTAATACAATAAAAAATGAACAAGAATTAAATAATTTCTTGCCTAATGAGGTAAAAAAGAAAATAATAGAGAAAAATTTAAATATTAAAATAATTAATGCTGAAAAAATTGCTTATGAAAATCATATTCCAGGAAAAATCAGTAAAATAATGGAAGTAAACATTTTAAAATTATTAAATGTTGATAATGCTAAAAATCTTATTATTGAATCTATAAAGGCTGCATTTAGTACAAAAGGTGAAGATATTGTTAATAATAATATTAGTGCAATATCATCTGCGTTAGATAATATGATTAACTTAAAAATAAATTGTGATAGTTATATTAATGAAGAAGTTAATATCCAAAAAAATATTTTTGACGTTATTAATTCTCGAAATGGAGAAAGATTGAGTGTCAGTGACCTTAAAGAACTATATAATGGTGCATTTCCATGTGGACTTACAAGATTTGAAAAAAGAAATACGTCTAGCTTAAGTCCAAAATGGAATAAAGAAAAATGTATTGAATGTGGAATGTGTAATATAGTTTGTCCTCATGCAGTAATAAGACCATTTATAGTTGAAGACAAAGGAAAAGGAAAATCATTAATTGGTAATCCAAATTACAATTATTACGTTGGTATTAGCAATAAAGATTGTACAGGATGTGGCTTATGTACAAATATATGTCCAACACATGCTTTAACACTAGAAACAAATGTAAAAGAAACTGATGAACTATTCAATAATCATATAAATCCTGATATTTTTCCAAAAAATACAATTAAAGGAGTTGCTTTAGCTAAGCCATTATTTGAATTTTCTGGAGCCTGTGCTGGATGTGGAGAAACCCCTTATATTAAACTATTGACTCAAATAGTTGGGGAAAAATTAGTTATAGCAAATGCCACAGGTTGTTCTAGTATATATGGTGCAAGTGCGCCTTCAATACCATATCTAGTTCCTTGGGCAAATTCACTTTTTGAAGATAACGCAGAGTTTGCTTTTGGTATTTATAGCTCGTATAAACAAAAAAGAAACCGTATAAAAAATATAGTATTATCATGTATGGATGCACTTGATCAAAATGAAAAAGAACTATGTAAGAAATACTTAGATAATTTTGAAGATTTTAAAATTACTAATGAATTTGCAAAATCAATTGAGAAATTAAATGTTCCAAAAGAATTAAAAGATTTAAAAGAGTATATTACTTCCAAAAGTGTATGGGCTATTGGTGGTGATGGCTGGGCATATGACATTGGTTATAATGGAATTGATCATATTTTACATTCGAATGAAAATATTAAAATATTAGTTTTAGATACAGAAGTATATTCGAATACTGGAGGCCAAGCTAGTAAGTCTACTAAAATTGGAGCAGTTGCTGAATTTGCAGATTTTGGTAAAAAAACATACAAAAAAGATTTATTTAAAATTGCGATGTGTACTCCGAATGTATATGTTGGTTCAATATCTTTGGGAGCAAACATGAATCATGCAATTAAAACTCTTACGGAGGCTGAAAAACATAATGGACCATCTATTATAATATGCTATTGTCCATGTATTGAACATGGAATTAAAGGTGGCATGGTTAATGCCATTAATGAAGAAAAACTTGGCGTAGAATGTGGTTATACCTTATTAATGAGATATTATGATGATAATTTATATTTAGATTCTCCTGAGCCAAATTTTGATAAGTATAATGAATACTTGGAAAATGAGGTTCGATATAAAGTATTAAAAATTAAAGATGAAACATTAGCAAAAAAACTTTTGGATAGTCAAATTGAAAATGCAAAAAAAAGATATGAATATTATAACAAAATTAAAGCATAAAAAAAGTGTCAGAAATGACACTTTTTTTTCAATAAAAAAGCGAGGCCATAGGCCTCAAAGAATAAAAAGGGGTTGACTAGTGTGATACTAGCACCAAATCGCCTTCTTAAGTGATTTGGTACTTAATATACTAAAGCATAACTTTATAAAAGTCAATTCAATTTACACATAATTTACATATAAAAACTATCTTTTTTTATTATGAAATGTTTGGTACAATGATACTGGAGGTAATATGGACATCACAAGCTTACACAATGTTGGAGAAAAAACTTCAAAATTACTTAACAAATTAAATATTTTTACGGATACTGATTTAATAAATTATTATCCCTATAGATATAATGTATATAATTTTTCTAAAGATTTAAATGAGAAAGATACTTTAATTATTGAGGCGGTTATTGAAAGTAACCCAATGATAAGTTATATTAAAAAAAATTTTAATAGACTAAGTTTTAGGGCAAACATACAAAATAATTTAATAAATGTTGTTATATTTAATAGAGCATTTTTAAAGCCAAATTTATTAATTGACAAAAAAATTATTGTTATTGGTAAATATAATTCTGAAAAGAATTTACTTACCGCATCAGATATTAAATTTAATATGCAGGATGGCAAAATAGAGCCGGTATATCACTTAGTAAATGGAGTTACAAATAGTTTAATTAACAAAATAATTTTATCAAACTTTGATGACATACCTATAAATGATTATTTACCAGAAAAGTATGTTAAAAAAAATAATCTTATTTCTAAAAGAGACGCTCTATATTTCATTCATTTAGCAAAAGATTATAATGATGTGAATTTAGCTAGAAAAAGACTTGTTTATGAAGAATTATTTGACTTTTGTTTTAAAATGAATTATTTGAAAAATGTTAATAATAAAAATCTAAAAACAAATAAAAATTTTGATAATGAGAAAATACAAATTATGGTTGACTCTTTAAGCTTTTCTCTTACAGAAGATCAAACAAAGGCTTATAAAGACATTTTAGAGGACTTAAGTTCCACAAAAAGGATGAATAGATTAATACTCGGAGATGTTGGCTCCGGTAAAACAATAGTGGCTACAATAGGAATATACGCTAATTATTTAAGTGGCTATGAATCTTGCTTAATGGCACCTACTGAACTACTTGCATTTCAACATTATTATTCCATAAAATCTGTACTTGAAAAATTTGGATTAACCATTGAACTTATAACAGGATCAATGACAAAAAGAGAAAAAAATAAAATCTATGAAAGACTCATTAATAATGAAATTGATTTATTAATCGGCACACATTCATTACTTAATGAAAATTTACATTTTAATAACTTAGGCTTAGTAATTACAGATGAACAACATCGTTTTGGTGTAAATCAAAGGTTTACTTTGCAAGATAAATCATTATCTCCAGATATACTATATTTATCTGCGACACCAATACCTAGAACGTATGCAATGACAATTTATGGAGATTTAGATATATCATATATAAAGACTAAGCCAAACGGACGTAAACAGATAATTACAACTGTAAAAAAAGAAAATGAAATCAAGGATGTTTTACATAGCATGTATGATGAACTTAAAAAAGGACATCAAATATATGTTGTAAGTCCTTTAGTAGAGCAAAATGAAGATGGAGAACTTTCTAGCGTAAAGTTATTAAAAGAAAAACTTGATATGGCTTTTAGTAATAAGGTTAGAGCAGAAATAATTCATGGTAAAATGAAACCTAGTGAAAAAGACTTTATTATGAATGATTTTAAAAATAATCAAATAAAAATTTTAATTTCTACTACTGTTATTGAAGTGGGAATTGATGTAGCAAATGCCACTATGATGATAATTTTTAATGCAGAAAGATTTGGACTTGCAACTTTACATCAACTTCGTGGCCGTGTAGGAAGAAGTGATTTACAAAGCTATTGTATTTTAATTAGTAATTATGATAATGATAGACTTAAGGTTATGGAAGAAAGTAATGATGGCTTTTATATTTCACAAAAAGATTTTGAACTTAGAGGACATGGCGATTTATTTGGTGTAAAACAAAGTGGTGATATGAGTTTTAAACTAGCAAATCTAAAAAATGACTATAATGTTTTACTTAGGGCAAATGATGATGTAAATGATTATTTAAATAACAAAGAAAATATTAATGATAATTACTATAAAAATTTAATAAAATACTTTTCTATTGTCGACTAATGTAAAGTACAAAAAATTTAATTGACTTTTTAAATAAATAATATTATTATTAAAGTAGCATGATAGACACATCATGCTTGACCAAAACTTACGAATTATAATGTGAGGTATGGTCAAACCAAAACCCCCTGAGCGGCCTTTTTACAGGCCGCATTTTTTATAATAAAAAGGAGCTTACATGGTTAATAAAAAAACAAAAGGCATCATATTTTCAATTATATCGGCATTTTTATATGCTTTAAATGTTTTAGTACTTAAGTATTTTTTAGAAAGAGTTTCTTCAATTGAATTACTATTTTTATTATATTTGGGTAGCGTAATTGGAATATTATTAATAGGTATAGTAAAGAACAAAAAGAAAGTTATAGTTAAACCAACTAAAAAGGTAATACCATTTATATTTTGTATTATATTATGTGATGTTATGTCAAACTTTTTAATAATAGAGGCATTAAAATACTTAAATGCTAGCACAGTATCTCTACTTAGTGTTTTAGAAACAGCTACTACGATATTCATTTCTTTTATCATCTTTAAAAATAGAATAAATAAAAATTTAATTTTATCGTTAATATTTGTCACTTTAGGTGGAATACTCTTATCTATAAATAGCGCAATAAAGATAGATTTTTCTTTTGCGAGTGTATTGGTAATTTTAGCAACTATTTTATGGGGATTAAAAAATAATTTGACAGAAAAAATTAGCGACAAAAATCCATTATTATTGGTTTTTTATAGCTGTTTAGTAATTATGATATTTAATTTATTACATATTTTAAAAAATACAAATATTATTTCTTTAATACTTAATAACTGGTATTTATTAATAATTGGCTTTTTTACTTATGGTGTTAGTATTTTATATTTTGTTTATGGCACAAACTTTTTAGGAGCCTCTAAAACATCAATAATAAATTCATTAAGTCCATTATTTAGTACTTTTTTATCAATAATTATTTTTAAAGATAAAATAAATTTTTTATTTATATTAAGTATGTTTTTTATGTCATTAGGTATTTATTATACGATTTATGATATAAGGAAAAATAATTCTAAAAGACTGATGAATAAAGTTGAATAAAGTAATGAAAATTTTTATTATCAAAAGTGGTTTTTAAAAAAAATAATTTATGCTATTATATATTATATGAAAAAGGTAGTTGTTAGTATTATTATATTTTTACTTATATTAAGTGGAATATTTTTATTTTATAATAAGAAAATTAAATATAATGTGTTAGTTTTACATGATATAAATGTTAATGAAGAAATTGATATTAAATCTTTTCTTAAATGTAAAAATTGTCAAATTGTAAATAAGAATGTAATTTTTGATAAAATAGGTAAAAATAATTTAACTATAACTATAAAAAATATATTTAAACAAACTATTAACAAGAAGATTTATGTAAATGTAGTTGATACAGAGCCTCCGATAATAGAAGGCGTGAAAAATATAACAATTTATCAACATGAAAATCCTAGTTTTTATGATAGTGTTGTAGCTAATGATAATTCAAATGAAAAAATTAATCTAAAAGTTATTGGCACATATGATACTAATAAAGATGGTGAATATGATTTAGAATATGAAGCTAAAGATTCATCTGGAAACGTCACAAAGATTCCTTTTAAATTGATTGTTAAAGCAAAACAAGTAATTAACATAAATAGTAATTCTAAATATTACATTAAAGTAAATAGAAAGTTAAATGTTGTAATGATTTACGAAAAAGTTAATAACACATACACGCTTATTAAAACTATGCTTTGTTCAACTGGTGATGGAACGCCAATAGGAATTTATAAAACATCTGATAGATATGAAATCTTATCATTAGTTGGAAATGTTTGGGGACATTATACTATGCGTATAACTGGCCCTATATTTTTTCATTCTGTACCATATTATTCTAAACCAAATCCTTATTGGAATGATTTAGAAAGTGAAGAATATAATAAACTTGGTAGTAAAGCTTCTTTAGGATGTATTCGTCTTGCGGTAATTGACGCAAAGTGGATTTATGATAATATTTTATTCGGTACGCCAGTAGAAATATATGATAGTGATTATTTGCCGGAGGATGTTAAAAAACCGGAGGGTATAAAAATAGACTTAAATAATCCTAATAAAGGTTGGGATCCAACTGATCCAGATGAAAATAATCCATGGAAAAAAGATAATTAAAATTAGAAAGGTGTTATATGAAAACATTACTATTATTAGAAGGCGGTGCTTTAAGAGGAATGTATACTGCCGGAGTACTTGACATATTACTAGAAAATAACATTAACGTAGATGCTATTGTCGGAGTATCTGCAGGGGCATTAATTGCTCCAAATTATTTTTCTAAGCAAAAAGGTAGAGTTATACGATTAAATAAAAAATATTGTAATGATAAAAGGTATATAAGCAAAAAATCTTTATTATTAACTGGAAATTTAGTAAATAAAAAGTTCGCATATTATGAAGTAAATAAAAATTTAGATCCTTTTGATGAGACAGCTTTTGAAAATGCTAATAAAAAATTATATGTTGTTATAACGAATGTTAAAACAGGAAAGCCAGAATATAAACTTATTAATAATATTTTTGATAATATGGAAATATTTAGAGCTAGCTCTGCTATGCCTTTTGTTACTAAAATGGTAACTATTAATAATGACAAATATTTGGATGGCGCAATATCTGATAGTATACCAATTGATTTTTGTCTGTCTCTAAAGTACGATAAAATTATAGTTGTATTAACGCAAGAATTGGGTTATAAAAAAATGCCTTTTAGTATGGAAGAAAAATTAGCAATTAAAGTTAAATATCATAAATATAATAATTTTATTGAAGCAATGTATAACAGATATAATCAGTATAATAATTCTTTGAAAAAAATAAAAAAACTTGAAGATAACAAGGAAATATTTGTGTTTAGACCAACAAAAAATGTGCAATTAGATATTACAAAAGCAAACCCGGAAGCAATTGAAAAAATATATAACATCGGAATTAACGATGCTAAAAGAAACATAGATAAATTGAAAAAATATTTGAATATAAAGTAATTTAATATTGAAAAAAAGTGGATTACAATTTATAATATAAGAAGAATAAAGGTAGGTGTTATTATGGACAGTGTGAATAATAATGAGGTGTTTGATTTAACAGATTACATTAATAGTAATGTTGTTGAGAATAAAAACGAAGAGGTAACTCCAGTATTAAAACCAGATGAAGCATTGGATTTGAATGTTGAACTTACAAAGAACAGTTCTGTTGCTCCAGTATCTTTACCTGAAGAAAAAGAAAAAGATGAATCTTCAAAATTTGGCGATTATTTTTCTAAGTATATACAAAATCCGAGTACTACTGAAAATATTCAAACTCAGAACTTTCAAAATTCAGATATTCAAAATGTGCCTGAATTTATTGACTCAAAAGGACGTTTATATTCTACTACTGCTACTGACAAGGTTAAACAAAATGAATTAGTTGAAAAATATTTGTGTGGTTATTTAAATTTGAATGGAAAAGTTCTTAAAGCATTAAATAATGTTAATACTAATTATCAAGTTTTAGTAGATAGTGAAAACTTAGAAGAATATATTATAGTTTCAGTTAAAGAATCTTTGGGAAATGTTAAATTATCAAATGGACGAGAAGTTAGACCATTAGAAAAAGTATTGTTTCAAGTTAAACCTTATGCTGTTAGTAATTTAAGCGATTTTA
Source organism: uncultured Bacilli bacterium (assembly GCA_934096705.1). Lineage (GTDB taxonomy): Bacteria > Bacillota_I > Bacilli_A > RF39 > UBA660 > UBA6448. The sequence goes on from CAKOMR010000002.1 coordinate 62,023, forward strand.
CTATGATAACTAATTAAGTGGCTTGCCACTTTTTTTTATAAAAAAATTTACATATCATATTATTAATGTTATAATCATATTTAGAAAGTAGGATGGTTAAATGAAATATTATTTGAAATATATTTTAGGCTTTGTATTAATTTTTATTGGAATAGTACTAAGTTTAAATGCATTTGGATTAACAGACGTTAATATATTTTTTAAAGGCTGGTGGACTTTATTTATTATTATTCCTTCTTTAATTGGCATCTCTGAAAACAAAGATAAAACAACAAGTATTATATTTTTAGTAATTGGAATTTGGCTTTTTTTGGCAGAAAGAGATTTAATTGAATTTGGTTTATTATTAAAATTATTATTACCAGTAATATTAATTACAATAGGTTTATTATTAGTGTTTAAAGATGTATTAGATATTAATAGCAAAGACATTGATAAGCTTAAAAAAGAAGGAAATAGTAACAAACAATTTGCTTTCTTTGGGTCTCAAGATTTAAAATTTAACAAAGAAAAAGTAGAAAATATGAATTTAAATTCAGTATTTGGTGCAATAACATTAGACTTAAGAGATGCTATTCTTGAAAAAGATATTGTTATTGATTCATTATCGATTTTTGGTGGAATAGATATATATGTTCCAAAGAATTGTAAGATAAAAGTAAAATCAACACCAATTTTTGGAGGCGTTGATATAAAAAATAAGGAATTATCTGATGATAGTACTATTACAATTTATCTTAATGCCATATGTATATTTGGTGGAGTGGATATTAAATGATTAGAAAATTAATTAGATTAATATTACTTGTTTTTATAATCTTTGTTGTATACGGATTATATACTGGAAAATATAATGTATTTAAAAAATATTTTACATCAAGTCCGTTGTTGAAAGAAAATAAAGTTTTATATAATAGTGACGAAGGCAATGTAGATATTTTAAATGTTACTTTGTCTTACACCAATTTAATTATTAAAGAGTCAACTGAATTTAAAATTGAAACAAATAATAAACATGTAAAATTAGAAAGAAAAGGAAATTCTATAAAAGTAAACGAAGAAAAGATAAATGTTTCAATTAATACAAAAGATAGTAACTTGATATTGTATGTGCCAAGTGATAAAACATTTGATGAACTAAATTTAACTGCAGGGGCTGGTTATATTGAAATTGCAAATGTTAATGCGAAAAAAATTAATTTAAAACAAGGTGCAGGCAAAATTAATATAAAAAAAATTACAATTTTGGATGATGCTAAAATTGCAGGTGGGGCCGGTACTTTAGATATTGAAAATGGAGACATTTATAATTTAAACTTTGTAATGGGTGCAGGTAAAAGTAGTATTGCATCATTATTTAAGGGAAGTAATAAAATTAGTGCTGGTGTTGGAGAACTTAATATAAAACTATTAAGCGACATAAACGATTACAAAATTAAGATAAAAAAAGGATTAGGAAACATTTATGTTGATGATGAAAAAATATCTGACAGCTATGAAAATGGTCAAGGTCCTGTTAGCTTAAATATCGAAGGTGGCGTTGGTAATTTGTATTTGAAAACGAAATAGTATTATTATTTCGTTTTTTTATGATAAACGTTTTTAACAAATTGTTGTTTATATTTTGCACGTAAAATGATAAAATTGTAGTATGAAATTAAAAGAAAAAATTGAAATTCCAAAGTACAGTCTATGTGAAGAACTTTTATCTGCAATAAGTCACGGTATTGGAGGACTTCTTTCTATTGCAGCACTTGTTTTGTGCGTAGTTTTTAGTGCTATACATCATAATGCTTATGCTGTTGTGAGCAGCGTGATTTATGGTTCGTGTTCTATTATTTTATATACAATGTCGACTTTGTATCACTCTTTTAAAGTTAATAATGCAAAAAGAGTATTTAGAATATTAGATCATGATAGTATATTTTTACTTATAGCAGGAACTTATACCCCATATGCTTTAGTGGCACTTCCTAAAACCATAGGATGGGTTGTTTTTGGTGTTATTTGGGCATGTGCAATTTTAGGCATAGCTTTAAATTCTATAGATTTAAAAAAGTATAAAAAATTTTCTATGTTTTTATATTTAGTTATGGGCTGGATGATTATATTTACTTTTAAAACGTTAGTAAAAAGTATTGATATAGCAGGAATTTATTTAATGCTTAGTGGTGGGATGATGTATACAATTGGAGCTATTTTTTATGGCATTGGTAAAAAGAAAAAATATATGCATTCAATATTTCACTTTTTTGTTTTAGCCGCAAGTATATTATTTTTCTTTTCAATATTTTTATACGTAATATAGCATTTTGTAAACAGATATGTATTTTCTATTGATTAAAAACCCAAAAAAATATATAATAAAATTGTAGAGATTTAAAAATTTCTAAAATATACAGAAAGTGAGGATAAAATGGAATTTACAAAATCTTCCATTTTAACTCTTGTTATTGGATTAATAATTGGAGCAGCTGTTATATTTGTAATATTTTTAATTATTAACAAAAAACGCTTCAATAAAGCTAATAAACTAATTGAGGATGCCAAGAAAGAGGCAGACAAGCAAAGAAGAGATGCACTTTTAGAACTTAAAGAGGAAAGCTTTAAATTAAAACAACAAACTGATGCAGAAGTAAAAGAAAAAAAAGCTGAGCTTAAGGAAACTGAAAATCGTTTAATTAGTAGAGAAAATAATCTCGATAAAAGAGAGGAAATGCTACAGAAAAGAGATGCATCACTTGATGATAAAGAAAATACATTAATGTCAAGAATGCAGAATATCCAAGATAAAGAGACTAAAATGGATGCTCTATTAAAAGAGGAAATTGAGAAATTAGAGAAAATATCTGGTTTAAGCAAGGAAAATGCTAAGAAACAGATTATGGCTCGTGTTGAAAATGATATGAGCAAAGAAATAGCTCAATATATTCAAGATGAAACCGCTAAAGCAAAATTGGAGGCAAATGATAAGGCTAAGCAACTTATTGTTGATTCTATGGAAAGATACGCTGATGATGTAGTAGGTCTTCAGACCGTAAGTACTATAGAACTTCCTAATGATGAAATGAAAGGCAGATTAATTGGCCGTGAGGGAAGAAATATTCGTACTATTGAGTCAATTACAGGTGTTGATTTAATTATTGATGATACACCAGAAGCGATTGTAATTTCATCGTTTGATCCACTTCGTAGAGAAATAGCAAAAATAACAATTGAAACGCTTATTAAAGATGGTAGAATACATCCAGCTAGAATCGAAGAAGTGTATGATAAAACAGTTAGAGATATTGATAATAAAATTACTGAATTAGGTAGTAAAACAATGAATGAACTGGGACTTACTAAAATGGATCCTGAACTTTTACACTTAATAGGTAAGCTAAATTATCGTACAAGTTATGGACAAAATGCTTTAAAACATTCAATAGAAGTTGCTAATTTATGTGGATTGATGGCTGCTGAATTAGGTGAAAATATTAATTTAGCTAAGCGTGCTGGTCTTCTTCATGACATTGGAAAAGCAATCGACTTTGAAGTAGAGGGCAGTCATGTAGAAATTGGTTATGATATAGCAAAAAAATATCATGAAAATGAAACCATATTAGATGCAATAATTTCACATCATGGTGCTAAAGAGCCGAAAACAATCATTGCAAATTTAGTTGCTGTAGCAGATACTTTAAGTGCTGCAAGACCTGGCGCAAGAAATGACTCTATTGAAAACTACATTAAACGTCTTGAAATGCTTGAAAGTATTGGTAATTCATTTGAAGGTGTTGAAAAAACCTACGCAATGCAAGCTGGAAGAGAAGTAAGAGTTATGGTTAAACCAGATGAAGTAGATGATTTAACAAGTTATAAAATTGCTCGTGATATGAAGGATAGAATTGAAAAAGAAATGCAATATCCAGGTACAATTAAAATTACAGTTATAAGAGAAACAAGAGCACAGGAAGAAGCAAAATAAAACTTCTTCCTTTTTAAGGAGAGAATATGCAATCACCAAAATCAGTAGTAATTTTAAATTTAAATGTTGCAGAAGCAATTATTAATCATGCCTATATTGATGAATTTTCTGAGTGTGGTGGCTATTTACTTGGAAAAATGAAAAATATTCAAGGTGTACTTCATTTTTATATCGAACAAATATATTATGAAAAGAATTTAGTAGGTTCTGAAAATGAGTTTGTTTTTCCGCTTTTATATGAAAGTCGCGCAAAAGCTTTTGCGGATAAGAATGGCTATGAAATACTGGGAACATATCATTCTCATGGACAATATACAAGTGCTTTTTCCGAAGTTGATAAAACTGTTTTAGAGCCTCATTGGGCTAGCAATAAAATATGTATTGTCTTTAGTCCAAAATATTTTACATTTAATTGTGATACTATATTCAAAAATGGTGAAACAGAAAAAACTTTAATTATCATTAAAGATAGTAAAAAGTATATGACTGTAGAAAAATTTTTTAGTCAAGATGAGCAATTAGAAAAACACATTTAAAAAAATCTATCTTTATGATAGATTTTTTTAGTATATTGATTGATTTACTTCCATTATAACTGGCATAATAATTGGCCTTCTTCCAGTAAGTTCATTAATAAATGGAAGTACTTCTAAAATGATTTGATTTTTTAAGTCGGTATAACTATAAATTGATTTTGCTAGAAAGTTATTTGTTATTTCAGAAATTTTATTCTCAATCTTATTTATCAATTCTATGTTTTCATTAATTGTAACAAAACCTCTTGCTGTAACATTTGGTTTAATTAAAAGTTTTCTTGTCAAAGTATTAATATTTAAAATGGCAATTAATATTCCATCATGACTCATTAGTTTACGATCTTTAATAACGACCGAACCAACATCTCCGATTCGAGAACCATCAACATATACATCGCCGGCTGTAACATTTCCGTCTTTGTATGCTTTTCCATTAAGTAATTTTACAACATTACCATTTTCACAAATAATAGAATTTTCTATTCCACAGACCTTAGCTATTTCAGCGTGTTTTTTAAGCATTCTATATTCACCATGCATTGGCATAAAATAGTCTGGTTTAATAATTCTAAGCATCCATTTAAGCTCTTCTTCTTTGGCGTGACCAGAAGTATGAATATCACTAAATTCTGTATTTGTAAATACTCTTACACCTTTTAAATAAAGTTTGTTGATTATTTTATTAATACTGTTTGCATTTCCTGGTATTGCACTTGATGAAAAAATAACTAAATCATCATTTAATAAAGAAATTTGTTTATGAACACCATTAGCTATTCTCGATAATGCTGCTAAAGGTTCCCCTTGAGTTCCCGTACATAATATACAGACTTCATTTCTTTTTAAATTTTTTGATTGAAATGCATCTATAAAAATACTTTTATCTTCAATTAATCCGTTATTACTTGCAAGTTCAATAGCGTTTTCCATGCTTCTTCCGAATACAACAATTTTTCTTCCATATTGTTTACAGGTTTCTACTATATGTTTAATTCTAAATATATTTGAAGCAAATGTTGCAATTATAACTCTGCCATGGTGTCTTGATATTATATCGTTTAATGTTCCATCTACTGATGATTCACTTTTTGAATATCCTTCAGATAAAGCATTAGTGGAATCACTTAAAAGTAAAGAAACTCCTTCAGAACCTATTCTTGCCATTTTATGAATATCAGCCATTGGACCAATTGGAGTTAAATCAAATTTAAAGTCACCGGTTTCAAAAATAGTGCCATTAGGTGTATGAATGCATATTGCATAACTATCTGGTATAGAGTGAGTTGTATTAACAAACTCAATATTAAAATATCTAAAATTAATTACCAACTCGCTATTAATAATTTCAATATTTTTGTAATTAATATTTCTTTCCTCGAGCTTTTTATTAATTAAATCACTGGCAATTTTCGGAGCATATATTACTGGAATATTTACACTTTGTAATAAAAATGGTATACCACCAATGTGGTCTTCATGACCATGTGTTATAATTAATGCTTTAATTTTGTCTTCATTTTGCTTTAAATATGTATAATCTTGAATTACATAGTCAATTCCTAAAAGATCATCTTCAGGAAATAAAACTCCACAATCTATAATAATTAGTTCATCTTTATGACTAATAACATACATATTTTTTCCGACTTCACCTAAGCCACCTAAAGCAATAATAGACGTTGCATCTACTTCATTTTTCATTAAATAAATTCCTTCTTTCTCTCAATAAAGTTTATAAAAACAAATAGATTATAACATAAATTTAGAATTTTGTCTATAAAATAAAAAAATCCGTATACACGGATTAATAATCTTATTTGGTAGCGACGGGGAGATTCGAACTCTCGACCTGCCGGGTATGAACCGGATGCTCTAGCCAGCTGAGCTACATCGCCATGAAAACTAGATATATTTTAACAAACTTTTTTTAAAATATCAAGTGTTTATTGTTTTATATTTTTGATTATAGTATAATAATAAAAGAGAATAGGGTGAATAGTTATGGCTAGAAAAAAAGTTAATCTTGATGTTAGTCCACTTGAATCAGTAACAATAGGAAGAACTGATAAAAGAAAACATAGTTGGATTGGAACAGTTGTACTTTTTGTATTATTTATATTAATTATATATTTTTTACCAGATATACAAAAAGCTTATAGAGAATATTTATATAATAAAGCTTTTAGTAACAATACTACGAATATTGATCCATCACAAGGTGATAATAAAACTGGTAATGAAGTAATTAATAATACAGTTATTAAAGATAATCAAATATTTTCTATTGATAGTAATTCTAATATAACTATTGATAATACAGTTTTTAGTAATCTTAAGTATAATGAAAATAATATATCTTTTGAAGCAACAAATAATGATGAAAAAGAATTGAATTTATCAGATAGTGGGTACTTTTTAAGATTATATGATGATAACAATATAATAAAAACAATTAAAATTAATGGTGTAATTAGTGCTGATGCGAGTAAATCTTTTGGTTATTTAATTGATGTACAACCAAAAAGATATAGTATAGTTAAATTGTCAGAAAAAGACTATGATTTAATAATGTTAAATGTAGATAGTGAAAATAGGGCTAGTTTAACATGTTCTAATACGAATGAAACAATAGTTTATTATTTTCAAGATGATTCGCTTTACAAACTTGAAGATAATGTTGTTTATGAAACATCAAATGCAAACTATAGTGAGATGTATAGTAAATATACCTCATATGTTAATTCTTATAGTGGTAAACCTGGTATTGAAACTTCATTATCAAGTAATAGTTTAAGACTAAATTTTACTCTTTCTATTGATTATTTGCAATTTTATCAAAAAATTGATAACATATATTATTATGAAAAGGATACAAGTCCAATTAAAATAAATTATGAAATGAATGCAATGTTTTTTGATTGCAAATAGGGAGTTATATGAATTTTAACATTAAAGATTTTACAGGACCACTTGATTTATTACTTCATATGGTAAAAAAACATGAACTTAATATATATGAAGTAGATTTAAAAGATATTATTGATGAATATATTGATTTTATTAATACATTAGATAAAAATGATTTAGATAACAAAAGTGAATATTTAGTAATGGCATCAGAATTAATTCATTTGAAAAGCAAAATTATACTTGGTTTCGATGATGAAGAAGATGATAGCAATTACGAAATTAATAGTGAGGAAGATTTAAGAAATAGGTTGATTGAATATGAGAAATATCAAACTATAACGAATGATTTTAGAGATTTAGAAAAAAATAGGCAATCATACTACACTAAATTACCAGAAAGTTTAAAAGAGTATGCTGAAGACGATAAACTTATGTATGGTTCTTGCAGTCTTGATGATCTTGTTAATGCCATTTTAGAGATTAGTGAAAGAATTGAATATAAAAAGCCAAGAATTACAAAAATAACTAAAAAAGAATATAGTGTAAAAGATAAAATTTCATATATAAAAGATATTTTAAATAAGAAAAAAAAGATTGAGTTTACAAAACTTTTTTCTGAATTTAGTAAAGAAGAAGTTGTTGTAACTTTTTTAAGTGTTTTAGAAATGTGCAAGGATAATCTAATTACCTTGTCTCAAAGTGGAAATTTTAGTAAAATATATGTAGAGGTAAAAGATGAATAAATTAGCAATTTTAGAAGGCCTTCTTTTTGTTGTTGGTGATGATGGAATTACTATTGAAGAAATATGTAGTGTTATGAACATAAATGAAAAAGAAGCTCAAAAATTATTAAAGCAACTACAAACTGAATATGAAAAAGAAACAAGGGGAATTAGAATTAGTTATTTATCTAATTCTTTTAAACTTACTTCAAAAAAAGAACATATTGAGTATTATCAAAAATTATTAAAAGATACTACTTCTTCAAATATACTAAGTCAAGCAGCACTTGAAACACTTGCAATTATAGCATATAACGAGCCAATAACCAGGGCAGGTGTAGATAGTTTAAGAGGTATTTCATCATCTTTTATGATAAAAAAACTAATGGCAAAGGATTTAATTAAAGTATGTGGAAAAAGTGAACTTCCGGGGCACCCTAATTTATATAGAACTACTAGAGAGTTTTTAGATTATTTTGGACTTGCTTCAATAAATGATTTGCCAGAAATTAAAATTGATACAGCAAATGATGGTGAGGAAATAGATTTGTATAAAAGTACTTATAAAGAAAGTTAAAACAAAGGTGAATTTATGTGTGGAATAGTGGGTTTTATAAATAATAAACCAGAAAAAGAAACAATTATTAAAAAAATGTCTAAGAAAATTGAACATAGAGGTCCCGATGGTGAAGGATTTTATATAGATGACAAATGTGCATTAGCACATAGAAGGCTAGCAATAATTGATTTAAATACAGGAAAACAACCAATTTATAATGAAGATGAATCAGTTGTAATTGTTTATAATGGTGAGGTATATAATTTTCAAGAATTACGTGATGCTTTAGAAAAGAAAAATCATGTATTTAAAACTAAAACAGATACTGAAGTTATTATTCATGGATATGAAGAATGGGGTTATGATGTAGCAAAACATTTAAGAGGCATGTTTAGTTTTGCTATATGGGATAAAAATAAGAATGAATTATTTTTAGCTCGTGATGGATTTGGAATTAAACCACTTTATTATGGCCTTTTTAATGATACATTTATGTTTTCTTCAGAACCTAAAGCTTTTTTAGCTAACCCGGATTTTGATAAAAAATTAAATGAAAATATTTTATCTGCGTACTTATGTTTTAATTCAGTACCAACATCAGAAACGTTTTTTAAAGGCGTTTTTAGGTTAGAGCCAGGTTCATATTTGTTATATAAAGAAGGAAAAATCGAAATTAAAAGTTTTTTTAGGCTTAATTTTGATGAGAAAAATAATTCCATGGAAGATATTACTAAAGATATAACAAAAGCAATGGAAAATTCTGTTAAATATCATCAAATAAGTGATGTTGAAGTAGGTTCTTTTTTATCAAGTGGAATAGATTCTTCTTATATAGTTTCTCTTGCAAAGCCTGATAAGACATTTACCGTTGGATATGATAATCCTAAATTTGATGAAATCAAATATGCCAAAGATTTATCAAATAAATTAAATATTAAAAACTATTCAAAAAAAATAACTATGGATGAATATATTGATGCTTTTCCTAAAATACAATATTATATGGATGAACCACTTGCAGACCCTTCTGCTATAGCATTATATTTTGTTTCTGAAATCGCATCTAAAAAAGTTAAGGTTGTACTTTCTGGAGAAGGTGCTGATGAATTATTTGCTGGTTATAATTCATATCAACAGGAACTTTCTATGCACTGGTATATGCGCATTCCATATTTTATAAGACATGGTATATCCTTAATTGCTGGATTATTTCCAGATGCTAAAGGATTTAACTTTCTTTATCGAAGAGGCCAAAAACTCGAAAATTATAATATTGGTCTTGGTAGAGTATTTTGGGATAAAGAAGCAAATAGTATAGTTAAATTAAAAAATCAAATAAAAACTAAAGATATAGTAAAAAAGGTTTATAAAGATTATGAAAATAATTCAACATTAGTCCAAAGACAAGCAATCGATTATTACTATTGGCTTGTAAATGATTTTTTACATGCAGTAGATAGAAATACAATGATGTTTGGCCTTGAGGCAAGAACGCCATTTTTAGACAAAAAAGTTTATGAAGTAGCAAGAAAATTGCCTAGCTATGCAAAAATTAATAAAAATACAACGAAAGTTGCATTAAGAAAGGCTGCTCAAGGTGTTATTCCAACTGAGGCGTATAAAAAGAAAAAATTAGGCTTTCCAGTACCTTTGAAAGAATGGATTAAAACTGATAAACTTTATAATTTAATAAAAGAAAAATTTGAAAGCGATAATGCTAAGAAATTTTTTGATACAAGAAAAATATTAAAACTTTTAGATAATCATAAAAATGGTAAAAAAGATAATTATAAAAAAATATGGACTATATATACTTTTTTAGTTTGGTATGACATATATTTTAATCAAAATGATTAGAAAGGAAAATACAAATGATAAATATAAAAACTGATTCAAGAAAAGTACAAAAAGGGGATACGTTTGTAGCAATAAAAGGTGCTACCGTTGATGGACATGATTATATTGAAAGTGCTATTAAAAATGGTGCTACTAAGATAATATGTGAACATGGAAATTATGCTGTTGATACATTGATAGTTTCTGATACAAAAGAGTATTTACAAAACTACATAGTAAATAATTTTAAAGATGAAGTAAACAAACTAGATATAATAGGCATTACTGGTACAAATGGTAAAACTACCACAAGTTATTTAACATATCAAATGCTTAATAAACTCGGTATTAAGGCAGCATATATTGGTACTATTGGATTTTATATTAATAATGATATAAGGGAGCTTCCAAATACGACACCAGAAATACTTGAAATATACTCAATGCTTATTGAAGCACTTGAAAAAGGTTGCAAAGCTGTTGTTATGGAAGTTTCATCTCATGCTTTATCATTAAAAAGAGTTGAAGGATTAAACTTTAAGATTGAAGCCTTTACAAATCTTACTGAAGATCATTTAGACTATCATAAAACTATGGATAATTATCTTGAAGCTAAACTTAAAATATTAAATCAATTAAAGACTAATGGAACTATTATTGTAAATAATGATGATGAATATGGAAAGTATTTTAAACAAAAGAATTTCAAAACTATTGGTTTTAATGAATCAAATTATCAAATAATAAATTATGAAAATGATACTATTGGTACAACTATTAACTTTAAGTATGATAATGATGTTTTTTGTGTTAAAACAAATTTAAGGGGAAAATTTAATGTATACAATTATATGACAACTTTTGCTATAGTAAATACATACGGATTTAGTCTTAATGAAATAATTTCTATTACGAAAAGTATTTATCCACCAAAAGGAAGATGTGAACAAGTTGTCGTTCGTGATGCTGAAGCAATTATAGATTATGCTCATACACCAGATGCAGTTGAAAAAATTATAAATTCATTTTTAGAAAATAAAAAGGGAAGAATAATTACTATTGTTGGTTGTGGTGGTGATAGGGATCCGATGAAAAGACCGATTATGGGAAAAATAGCTACAGAAAAAAGTGATTATGTAATATTTACAAATGATAATCCTCGTACTGAGGATCCAAACGCTATTATGAATGATATTATAGCGGGTGTATCAAAAGATAATTATGAAATTATTTTAGATAGAAAAAATGCGATTAACAAGGGTCTTAGTTTACTTAAAACAAATGATACATTATTGATTTTAGGTAAAGGTCATGAAGACTATCAAATAATTGGTCATGAAAAACATCACCTTGATGATAAAGAAATTGTATTAGAATATTTAAAAAGCCTAGATTAAAATTTAGGTGCGTGGTATAATATATATGTTGTTTGCTCGTATGGCGGAATTGGTAGACGCGATAGACTCAAAATCTATTTTTCCAAAAGAAAGTATCGGTTCGACCCCGATTACGAGCACCAATATAATATAATAGGGACAACAGCGTGTCCTTTTTTTTAACTGTAAATTATGCTAAAATATTGATGGAGGATTATGGATAAACTTATCAAGAATATACTTAAGAAAATAGAAAGTGAAGGATATGAAGCCTATGTAGTAGGTGGTTTTGTTCGTGACTCTTTACTTAAGAAAAATTCTTTTGATGTAGATATTTGTACTAATGCAAAACCTAAAGACTTAGTAAATTTTTTAAGCATTAAACAAAGTACAAATAGTTATGGTGGTTTTAATATTAAAATTAAAAACTATAATATTGATATTACAACATATAGAAAAGAGAAAAAATATGATAAGCGTCATCCTGTGGAAATTGAATATGTAAATAATTTATTCGAAGATATAAAACGTAGAGATTTTACCATTAATTCTATTTGCATGGATAAAAATGATAAACTGATAGATTTATTAAATGGAAAAGAAGATATAAAAAATAAAATAGTACGTTCAATTGGATGCGCTAATGATAAATTTTCAGAAGACCCATTAAGAATGCTTAGAGCAATTAGATTTGCCGCTATACTTGACTTTAAAATTGAAGAAAATACTTATGAAGCAATAAAAGAAAATGCTCAATTAGTTACAACTTTAAGTCCTATACGTATTAAAGAAGAGCTTACAAAAATATTAAGTAGTAAAAACTTTTTAAAAGGACTAAAGCTACTTGATGATACTAAGATTAGTACATATATAGGACTTAAATACGATGATGTTGTATTTACTATGGATATACTTGGAATGTGGTCTCAAATCGATATTAATAAAGCAGAATTTACAAAAGAAGAAAAAGAAAATATATCAAAAGTTAAAGAAATAATTATATCAAAAAAAATAAATAATTTTACATTGTTTAATTATGGACTATATTTATCTTATGTTGCTGGTGAGGTTTTAAAAGTAAATAAACAGACTATTAACAAAATATATAAATCAATGCCAATAAAAAGTATGAAAGACATTGATATATCAGGTAAAGAAATAATGCAAATTTTAAATATTGAACCATGTAAGTTAATTAGTGAAATTATGAATGATTTAAAAATCAAAATATTAAAAAATGAATTAAAAAATAAAAAAAATGAATTAAAAAAATACATTTTAGGGAAGTATAAAAATGAATAAAGATAATAAAAAATTTGTAGTAGAAACTTTATTTTTAAAAGAAGCGTTAAAATACAATTTAACATTAAAAGAGTTTTTAATTTTAATGTATTTTGATAATGATTATGATTTAGTATTTGATGTAAAAAAAGTATCTAAAGCTATATGTCTTTCTGAAGAAGATACATTAATAGCATTTGAAAGCTTATTAACAAAAAGATTAATTAAATTAAGTTCAGTTAAAAATGAAAGTGGAAAATTGATTGATAAAATATCTTTAGATAATTTCTATAATAGTTTAAAAGAATCAATAAATTTAGAAAAAGAAGAAAAAGATGAAAATAGTATTTTCTATAAATTTCAAGAAATATTTGGCAAAAGTTTATCTGGCATGGACTATGAGATTATTAATGCTTGGTTATCAAAAGGATTTAGTAAAGAACTTATTTTAGAAGCCTTAAATGAAGCTATAAAAAATAATGCTCCATCACTAAGATATATTGATAAAGTATTATTTGATTGGAATAAAAAAGGGTATAAATCTATAAATGATATAAAAAAATATAATAAATCAGAAAATAATTATTACACTGAAGAACAAAATTTTGAAAGTAGTGTATTTGATTATAATTGGTTAGATGATGATGAAAATTAATGATTTAAGAGAAAAATTAGATTTTTATATTCCAGATCCTAAATGTGAATTAAATTACAATAAGGATTATGAATTACTAATTGCAGTCATGTTATCGGCTCAGTGTACAGACAAGCGAGTTAATGAAGTCACACCAATACTTTTTAAACATACTTTACATGAACTTGCAAATTTAGATATTAAAACATTAGAAAAAATAATTAAGCCTTTAGGCTCTTATCATAAAAAGGCCATCTTTATAAAAGAAGATGCAAAAATTATTTTAAACGAATATGGCGGAATTGTACCTGATAATCGAGAAATGCTTGAGCGTATGCCCGGCATTGGTAGAAAGTGTTCAAATGTGATTCTATCTGAACTATTTGATGTGCCTACGATTGCAGTTGACACACATGTTGAAAGAGTTGCTAAAAGACTTGGTTTGGCTAATCAAAAAGATTCTGTGTATGATGTAGAACAAAAACTTTTAAAAAAATTTAATGAAAATGAATACAATAAAATTAATCATCAATTACTTTTGTTTGGTAGATATTATTGTAAAGCTAAAAACCCTTTATGTGATAATTGTAAAATGAATTGCAAGTATAAACAAACAAAAAAAATGCTCTAGAGCATTTTTTTTAGTTTAAACCAGTATCTTTATTATCATTATTTTTATTATCTTCGATAATGCCTGGAATATTTGTATCAGTATTAGTGTTAACATTGATTATCAAACTATCTGAAGCATTATTTTTGAACAATGAATAAGAAGATTTAATAATAAACTTGTAAGTCTTTCCTGGTTCTATAGTTTGTTTATATGTAGTTCCTTCAGTCCACGTTAGACTTTTTAACGTGCCATCATCATTTTGAATAAAAACGTCATAACCAATTTTTCCAATGTATGATTCATTATACTTTATTCTTTCTTCATAATATTTTGTAGCAAATGTGCCATAATTATCATTGAAATAATTTTGTAAATAACTATTATTTATTGCATCTGGAGTAGATATTGCTGTCCAACTAAGAGTTACTTCACTTCCATTATAACTTGCTTTACCATTACTTGGAGATGCGAGTTTTGCATATCTATTAGATACTTCTGTAGGCTCTGTACCTTCTTTAAATAATTCTGTAACTTTCATGTCTTCTGGAGTATTTTCTGAGGCAAGCATCAATGGAATTGTATATTTTTCAACTTCGACAGAAATAACGCTACTTGGTTTTTTAAATGTTTTATTTGTACTATAAATATTTTTAGAAAGTGCTTCCATAATTCTACTTCTTGCTGCCCAACCAGTTGTAGTATTCATGTAATGCTCTGCACTATGTTCATCATATCCGTACCAAAGTGCAATAGCATATTCTGGATTATATGTAATATTCCATGAATCAGGGATTAAATCTGCTGGTAAGTTTTTAGCTTTTAATGTAGCAGCATCAATATTTGTAGTACCAGTTTTACCAGCTACTTCTGTACCACTTATCTTTATGTTACCACTCCATGTATCATTAACAGCATTTACTAGTACGTTTGTAATCATATACGAAGTTTCTTCACTTAAAACCTTTTCTTTAGAATATTTATTTTCATAAGTTGTACCATCTTCATAAATAACTTTTGTAAAAGAATATGGTTCAATATAGTATCCTCCACGGCCAAATACAGCATAAGCAGCACTCATTTCAAGTGGGTTAGTACCATTAAATCCACCGATAGACGCTGACTCATATAAGGCAGGGCCGTAATTAATACCAACACTATGAACAAAGTTTTCTATTAAAGAAATATCTTTAGCTGCAACTTTTTGAAATGCTTGTAAAGCAGTAATATTTCTTGATCCAACTAAAGCTTGTCTTAAAGAAATCATTCCTTGGTATTTTCTATCTGCATCATTTATTGATTGCCCAGTAGAGTATGAATATGGCTCATCAAAGAAATAATCTCCTGGAGAACCATTTAAATATTCAATATATGGTGCGTAGTCAAATAATGGTTTAGCAGTTGAACCTGGTTGACGATTTAATCCAGTTGCTCGATTTAAACCTCTTGCTTTATAATTTCTTCCACCAGATAGAGCAACTATTGAACCATCTGCTATAGAGGTTATTGCAGTTCCTTCTTGATCGTAATCGTTATAGTATTTAAATAATTCACCTTTTTCAAGCTTTACAAGAACATCTTGAACTTTTAAATCGAAAGTTGTATATATTTTCATTGCTTCAACTCTAGGATTCTTTTTAGTTTTTTCTATAACATCATTAATAACATAATCAATTAATACTTGATAGTTATTACTTGACACAACTTCTTCTTTATCAACAATCATACTTTCAATAGGAATAGCAAGTACTGCTTCTTTTTCCTCTTCAGTAATATATCCATGATTTACCATTAAGGTTAAAACTGTTTTTTGTCTTGCTTTACATCCCTCTGGATTAGAATATGGATTATACCAACTCGGATTTTGATACATTCCAACAAGTAAGGTAGCCTCTGCTAAGTTTATATCTCTAACACTTTTTCCAAAGAAATATTGGCTTGCTTGTTCTATACCATAAATGCCACCAGTATTGATATTTCCAGTAGCATACCATAAAGAATTTGAATAAAATTCTAATATTTCTTCTTTTGTATATGAACTTTCAATTTTAAATACAGCCATATATATATCTGTAAATTTACGAATAATACCTTTGATACCTTCAGATTTATCATTAGTATAAGTTTTTTTTACAAGTTGCATTGTGATAGTAGAAGCACCACCTGCTTTAGACGAAACAAGTTGTCCTAAAGAGGCTTTTAAAAATCTTGCTATATCAAGTCCATTGTGCTGAAAGAACCTTGAATCTTCGGTTGCAATTAATGCATCTATATATACCTGAGGTAAATCTTTATATTCAATAAGTTCTCGATTTTCTTGACCAACTCTTGCAAATTCCATACCGTTTTTATCGTAAATTATAGTAGCCTCTTTTTTATAAAGTAAATTTTTATCAAAATTCGGAGCACTTATAATAATATATAAAACAAATATTAATACAGCACTTGCACAAAATATTAGAAAGCCAAAAATGATTTCCCAGATAAATCCTTTTTTTCCTTTCTTTTTTATTTCTCCATTAATTTTACTTTTCATATTTGTATTAAAATTTTTAAGCTTTTTTTGAATTTTTAATTTTTTCATATATTCTCCTTTATCATACAGTCAACAGCTTTGATGTAATCAATTCCTCTTAAATAATTATAACTTAGTTTATAACCATTTTCATTTATATAATCATAAGGTATGCTTTTTCTTTCTGCATTATTTATAAATTCAATTATTTTTGTTCCTGGTAATGCGAAAAATTCATTGTTAATACCTATTAATAAAAAGCAAATTCCTTTATGATTTAAAATATTTTTCATATGTTTTATTTGATGTTCAGCTATATTTGATAGTGGTAAATAGTTTTTATTTGTATTTTTTGCATCAAATTCTATATAATAGCCTTTATAAAGCCCATTATAATCAAGCGTTGATTCGGTTTTATAGAAAGCATCAGTAATTCTTTTTGTATTATAATCATACTTTACAACTTGAATTGGTGTAGGTTTTTTATATATAATTGCAATATTATTATCAATATAATAGTCATTAATTTGGTTAATTAAACTTTCTAAATCCATTCCTCTGTTGGCGTAGTTTATAGTTTTTTTATAAACTTTATTAATGCTTTTTGGATAATTCATTTATATTCACCATTATCAGTATAACACATATTTAAAATAAAATAAATGATAGGTTTTGTCGAAACTATTGAAAAATTAAAATAATTTATCATATTATTAAATAGGTGATAAAATGAATATTGATTATTTAATTTCAAAATTACTTGAAGAAACTAATTATGCTAAAATTTTGGTTAATCTTGATAACCTTACCGATGTTGACAAATAAGAACAATTTTTGCTATAATTTTTTTGTTAGAAGGTGTAAAAATGTATAATGAAAAGATTTATTTGACACCAGGGGAAATATTGGAACATGATTTCAAAATTGATGCAAGAGGTTATCGCCCACAAGAAGTCGATAAGTATCTTGACATGATTATAAGAGATTATACAGAATATAATAACATCATTAAGAATCTAAAGAAACAAATTAATGATTTAACTTCCGATAATTATACATTGAAGCAAGAAATTCGTTCACTTAGAGAAAAACTTGAAGCTCAAAGTGATGATTCTAACACAACAAAGTCAGTAACAAATATTGACTTACTTCGAAGAATTAGCAACCTTGAAAAAATAGTATATGGAAAAAACGAATAATATCTTTAGACAAACGCTATAAATGAATTTTTATAGAGGAAAGTCCATGCTCACTTATCCTGCGATGGATAAAAATGTTCGTGTTTAAGGAAAAAATAACTTAAAGTAGTAATTTATTACTAACGGCTCTGAAAATTTCTGAAAATGAAATGATTAAGTATAAAAGTGCCAAAGAGACGAGTCTTTTAGAAATAAAAGAAGTGGAACGTGGTAAACCCCACGAGTGAGAAACCCAAATTTTGGTAGGGGAGCTAGTCAAAGGAAACTGAACTGATGACTGGATGTAGCTTAGCTACATAGATAAATGTTTGTCACCATTTTATGGTACAGAACATGGCTTATTAAGATATTATTTTTTTTATTTTAAATTAAGGAGAGATTTTTTTGAAAGATATTGGAAGCCTCTTACTATCAACAAGAGAAGCTGCCGGACTTTCACTTGATGAAGTTAGCAGTGATCTTAGTATAGAAAAGGCAGTACTTGAAAATATCGAGGATGGGAAAACCGGAGCATTTTCTGATATATTTTTATTAAAAAAATATATTAGTAACTATTCTAAATATTTAGGATTAGATGCCGACAAAATTGTAGATGAATTTAATGAATATGTATTTGAATCAACTTCAAAGATCCCTGTAAAAGATATTGTTAAAAAAATAGAACAAAATAATAAAGAGTCAAATGATGATAAAATAATGTCACCTTATACAAGACTTGAAAAAAAGCCAAATAATGCATTATACTTATTTATATACATTCTTATTGTATTATTAGTAATTATAGCTGCATTTTGGGCTGTTAAACAAATAACAATTAATACACAAGTTGCAAAAGATATAAGTTATAAGGAGTAAAAAATGAATTTACCAAATAAATTAACTATTTCAAGAATAGTACTAGCATTTATAATATTGGTTATGTTATGTTTGCCTTGGCATGCAATGGGTTTTAACTGGCCAGTATATTTATTTCATGGTGTAACGTTTAATTTAAAATATATTATAGCAGGAGTACTTTTCTTAATTGCCTCAGTGACAGATAAACTTGATGGTTACATTGCAAGAAAATATAATATGGTTACTGATTTTGGAAAAATGGCTGATGCAATAGCAGATAAAATATTAGTTAATGGAGTACTTATTATTTTAGCTTATGATAGAATTATACCTTTAGTAATACCAGTGGTAATTATTACACGTGATATAATCACTGACACTTGCAAAATGATTTCAGGAAATAAAGGGAAAGTTGTTGCAGCATCAAGTATGGGAAAAATTAAAACTGCTTTTATGATGGTTGGCTTAACACTTACTTTCTTTAATAATTTCCCTTGTGAATTCTTTCATTTTCCACTTTCAAAATTATGTTTAATTATTGCTACAATATTTAGTGTAATAAGTGGTTGTCAATATTATTATAAAACAAGAGAATTTGTTATTCCAAAAGATGAAAAGAAAAAATAAAGTGTTTTCATCTTTTTTTGTGCCCAAACAACATATTTTATTTCGAATAATATAAAGTAAAAGGAGGATTACCTATAATGAATTGTGAAAAAAGACCTGCAATGGAAGAAATGGGTAAAGTAGAAAATATGATGGGACAAATGTGTGAACCAATTTACGAATGTCCTGAAGAAAGGGTTTGCCACAGATATATTTGTTACGAAGTACCACACATTAAACCATGCAACACAAGAATAATTAATCATCATATTTATAAACATACATTTACACCATGTAATACTTGCTGTGAAGAAAATGTAGTCGAAAATATTTATGATAGAAAATGTTGTTAATAAAAGTTCTTAATTGAACTTTTTTATTTATGTTGTTATAATGTTTTTATGGAGTAATTATGATAATTGAATATCTTGTGCATTTAAATAATGATTCGTTTATTGTAAGTTTTGATACGCAGTATGTTATAAAAGAAAATGCTTATATTGTATTTAAAAAAAGTAAAAAAATATTTGAAACTAGTCAGATTAATAGGCTTTGTAAATTTATTGAAGATGCTTTTAATGTTGAGGCCTTTAATGATTTGCTTAAAAAAACTCATGGTATATATGAGCTTTCTAGTGTACTATATATTTATTCATATTTTAATGAAATAAATTCAATTACTGCATGTTATAATGATACAAAAACAATTTATAAAAAAGAATATATTGATAACATTATAGAAAAACTCGATATTAAAGTTAAAAATTTATATCCGAAAGATATTAACGATGAAACTACTTGGAAAAAAATGGAGGGTTAATATGAAAGTAACAGAAAAAGCAAAAAAATTTGCAATAATGGCTCATTTTGGACAAGTTAGAAAAAGTGAAAAAGATAAGCCAATGATTATTCATCCAATAGATGTAGCATACATATTAAAAAAATATGGATTTGATGATAACGTTATTGCTGCGGGATACTTACATGATGTTATCGAAGATACCAAATATACAAAAAATGACATTTATAATAATTTTGGTGAAGATATATTATCTTTAGTTATGGGAGATACAGAAAAAGATAAAAGTTTAAGCTGGGAAGAACGAAAAGAAGTTACTATTGAAGAAGTAAAAAAACTTGATTTAAGACATAAAGCTATTGTTTGTGCCGATAAAATAAGTAATCTTGAGGATTTGATTATTTGTTTTCAAAAATTTGGCAAAAAGTCTTTTTCTTGTTTCAAAAGAGGCTATGAAAAACAAAAATGGTATTATGAAAGCATATACGAAAGTTTGATTTATAATGAAGATGAGAATATGCCAATGTTTGTATTTTTAAAAAATTTAATTAATGAAGCTTTTACTTTAGAGGAAAATAATTTTGCCAAAGATGAAATATTTAAAGGAAAACAAAAAGAATATAAAAAACTTAAAAATTTACATTTTAGAAAAGTTGAAATAATGAAATTAAAAAGATTATTTGATTTACCTACATATGTAATAGAGTTTACAGGTACTCCGCGTACAGGCAAAACAACTCTTATTAATAATTTAAAAGATTTTTTTAAAAAGGGTGGTTTTGAAGTTTCTGTTTTAGAGGAGTTTACTACATCTGAAAAATATAAAAAAGAAATATTTCCACTTTTAAAAGATAAGTATAAAAATATTGTAAATATAGAAATACCTAAATATGTAAGATGTCAACTTGAAGATGCTCTAAAAGAAAATAGTGATATTATTATTGTTGACCGAAGCCTATTTGATAGACTTATTTGGGTAGAAAGATTACATATTAAAAATGGTATGAATGACCAAGAATATAATGATTTTTTTGAAGATTATACTAAAGTTATTCAAAAAGAAATAAATTCAATAATTGCAACATATACAGATAGTTTAACGTCATTAAAAAGAGATTATAATGCAAATTTATCACTTGAAAAAAGAAATTTTTTGAATATGGAAAATGTTAATGAATATAATGAAGCTTTATTAAATGTGAAAACTATAGCAGAAAGTAAGAATATTAATATTGATTTATTTGATACAACATTTAAAAGTGAAAGAACTATTTCAATAAATGTTGCTGATAAATTATTAACACAAATGAGAGAATTTTATTTAAATAAAATAAAAATATATTTAGAAGGAAGTGAGGAGAAATATGATAAAATCTAAAGGTTGGAATTGGGAAATTGTAAATAATGATAAAAATAATATTTGGAGAATACCTAGTATTGAATCTTATTA
The DNA here is from genome assembly GCA_934096705.1 of uncultured Bacilli bacterium. Classification (GTDB taxonomy): domain Bacteria; phylum Bacillota_I; class Bacilli_A; order RF39; family UBA660; genus UBA6448. Next base: position 83,863 of record CAKOMR010000002.1, read on the forward strand.
TTTAGTTAATAGATGGCTAAGTATGGGTTTTAAGGATTTTCTTGATTTGGGATGTGGCTTAGGAAGACATACTGTTTTATTTGCTTCAAATGAATTTAATGTATATGCATTTGATATAAGTGAAAATGCTATTGAAAGAACAAAAAATTGGATTGATGAACTTAATTTAAAAGCTAGTTATAAGCATGGAGATATGGTTTGTCTGCCTTATGAAAATGATAGCTTTGATTGTATTTTGTGTAGAAATGTTATATCTCACCAGGATACTGAAGGAGTAAAAAAAATAATTTTAGAATTAAAAAGAGTGCTAAGAAATGGTGGAGAATGTTATTTAACTTTAGGCTCAAAAGAGACATGGGGCTTTAAACAAGAAGACTGGCCTTTGGTAGATGAAAATACAAGACTTAGGATGGAAGAGGGTCCAGAGTATAAAGTACCTCATTTTTATGCAGATTATAATTTGATAAAAGAATTATTTAAAGATTTTAAGATTGAATTTATTAATCATATTGAAGATTTTTATGAATCAAATGGTAAAACGTATTCTTCGTTTCATTATCATGTTTTAATAAAAAAGTAATTTGAATAAGATTTTCTTATTCTTTTTTTATTGATAAAAATAATGATATAATATAGAGGGTGAACATTATGAAAAAAGAAATTAATGTAGTAGCAGCTTTAATTATAAAGAATAATAAAGCTTTAATAGCTAAAAGATCAACACATAAAGATGGTTTTAATCAATGGGAGTTTCCTGGGGGTAAGGTTGAAGAAAATGAAACCGACTATGAAGCTATTGAAAGGGAAATAAGAGAAGAATTTAATGTTGAAGTTAAAGCAATTTCTTTTGTAACAAATAGTTTTTATAAATATCCACATAATGATGTAAATTTAAAACTATATGAATGTAAATATATTTCAGGCACATTTACACTTAATGTGCATAGTGCGTTTGCATGGGTAGATATTAAAGATCTATTAAATTATGACTTTGCTCCTGCGGATGAAATTTTAGCAAAGTATGTTGTTGATAAATATAATAAATAAGAGGGCATATGAATAAGAAAATTGAATACAGTAAAAAAGTAAGTTTGGTAGGCCTTATTGGCAATATCTTTCTTTTATCAATAAAATCTTTAGTGGCATTTTCAAGTAATAGTCAATCTCTTATCGCAGACACATTTAACAGTGCTGGTGATATATTGTCATCTTTTATGACATATGTTGGTAGTAAAATTAGTTCGAAGAAGCCTGATGAAGATCATAATTTAGGACATGGAAAAGCAGAGTATATATATAGTCTTTTAGTAAGTATTATTATGATATTATTTTGTGTAAATGTTATAAAAAACTCCATTTTATCGATAATATTTAATGAAAAATTAAACTATTCTTTTACATTAATTGTCATTTGTATTATTACTATATTAGTTAAGTTTGTATTATTTTTATATTCTCATTTACTTTACAAAAAAAGTAAAAGTATATTAATTAAAACTTCATGTATAGATCATAGAAATGATATGTTAATAACGCTTACAACATTAATATCAATTCTACTTTCCCATAATAACGTGATGTATATTGATTCAATTGTGGGTATTTTAATAAGCATTTGGATAATGTATGTAGCAGTAAAATTATTTATTGAAAGTTATAATGTTCTTATGGATAAAAGTTTAAATGATGAAACGAAAGATAAAGTAATTAACATAGTTCATAAATATAATGACATAAAAGGTATAAGACATTTTAATTCCACTCCAGTAGGATACAAATACCAAATATCATTTACAATATTTGTCGATGGGAATATGTCAACATTTAAAAGTCACGAAATTGCAAATAAATTAGAAAAAGAAATTATTACAAATGTTCCAGAGATATATTTGACGGTAATACATGTTAATCCAATAAAGGAGAAAAGAAAATGAAACTAATTCATGTTATCAATATGTTATTAAAAGAAATTAATTCTAAAATACCGGATAATAATAAAAAAGATTATTTAGATGATGAAATGGTTGTCTATAATCTTAATGATGAAGAAAAAGAACTTGTAAAAAATGGTGAATATGATCCTTGTGATTTTGATACTGAAGGACCATTTGAGGAAGATGATTATTATAATGATGACTATGACTATGATGATTAAGTTTAACGAATTGTTAAACTTTTTTAATATAAAATTTATTTTAAATATAACCAAATTACATTTAATGTTATAATGTTTTTATAGAAGTTATTGGAGAATATTATGATTCATAGGATGAAATTAGGTAATGAACCATTTGTAGATATTAAAAATGGTGCGAAAAAAATTGAAATTAGATTAAATGATGAAAAAAGACAAAAAATAAAAATTAATGATTATTTAGAATTTACAAATGTAGAAACTTTAGAAATAATTTACGTAAAAGTAACAAACTTGTATAAATTTTCAACATTTGAAGAATTATTTAAAAAGATTGAATCGGGTAGGCAAGCAAAGGATATGTATTTATATTATTCGATTGCAGATGAGGTAAAATATGGAGTAATAGGAATAGAATTAAAATATGTCAAATCTATTGAGCAAATTATACATAATGATCAAAATTTGACTTTAAATGAAGTAACTAAAGTTGTGAGAAGGGCAAAAGTAATTATTGAAAATAGTAATGGTGAAATACTTTTATGCTTTTTAAATAACAATTATTTTCTTGTTGGAGGTCACGTAGAAAATAATGAAACTGATGAAGTAACTTTAATTCGAGAAATAAAAGAAGAAACCGGAGTAACAATTAATTTTAAAGAAAATTTTCCCATAGCTAATGTAAGCTATATAAATAAAGATTATCCAGAAAAAAATATGATAACATATACTAGTTCTAATTATTACTATATTAAATGTGATTTAATTCCTGACAAAGAAAATATTAATTTAACTCAGGAAGAATTATCCGGTAATTTTGAATTAATTTATATTCAAAAAAAAGAAATTTTAAAATTTTTAAAAAACTCTATGAAAAAATGTACCAGAAAAGGAACTTTGCACGATACTATATTTGCTATAGAAACCTATTTTGCTATAGAAAAATAATTTTACATAAGTGTTTATAACGTGCTATAATTAGTACGGGTGTATTTATGAAAAAAGTAAGCATAATGTATGAAGATTTTTTGAAAGAAAAAACTAAGCAAGATATTATAGATTATCTTAATTTTTTTAACATAAAATATAGACATAATGGTTCTAAGGACAATTTAGAAAGAATTTTATTTAATAGTCTTGAGGAAATAGTAAGATATTCATTTAATTTGTTTCAGAATGATGAACTTGCAAATATAAAATTAGTTATTAAAAATTCTGGCTATGTAAAAATTAAAGCAAATTATTTATTACAATATTTTTTAGATAATTTATCACGATTTGGACTTGTTAAAGTGATTAGTGATAAAGAATATCTTATGCCAAAAGAAGTAGTTAAATATTTTAAATTATGTTTGAAAGATAAACAAATTCTAAAAAATGTAAAACAAAATACAAAAGAGTATAATTTACTTTTAGGCATAGTAAACACATATGGAGTTTTAACATTTGAAAAATTCTATACAATTTATAGTAAATCTTTCAAATATAATGAAAAAGAATTATATGAGAAACTATTAATTTTACAAAAATTTTATTTGGAATTTAATATTTTAACTGATAAAAATAATAAATATGTATGTAATAAATATTTTGAAAAGTTAAAAGATGTAAAAAAATACATTAAGAAAAAAGCTGAATATAAAGAATTTTCACAAAAAGATTTAATAAATATATATAACTTTAAGTATATGTGTAAATTTAAACCATATAAAAAACTTTTAACATTTATAAAAAAGAATTATTATTTAAATGAAAAAGATATTAAAGTTTTTCATAAATTTGTAATTATTCCATATTTAAATGATGTTCAAATTGATTGTGCAGGAATCGAAGAAAATTTATCAAGAAATATTGACAAATACTTTGAATATAAAAATGAAAAGCACAAAAATAAATTTATGGAATTAATTAAAGAAATTATAAATTACTATCCAATGTGGAAATATTATGGGTTTAGTCAAATGGAGGTACAATGCGAAAAATAAAAAATTGGCAATTATATGCATCTTTAATAATAATTTGTGTTTTTTCAATTTTCTATTTTGCTACCATGAATAAATACAGTTATGCATTTGCTTATGATAAAGAGAAAGAACAAAAGGCAAATCAATTGATGCTAATTAATAAATGTGCGGAAGTTTATGCAGAAAATAATTCAAAATTATTTTCAGATAAAGATACTATATATATTACGGTCAATGATTTAGTAACTAATAATATTTTGCCTGCAGAAGATGGAAAAGTCTATGAAGCTGGTAGCAATGTGAAGTTATTAAACGATAATAAGATAAGAATTACCTTAGTTGATGGTAAATATACAATAAAACTACTAAATGAATAAAATGTAAAGTAATTGTAAAAAACAACTAAAAATATTGCAACCATTTGGTAAAATTGGGTAAGATAGTATTGTAAGGAGCTGGTACAATATGATTTATCCATCTATAGATAAATTATTAAATATAGTTGATTCAAAATACATGCTTGTTCATGTTGCTGCTAAAAGAGCTAAACAAATGCTTGAATATGGTCATTACCAAATGGACAAAAAAGAGTATGTTAATAAGAAACCTTTAGGTAGAAGTTTAGAAGAAGTTGAAAAAGGTTTAATTACTGTAATAAGAAAAGAAAAAAAATCTTGATTATCTTAAAAAAGTATGATAAGATAATCTAGTCTTATGGGGAATTAGCTCAGCTGGCTAGAGCACCTGCCCTGCACGCAGGGGGTCGCGGGTTCGAATCCCACATTCTCCACCAAATAAGATTTAATAGTCACAATGGTGGCTTTTTTTATTTGTAAAATTATATCTTAATCATTGTAAAAAATATTTTTTTTTGCTATTCTTATATTAGAATAGGTGATAGAAATGAGAAATTCATTAGTTATTAAATTAGTTATAATATTTGTTTCATGTATTGCAGCAATAATACTTGCATCTTATGTTGTTAAACTTGCTAGAAATAGTAATTCTTTAACATATGATTTAGGTAAAAGTGTAACTGGGTATGAAGATACCTACATTAAAAGTTATGAAGAATATTTAGCTTTAGTAAAAAAATATAATATAAAAAAAGATTTAACTACAACAAATTTTTCATCACATTATTTTATTGCTTCTTTTCAAGATTATGATTCTTGTTCTGAAAAAAAATATAAATTAGTAAAGTCTGTAAAAAAACAAAATGGAGAATACAACATTGATTTTGAAGTTTATAATAAATGTGGTTGGTGCAAAAAAAACATAATTTTATATTTGATAGAAATTGATAGATTTAGTGGTGATGATCCTAAAATAAATTATAATTATACATTTGTAAATGATTTGAATTGTGGTAATGTATAACACTTTTCTTGTGTAAATTTACAAAGAGTGATAAGATATACTCATAAATATTGTGTTTTATAAGTGCAAAAGAAAGGAATATTAATGAATTCACAAATAGCAAATGAATTAATAAAGGGAATTAGTGTTTTAACTGATTTGAAGAATGACAATGATAGCCAAGCCTTAGACTATGTAATTGCAGTAATAAGAAATGAACTTAAAAATATGGCACCAAGTACAGATTATGTAAATAATAGTTACTTTTATAATTTAAATAGAACAAGAGTTATGGTAATGCTTTTACTTGATGTATATAGACAAAAAAATGATCCTGAGTTTAATAAAAATTTTAATGAAGTTTTAGAAATTTTAAATATGGAAATTGAAAAAGAAAAGAAAAAACAAGATACAATTGGAAGATAAGAGGAATAAATGAAAAATATTGCTATTGTAACTGGTGCTTCATCTGGCATTGGAAAAAAATTTGCTTTAACTTTACCAAATAATGTTGAAGTTGATGAAATTTGGGTTATTGCTCGTAATCTTGAAAATCTTGAAAAATTATCAAGCGAAATAAAGGTTCCACTTAAACCAATTCCCCTTGATTTGAGTGATGAAGAAAATTATGAAAATTTCAAAAAACTTTTGGAAGATGAAAAACCTAATGTCAAATTACTTATAAATGCATCTGGGTATGGAAAATTTGAAAAAAGTACTAAAATTAGTTTAGAAGATTCTTTAGGGATGATAAAATTAAATGATATGGGTCTTACTGCTGTGTGTTTAATTGTGATACCTTACATGAAAAAAGATTCAAGTATTATTAATATTGCTTCGGTAGCAGCATTTCAACCTGTTCCATATATAAACATTTATTCTGCAACGAAAGCATATGTTTTATCTTTTTCTCGCAGTTTAAATGCGGAATTAAAAAAAGATGGAATTCATGTTATGGCTGTGTGTCCGTTTTGGACAAAAACAAAATTTTTTGATAGAGCAGTGTCAAAAAATGAAGTTATTAAAAAGTATGTTGTGATGTATGAGCCTGATGATATTGTTAGAACTGCATGGTTAGATTTAAAAAAGAAAAAAGATATAAGTATATATGGGTTTGTAGCTAAATCTCAAAGAGTACTTAGCAAAATATTACCGAATAAATTAATTACGAGTATTTGGTTAAATCAACAAAAGTTAAAATAATATGGAGGTATTATGGAATTTTTATTAGTTATTTTAGGAATAATTGTTGTTATTAATTTAGCTTCTTTAAAGCAGATTAATGAGTATGAAAGAGGAGTAAAATTTACTGCTGGAAGGTTCTCAAAAATTATGCAACCAGGATGGAGAGTAGTATTGCCAATTTTTCAAAGTTATAAAAAGGTAGATATTAGAACAAAAGTTGATGATGTTCCAGAACAAGAAGCAATAACTAAAGATAATGTATCTGTTAAAATAAATGCAGTTATATACTATAAAGTGTTTGATGCTTCTTTAGCCGTTTTAGAAGTCGAAGATTTTTATTATGCAACTGCACAACTTGCACAAACAACTATGAGAAATATTGTTGGTAGTGTAACTCTTGATGAACTTTTATGTGAAAGGGAGAAAGTTAGCGAAAAAATAAAAGAAATAATTGATAAAGAAACTGATCCATGGGGAATTAAAGTTGAAAATGTTGAACTTAAGGACATATCATTGACAGATGAAATGAAAAGAGTTATTGCTAGAGCAGCAGAAGCAGAAAGAGAAAAACAAGCAGTTATAACAAAATCTATAGGAGAAGCCCAAGCTGCAGAAAACTTAGCTAAAGCTGCTAAAATGTTAGCCGATAGTCCTGGAGCACTTCATTTAAGAACACTTGAGACGATTAATGATGTTTCTTCAGATCAATCAAATACGATTTTTTTTCCTATACCAATGGAATTACTTGAAGCCGTAAAAGGTTATGCTGATAAAACTAAAAATGAAAATAAAAAATAGTTAATTTATAAATTTTAACTATTTTTTTTGCCTTGATAAGTGTTTCTTTTAACCATTTCTTTATCAATGTCATTAAGTAAACAAAATTTTTTAATTAACCATTTAGGTTCTACCAAATCTTCTTTAATAGGGTCGCCGGTTATTCTTTCAATCACAACAGTATCTTTTAATAATTCAAGCTGTGATATAACAATATCTATATATTCTTCTTTTGTTAATATATGAAACTTCTTTGCTTCGAACATTTTTGCAAGTTCAGTATCATTTAAAATATGTAACATATGAATTTTTACCGCATCTATATTTAAATCATTTAAAAAATTTATAGTGTTTATCATATCTTCTTTAGTTTCATATGGAAGACCATTTATTATATGTGCTACAACAAAAATACCTAGTTTATGAAGTTTTTTAACCATTACTTCAAAATTTTTACTATCATGACCTCTGTTAATTAATTTTAATGTATTATTATTACTACTTTGAAGCCCAAGTTCAATTGTTAAAAAAGTTCTTTTATTAAGCTCTTCAAAATACTTTAAGTAATCATCGGAAATAACATCGCTTCTTGTAGCGATAGATAGACCTACAACATTTTCTTTTCCTAAAAGTGATTCAACATTATTTTTAAATTCATTTATATCCATAAAAGTATTACTTCCAGTCTGAAAATAAATAATATGTTTAGCATTTGGCCATTTTTTGTTTAATAATAAAACTTCTTGTTCATATTGTTTTTCAAGTGAAAGTGAACTATCCGTTATATTTGATTTGCTACTATTTTTACAAAAAATACATCCACCATTTTTTATATTTGGACAACTTGCATGAGCATCAAGAGGCACTTTAAAAACTTTACATCCATATTTTTTCTTTAAAAAATAATTAAATGTATGATATCTTTTATTATCTAATGTGTATTTAAACATATTTTCTCACCTACAAATATTTTATCAAAAAAACTTGTATAAAAAAATAAAATAGTGTATACTATTAATAGATTTGCTGGAGTAGCTCAGTTGGTAGAGCAATGCACTCGTAACGCATAGGTCATAAGTTCGATCCTTGTCTCCAGCACCATTGAAAAATAGACTTGAAATTAATATTTCAAGTTTTTTATTTGTTTAATAATAAATCTTCACAATAAAATTGTGTCATGATATAATTATCTTGCAAAAAGGAGACTTTGATTATGTTAGTTTATGGAAAGAATATTTTATATGAAGTAGATAGAAAAAAAATAAAAAAGGCTTTTATTTCAAGAAATGATTATGTTGGTTATTTAAAAGAAAATAATATTAAATATGAGATTGTTGATAAATCTCGTCTTGATAAAATGGTTAAAGGGGTTCATCAAGGATTAGTATTAGACATTTTTGACTATAATTATTACACAATGGATGATTTGGAGGGAGACTTTATAGTTATTTTAGATCATCTTACAGATCCTCACAATTTCGGTGCTATAATTAGAACATGCGAAAGTAAAGGAATTAAATCAATAATTATTCCGAAGGACAGAAGTGTTTTAGTAAATGATACAGTTTACAAAACTAGTGAAGGAGCTATAGATAACGTTAAGATAATTATGGTGACTAATATAATTAATGCAATTAATAAGTTAAAAGAAATGAATTATTTTGTTTATTGTGCTGATATGGATGGACAAGATTATAGAAATATAGATTATGCACCAAAGAAAGTTTTGATTATTGGCAATGAAGGTATGGGTATAAGTTCTGCGGTAAAGAAAAATAGTGATGTTGTAGTAGCAATTCCAATGAAAGGAAAAATAAATAGTTTAAATGCATCAGTAAGTGCCGGCATTATTATTTATAGAATGGACTAATATGAACTATAGTGAAATTGATGAGCAAGAATTAATTTCTTTATTATCAGAAAATGATGAACATGTTCGTAATATTGTTTATGAAAAATACTCTTATTTAGTAGATATATTAATCAGAAAATATCAACCGGCCATAAGATATTTCAAAATAAGTAATGAAGATATTCGCTGTGAAGCACTTTACGGATTTAGTGATGGTATAAATTCTTTTTCAAATGAAAAATCAACGTCATTGAAAACATTTTTATATATTTGCATAGAAAGACGATTATTAAAATATATTAGAAAATTTATGTCCGAAAAAATTCAATTATTAAATGAATCTTTATCTTTGGAATATTCATCTGATTCTGACAAAGCTACTTTAGCAGAACTTCTTGGCGATGATAATAGGTTTAATCCGTTAAATAATATAGTTGATGAAGAAACGTATAGGGAAGTATATGCTTTAGCAAAGAATAATTTATCAAATTTTGAATATACAGTATTTAATTATATGGTTAATAGTTTTTCATATAATGAAATTGCTACCATACTTGGAAAAACTCCAAAACAAATAGATAATGCAATTCAAAGAATAAAAACAAAAATGAAAGATTTAATGCAAAAAGAGGGAATAATAAAATAACCACTTGCAAAGTGGTTATTTTTTTGATATTCTATTTATGTCTTATGGCGGAATTGGTGAAGTGGTTAACACGGTAGATTGTGGCTCTATTATGCAAGGGTTCGACTCCCTTATTTCGCCCCATAGATAATACAACTCTCTTTTTAGAGAGTTTTTTTCAACTAAAAATTTAGATAACTCAACTATTAGTTTATTGTCAAAAAATAGATCTAAAAGTATAATTTCTTTGAAGAGGTGAATTATGATTTATTTAGATTATGCAGCTAATACTCCTGTTGATAAAAGAGTTTTAGATAAATATAATGAAGTTACATTAAAATATTTTGGTAATCCAAATAGTTTACATGAATGTGGAATTGCCGCTAAAGATGAAATAGAAAAATCTAGTAATATTATTGCAAAGTATTTTAATACAAAAGGTAAGAATGTAATATATACAAGTGGTTCTAGTGAATCAAATAATTTAGTTATAAAAGGAATTGCAGATAGATATCAAACAAAAGGCAAACACATAATTATATCTGAAATCGAACATTCATCAGTTATAGCTCCATGTAATTATCTATCTTCAAAGGGATTTGATATTACTGTCATTTCATTGGATAAAAATGGAAAACTTAATTTAGAACAATTAAAAAAATCTTTAAGAGATGATACTATTTTAGTTAGTGTTTGTACTGTTGATTCAGAACTTGGAACAATTCAACCAATAGGCGAAATAGCAAAAATTGTTAAAGAGAATTCTAATGCATATTTTCATACTGATGCAACACAAGCTATAGGAAAAATAAGCGTAGATTACACCGACGTAGATTTTTTAACATTTGCTCCACATAAATTTTCTGGCATTAATGGTGTTGGTGTACTAATTAACTTTAACGATGTAAAAATTACTCCGTTAATTCATGGTGGAAAGTCAACCACAATTTATAGAAGTGGAACGCCAGTTACCGCTAATGCAGTTTCTACCGCTATGGCATTAGAACTTGCAACAAAAGACTTAAATAAAAAAATAAAATATTTAACAAGTTTGAAAAACTATTTAATAGAAAATTTAGTTTATATTGATGGAATAAGTATTAATAGTCCAGAAGATTCTATTCCAAGTACAATCAACTTTAGTATAAAAGATGCAAGAAATATAGTTAATAAACTTTATGAAAAAGGTATTTATGTTTCAATGCAATCTGCATGTTCTCTAGGAACAAGCCCTTCAAAATCTGTATATGCAATTACTCACAGTGAGGATAAAGCAAATAATTCTATAAGAGTTAGTATAATGGATAAAACTACTAAAGAAGAAATAACTGAATTTATTAAAATATTTAGGGAGATAGTTAATGAAAATAATAATAATTAATGCAATGTGGTGCCCTGGTTGTTTAATATCTAAAGGTATTTGGAAAGAGATAAAGGAAATATATCCACATATTGAGTATATAAATTATGACTATGATTTAGATGAAGATAAAATTTTAAAATATAATATTGGTGATATTGTTCCCGTAGTTATAATTGAAAAAAATGATGTAGAAATAAAAAGAATAATTGGAGAAAAAAGTAAAAAAGAAATTTTAAATGAATTAGGAGAAGTGTTATGAAAAACAAATTAAAACTTTTACTATTATTGCTGGTTTTAATACCATTTAATATTTTTGCTATCAGTAAAGATTATAAAGATGTTGTTTATAATATAACTAAAGAAAAAGTAGATAAAGACAAAATTAACTTATACTTTTTTAGAATGGATGGTTGTCCTCATTGTGCTGAAGAAGAAAAGTGGCTAGAAAATATAAAAGATAAATATGGTAATTATTTAAATATATATGATTATGAGATTAAAAATAGTAATAAAAATAGAGAATATTATTATAACGTTAAGAAAGTATTAAATGATGAAATTACAAAAAGCGTTCCATATACAGTTATTGGTGAAACTTATTTTGTAGGCTTTTCTGAAACTGTTGGTGAACAAATCGAAAATAAAATTAAAGAATTAATTGATGAAAATACAAAAAGTAGTAATGATGTTAAAATTCCTTTATTAGGAAAAGTTAACATGAAAAAAGTTTCTATCCCATTAGTTGCCACTATTTTAGGAGCAGTGGATGGTTTTAATCCATGTGCTATGTGGATACTTTTATTACTTATAAATATGTGTATTTCCATTAAAGACAAGAAAAAAATGAAAGTTGTTGGATTTACATTTGTATTATCATCCGGATTAGTTTATTTTCTTTCAATGTTAGGGATCGGAGTAATATTGGATTTTACAACCGTTATATACATAAGAAATATTATTGCTATTTTAGCTATTATTTTAGGAATATATAACTTATATGTTTATATTAAAACACGTAAAGACACTGGTTGTCATGTAATGAAAAAAGAAAAAAGAAAAACAGTTATTACTAAAATAAATAAAATTTTATCTAATAAAAGTTTTATATTGATGATACTAGGAACAGTACTTTTATCTGTTTCAGTTAACTTAGTTGAACTTGCATGTTCACTTGGATTTCCAACAATATTTTTAGAAATTTTATCATTAAATAAGATTCATGGTTTTGGTAAAATTATTTATTTATTAATATATATATTCTTTTATATAATTGATGATTTAATAATTCTTATTTTGTCACTTAAAGCATTTGAAACTAAAGGAATAAGTACAAAGTATAATAAATATGTTAATTTGATAGGCGGAATACTACTTTTACTTATGGGAATATTACTTATTTTTAAACCAGATTGGGTAATGCTTAATTTTTAAAGAAGTTCAACACTTCTTTTTATTTGTAATTTATTTTATTGTATTTTTATACTATAATATATATAACTGGCACATACATTTTTCATGTGTTGTAAATAATAATAAGGAATCTATATGAAATATGATCAAGAGTTTTTAAGTATTATTAATCCAATTATTATAAATGATGAATTTTTAAAAAGAAAAAAGTTTCATCATCATGAAAATGAATCAGTTTATGATCATAGTATGGCTGTATCATACTTAGCTTATAAATATGCAAAAAAACACAAACTTGATTATAAAAGTGTTGCAATTGGAGGTTTACTTCATGATTTCTATTATAAAGATTGGCAAATAAATAAAGAACATAAAAGTTTTTTCAAAATGCATGGCTTTGTTCATGCACGTGAAGCTTTAGAGAATTCAAAAAAACATTTTCCACAGTTAATGAATGCTAAAGTTGAGGATATAATAGTTAAACATATGTTTCCACTTAATATAAGACCTCCTAAATATAAAGAAAGTTGGGTTGTAAGTTTAATGGATAAAAAATGTTCATTAAAAGTTTTAAAACATCCTAAAGTTTATTTAAAATATTTGGGAATAAGAAAGAAAGGTTAGTTATGAAAATTAAAATATATTTTATATTGTTTATGCTTTATTCAATTTTTGGTTGGATTTGCGAAGAAATTGTTACTTATGATCCTAAAAAGGGTTTTATTAATAGAGGTTTTTTATTAGGCCCTTATTGTCCGATATATGGATATTCCGCAATATTTATGACTCTTTTATTAAATAAATTTTCTAATGATTTAGTTATATTTTCTCTAGCGTTCATTATATGTTCGACAGTTGAATATTTATCAAGTTACGTGATGGAAAAATTATTTAATGCTAGATGGTGGGACTATTCAAAAAAACCTTTTAATATAAATGGTAGAGTGTGTCTTAAAAATGCATTATGTTTCGGAGTTATGGGTTTAATTTTAATTAAAATTGTTGATCCTTATTTAAGAACTATAATACTTAGATTTTCTCCATCAAAAATCAATTTAGCATTTTACGTAATGTTAATAACATTTATAATCGATAATATACTATCTTATATGTTGATATTTAAAATTAAAGCTGAAAATACGTTTAAAAAGCGTGATAATACAAGAGAAATATCTCAAAAAGGTAAAGAAATATTAAGTAAGTCCTTGTTAGGTAATAAATTTGTTATAATTTTCCCTGAAAAAATTAAAGAAGGAAAAGAAAAAATAAAAAGAGAAAGAGAAAAAATCAAAAAGAAACAAGAAAAATTTAAAAGTGAAATAAAAAAAGAAAAAGAAAAACTAAAGGATAGCATTAAAAATGAAAGAAGTAAAAAACGAAAAAAATAAATTATTTATATATGTAATGTTATTTTTTGTATTAGCATTTATAGGATGGTGTTTCGAGGTATTAAATGAAATAAGAAAGGGACATGGTTTTATTAATAGAGGTGTTCTACATGGACCCTGGCTTCCAATTTATGGTTGTGGAGGATTATTAATTTACTTGCTTTTAAAAAAGTATAGAGGTAAACCGGCCATTGTATTTGTTTTTTCATTTTTAATTAGCGCTACAGTAGAATATTTAACATCATTTTATCTCGAATTAACAAAAGGTATGGTATGGTGGGATTATTCAAAAAAGCCATTCAATATAAATAGCAGGATATGTCTTGGTTATACATTAATTTTTGCTTTATTAGCAACAATGCTTTATTACTTTGTAATTCCCAAGATAATTGAATTATTGAAAAAAATAAATTATAAGAGTCTTTCCATACTTAGTTTAGTATTACTTTGCTTATATTTAACAGATAATATTTATTCAATGAAAAAACCAAATATAGTAAGAGGAGCACACATAGTAAAAAAGTAGAAAATTTTATGGTTTTCTACTTTTTATAATATACATCAATGTCAACATAATTATTTATTCCATCAACTTTACCATTACTTGCAAGTTGCCACATAACATAAGGTCCTTTGTAACTTGTTTTTTCCGTGTAATGTGCAAGCCAAATATCATGCTTTACGGGTAACCAAATATACTCTAAATATGATTTTGAACCGTAATGTACTGTTTCATAGCCAGCATTATTTAATATATCTAAATATGTATTTGAAATTTCTCTTAAGTCATATAAGTTAATCTGAGCAGCATTAAAATATTTAAAATTTTCCCAATCAAATGCGATGGGAAGGTCAATATTGTAGCCATTTAGATTATCAAGTACAAAATTTGCCTCTTCTTTAGCATCGTCAATGCTTTTGGCATATGAATAAAAATAAATTCCAACTTTAATGCCATTTTCTGTAGCACCTTTGATATTTTCTAAATAATAAGGATCAAGATTTAATGGTTCACCATAATAATATCTATAACCAAGTCTTATAATAGCAAATTCTACGCCTGCATTTTTAACTTTTTGCCAATCAATTTTTCCTTGATATTTTGATACATCAATACCAATCAAAGTGTCATCAGTTTTGTATTTTTGATAAACATCATTAAAGTCTAAGTAATTTGTTAAAATGTTATTTGTATAACCACCAGTACTTTTACTTTTTTCCTTTATGATTAACTTAAATTCTTTACTTGCTTTATTACCACTATGGTCTTTGGCAATGTATTTTAGATTGTAAGTTCCGATAGTATTTACATCATAATCTCCTTCAATATAACATTTTGGTGTTCTATCAGCGTTATCCATACAACTGATTTCATTTGCTATATCATTTTCATATCCAATATCTCTTGTTATAGAATTTGATACCCAAATTATTGGAGCTGTTGTATCAACAACATTATATTTAATTTTATAGTTTTTATTTTGACATTTTATGTTTTCTTCGTGATTTCCTAGAACTGACGTATCAAGTAATTTACTTTCACATTCAATGTTACTAACTATGTTTTTAATATCAACTTTAGAAAAATATTCAAAGGTATTTTCATTTAGTGTAATATTTCTTTTACATCCACATAATAAAAGTAAACTTATTAAAATAATTATCTTTTTCATATATATAAATTTTATCAATAATCATTTGTTAATACAATAATTTTATGATAATATATTTGTGTTTAAGGATTTGGCTTATGGAAGAAAAATTTCAAAAAATAATAAAAGAAATTAGAATTAAAAATAATTTAACTCAAAATGAGTTTGCAAATATTCTTGGCGTAACGTACCAAGCTGTTTCTAAATGGGAAAATGGCAAAAGTATTCCAGATATTTTGATGATAAAAGAAATAAGCAAAAAATTTAATGTTGATTTAAATTATTTAATTAATGGAAGTGATGAATTGCCAGTGAAAAAAAGCAATCAAAATCATAAAAACAAACTTTTAATTACAATTATCACTTTACTAATTATAATAATTCTTTTGATAGTGTGTTATTTTGTATGTCACAAACATAATTATGAATTCAAATCATTAAATGGTGAAATAAGGGATATCAAAGTTCAAGGTAGCGTTACTTATGATGAAAATAAATCTTCAATTTTCTTAAATATAGATTATAAAAAGGATGATAAAAAAATATATAAGAATGTTGAATGTGTCCTTTATGAAAAATACAATGATATTTTAAATATAATAAGTACTTATAGTTATGATAATACATCTGAAGAGACTTTGAAGGATATTTTAAAAAATATCAATTTTGTGATTAATAACTATTCTCCAAGCTGTAAAAATTATGAAAATAGTGAATTATATTTGGAAATTAATGCAAAAATCGACGACGAAAAAACACTTACTTATAGGATTCCAATTACTTTTGAGGATTGTTAATTTATGGAAAATATTTACATAATTTGACATTTTTGAACGATTGTGATATAATTATTTCGTTATTCAGGGGGAAAGAATGAATAAAAATAATTGTGTCCTCCACAATAAGTGGAGAATGATAGAAAAAGTTTATAATAAAAATTATGTTAATAAATTAGTGAATTTTGGTATAGCTTTGTGCATTCTATTTATTGTGATGTTTGTACCAAAAATTCATGGAATAAAACAAAATACTGTGAGTGTATCTTCATTTGATTCATTTTCTAGTGAAATTACTCAAAAAGATAAATTAAATTATATTTTACAAAAATATAATTTAACTGATTATCAATTTAAAGTGTTATCTTCAATTGTTATAGCAGAAGCACAAAGCAATTCTTACGATGATGCTTATGCTGTTATTAATACGATTTATAATAGGACACACGCTAAAAATTGGGTTAGATCATGTGCTAATTACTTTGGTCAAAAAAATGGGTCAAATTTATATTATCAGGCGATAATGCCAAATCAGTTTGTTGTTTATGAACATGGTACTTATCAAAAATATTTAAATAATGAATCATTAGTGGGTTATAATGCTATAATTGATTTTCTATATGACGAAAATATAATGCATAATTATTTATCGTTTAGGGCAAACTCAGTTAAAGTAAGTGGTTCAGAAAAATTTAGTAATAATGGCAATAATTATTTTAATATTTTAATAGATTCTAATAAAATTTAAAAGATGCAAAGTTGTTTGCATTTTTTTTTAAAATTAGATATTATTAAAATAGGATGGAATTATGAAAAAGAAATATAATGTTTTTTGTGAAGTAAAGGTAACTAATATAGTTTTAATAATACTTGGAACGATTATGTGTGTTGTACCACTATTTACAAAACTTAAATTTGATACAACAATTTTAATTATTTTAATATTATTAATTTTAATTTTTGTTAAGGATTTACGGAAATATTTAAATATAAAAAAATATGGAATAGAAGTAAAAGACGCAAATTACAAAATTGTAACTTTAAATAATAATAGAAAGATGCTTAAAATTCATTTTATTTATAATAATAAAAACTATGATTTAATGGGAAAAATAACATTCAATGGAAAAATACAAGAGGGAAAAACTAATATTATTTTCAATAAAAAAGATCCAAATGAATTTTATGCATTTGGACCTAATAACTAAATTCTAAATTGTAAGCATTATATTACTAATGATGAGAAAATTTAGAATTTTTTTGTGTTAAGTCATTTCTTAACACATTATTATTATGTAGCAAATGTCAAATATTATACATTTAATTATTTGCCTTTTATATATATTTATTTTATAATTTATGTGGTGATATTTAATGAAAATAGCTTCGTGGGAAGATTATAAAATTATTAAGGCTAGTAATGGTTTAAAATTGGAAAAATGGAAAAATATTAAACTGCTTAGACCCGATCCAATAATAATTTGGAATGACGAAAAAATTACAAAAGATGAATGTGATGCATTTTATCATCGTTCAAATACTGGGGGAGGTTATTGGGAAAACGTTAATTCTGTACCAAGCCAATGGCAAGTTGGTTACAAGAATTTAACTTTTAATATTAAACAGATGGGTTTTAAACATACGGGATTATTTCCAGAGCAAGCTGTCAATTGGGACAGAATGATTGAAAAAATTAAAAATAGCGATAGAGAAATTAAAGTTTTAAATCTATTTGCATATACTGGAGGAGCTACTGTTGCATGCCTTTCTGCAGGCGCAAGCGTTGTACATGTCGATTCTTCGAAAGGTATGAATGATTGGGCAAAAGAAAATGTTAAAGCTTCAGGTTTAGAAAAAGCAAGTGTACGTTTTTTAGTAGATGATGTAGTTAAATTCGTTGAACGTGAAATAAGACGTGGAAATAAATATGATGCAATAATAATGGATCCACCAAGTTATGGTAGAGGAAGTAATAAAGAAGTTTGGTCAATTGAAAAAGATTTAGATAATTTATTAAAACTTTGCAAATGTATTTTAAATGATGATTTCTTATTTATGTGCGTTAACACATACACTGCAAATTTATCAATTATGACTCTAGATGATTTATTGAAAGTAAATTTTAAAGATAGCAATATTGCTGTTGATGAAATAGGTTTACCAATAGAAAATACTAATTTATATTTACCATGCGGAATAACTGGATGGATAACTAATGATTAAATTAAATATATTATACGAAGATAATCATATAATTGTGGTATATAAATATCCTGGTATGCTTTCTCAAAGCGATAATACAAAAGATTTAGATATGTTATCTTTAATAAAATTATATCTAAAAGATCGTTATCATAAACCAGGACAAGCTTATGTTGGTCTAGTTCATAGGCTTGATAGACCAGTAGGAGGAGTAATGGTATATGCTAAAACTTCCAAAGCTGCATCAAGACTATCTGAACAAATTCGTAATAAGCAAATGATAAAAAAGTATTATGCAATAATTCATGGCTATATGAATGAAGAAAATGGTATATTAAAAAATAAAATTGAAAAGTTGGATAATAAAAAAGTCCTTTTGGATTCAAAAAATGGGAAAGATGCGATTTTAAAATATGCTACTATAAAAAAATGGAATAATTATTCTTTGGTAGATATTACGTTATTAACTGGTAGATATCATCAAATAAGACTACAGTTCTCTTCGAGAAATCATCCACTTTATGGAGATTATTTGTACGGTGCTAAAAACGAAAAAGAATTAGCATTAATTGCATATAGTTTATTCTTTTTACACCCAGTAACAAAAGAACAACTAACTTTTCAAATAAATGTTAATAATACTTATTTTGGCAAAATTTTAAAAAATTGTTAAAATTTGTTTACTTATGGTTAATATCCCTTTAAATTTAAGAAAATTGAGGTAGAATTAAATTTGTATGAAACAGTTAGATTTAGTTAAGGTTGGCAATTTTATTGCTAAATTAAGAAAAGAAAGTGGGTTAACTCAAGAAGAACTAGCAAATAAATTAATGATTTCTGATAAAGCAGTTAGTAAGTGGGAAGGTGGAAAGAATTTACCAGATATAGAATGTCAGAGACAAATTTGCAAACTTTTTAATATTTCTTTAGAAGAGTTACATAATGGTGAAAGAGATTTAAAGAAAAGAACCAAAACAAAAAGAATATTTAAGGAAAATACAATGTTTAAAATAATGATAATTTGTTTATTTCCTGTATTTGTATTTTTATTTACATTTTTTATAATTAATTATAGAGCCATTAAAATTTATTATTCAAGAGATAATAGAAATGATTCTGAAGAAAGCTTAACTGCAGACTTTTTGATTATCAAAAATAGAAAACAACTTCTTTTAATGTTTGACCATATTACACCAATTAATGATGTGATAAATGAATCTGATTTAGTAACGTTAAATGTTTATTCTGATAATAGTTTAATTAGTACCACTAACGATTTAAATGATAAATCTTTACTTTTTAAAAATAGGAAAATAGATTTAGATAAACTTAAGATTGAAGTAGTAGTTACCACAATTGATGATGAAGTTAAAACATTTGTTTCTGAACCAATTTTACATAAATTAAACTATTATAAAGCTACTGATGATTATATAAATAGTAAATTAATTAATAAAAAAACAGAAGTTTTATCAAAGTCAGATATTATTAAAATTCTTGAAAGTGAAGAGTATAATAAAATTGATGATGAGATTTATGAAAAAACTATAAAAAATAATGATAGCTGTTTAAAAATTAAATATAATCTAAGTATTAATAAGGTTGATATTATGTATGTTTTTAATAATTATGTAACAAAAATCAAAGGTGATTATGAAACAGAAAACATAAGCTCTGTAGTTTATAATAATGATAATTTAAATAACGTTGTCGAAAAATATTATTATAACTATAAAACTAAAGAAAAAAACTGTGTAATCGGAGAGTGCACAACACTTAATAATGTCCGTAAAGATGTAGCAAAATACATAACTCTACCTCAAGTAGAGTAGTATTCTACTTTATCTCGGTTGCCAAAATATGCCAAAATGCGTTATGATTTTCTCGAAAGGAGGGCAGTTGAAGAATAAAGTAGTAAAAGTTATATTTTTCTTTCTACTATTAATACCAATTTTAGTAAAAGCAGAAAGCCAAGATATTACTGAAGTACCTCATTATGTAAATACATTAGGAACAAAAATTAGACTTACAGATTGTGAAAAGATAATTGCTGTTTATGATGAAGATTATATGGAAATGATGACTGAAGAAGATTATGAAAGATTTAGAAATAAAAATATTAATTTAGATAATCTTGTTCAAAGTAAAACATATATTAAAACAACAATAAATCATATAACTGATGAGGTAAGTCATACTGAAGTAAGTGAAGCAGAGTATAATAACTATAATCCTGAAAATGATAGTATTGAAGTTTTTTTAGAAACAGAATATAAATATTTAACTTTATCAGGCACAGATTATGGTAATGGTCTTGGCGAAGTTACTTTAGGAGTAGTGTGGAAAGCAATACCAGTTCGAAGATCTTTTGATATCTTAGCAGTTAGATATGTTGGAATTGAAAGTATTGATGGTACACAAACTGGAAAACAAGTTTATAAAATAAACGGTGAACTTGGTTATATAGACTATGGTTGGAATGGAACAAATATTAACAGAAAAGACAATGGATTTGGTATATCTATGAATCTTATTAATTCTGCGGATGTTGATTATTTCCGTATGTATATAGACTCAGAAATTAAATTTACAGGCCAAGGTCCAACAATTTATGGAACATATCAACATGCAATCAAAAACGTTACTTTAGCCGCATCTAAAAACTATATATTCACTTCTGGCGGATTAGGTGGTGTAATTGATTATCAAAGTAGTTTTCAAGAAAAATATGACGACATGCAAGGTCTAGCAATATATTTTTATTGATAGAAAATTAGAAAAAGTAAAACAAAAAATAGCAAGAAAAAAGGAAAAAAGTTTTTAACATAAAATAATAGCATATTATTTAACGTAACAATTATAATACTTTAAAAGATTTATGAAGATGACATATTTTTATAAAAAAATATAAAGATAAATTACCCACGCACATTTTGTCATTTTCATATAATAAAATCTTCAAAATTTAAAAAATTTAAAAAAACAGCTAAAATCGATTGACATATTGGGATTTATTTACTATAATTTATCTTGTATTAAGGAATGCCCAATTAGCTCAGTCGGTAGAGCGCACGGCTGTTAACCGTTAGGTCGTAGGTTCGAGTCCTACATTGGGCGCCATTTTTTTAAAACAGATATTACATTAAAAATCTACATATATTGCTTAGGGTACCGAAAGGTACCTTTTTTATTGAAATTTTTAATAAATTATTTTATACTAATTAGGAAAGGTTGGGAATATATGAACGAAAAAATAAGTATGATAGAACGCTATGGAGATGATTTAACAAAAAAAACATATATTACAGATCCTGCGATAGCAAGAGATAATGAAATAAAAGAATGTATGCTTATTTTATTAACACCAGAAAAAAGTGCTTTATTAGTTGGTAAAGCTGGTATAGGTAAAACTGCCATAGTCGAGGGCATTGCTTATCGTATTCAAAACAATTTAGTTCCTGACGCTTTAAAAGGGTGGACTATTATTAAAATAAATATTACTAGTTTAATTGGAGAAACTCAAAGTGAGGGACAAACTGAAAATCGTATTGACCTGCTTATGCAAGAATTAGCACAAAGATCAAAAACAATATTATTTATTGATGAAACACATTTGCTTGTTAATAGACAAGGTGGTCTTGATTTTGCAAATATGTTAAAGTCTGGACTAGATCGTGGTACAATCAAAATGATTGGTGCAACTACAACTGAAGAATATGAAACATATATTTTAAGAGATAGAGCTTTTTTAAGACGTTTTCAAAAAGTTGACGTTTTGGAAGCGTCACAAGATGATTGTGTAAAAATATTGATGGGTACTTATCCAAAGCTTGAAAAACAAATTGGCGTAAGATTAAACTATACACCATTTATTATAGAAAAAATAATGCGTTTTATTGTTGAAATGACTGATGAATACAAAAGGATTTATGAAATATCAAATAGATATCCAGATATTTGCTTAACGATTGTGGCTAATGCGTTTACATATGCTTTATATGACAATAGTAGTGTAGTAACTATAAAGCATTTTTATAAAGCAATTTGCAATGCGAAAAGTATTTATCCGGATGCTTTAATAAGAGAGAAACAAAGATTTATTACTTTATTTAGTGATATGTTAAAAAATGAAAATGTTGATTTAAATGATGTTAAATAGCATTTTTCTTGCATTTTATTAAAAAGTATTGTATATTATAAATGAACACGAAAAAGTGTTTTTTTATTGGAGGAAAAATGGCAAAAGATAGTGAAAATACGAAAGAAATTAAACAAACAAAAAAAGTAACTAAAAAAAATAAACCAAAAGTAAAAAAAGAAAGTTATTTAAAAGGCGTAAAAAAGGAAATGAAACTTGTTAAATGGCCAACATTTAAAGAAGTTATTAAGTACACTATTGCTACAGTTGTAATGTGTCTTATTGTATGTGGTTTCTTTTTACTTTTAAATTTATTATTATCATTAATAAAAGGATGGTTGGTGTAGTATTATGGAAGAAAATCAAAAATTATGGTATGTAGTTAATACATATTCTGGACATGAACTTTCAGTTAAAGAAAAACTTGAAATGCGTACAGAAAGCATGGGAATGCAGGATTATATTTTTAGAGTAATTATTCCTGAAACAACTGAAGTTGAAGTAAAAGATGGAGTAAAAAAAGAAAAAGTTAAAAAAATGTTCCCTGGATATGTTTTAGTCGAAATGATAATGACAGACGAAGCATGGTATATTGTTCGTAATACTCCGGGTGTTACTGGATTTATTGGTTCTAGTGGTAAAGGAGCTAAACCAACTCCATTATTACCTCAAGAAATTGATAGAATACTTGCATCAATGGGAATGAGCAGAGTAAATGTTGATGCTGAAATGAAAGTTGGAGACAATGTTAATATAATTGATGGACCATTTAAAGGAATGAATGGAAAAATTGATAGTATAGATGCGGAAAATAATCGTTTAACTATAATTATTGACTTATTTGGTCAAGAAACATCTGTAGATGTTGAAAATTATCAAGTTAGTAAATACTAAAAAATTAATCGTTTTTGATTAATTTTTTTTCTGTTAAGGAAACAATTAAATATAATAAATAGGAAAAAATAATTAATATAAATATTGATGACATTACTAGATCCAAATCAAAAACTTGTGTGCCATACATTATTAGGTATCCAATACCTTTTTTACATGAAAGAAATTCTCCAGTTATAACTCCTATAAGTGTTAGTGAAATGTTAAGCTTTAAACTTGAAATGATACTTTTATAACTTGATGGTACTACAAGCTTAGTTAGTATTTGCCATTTGCTAGCATTAAATGTTTTAAACATTTTAATTTTAATTTTGTCTATGTTAATGAATCCATTATAGATACTTAGCATACTAACAATTAAATTTATTAAAAGCGCCATTATAATTATACTTTTTGTATTAGCACCAAATATGATTATAATAATTGGTCCTAGTGCGACTTTAGGTAGTGCATTCAAAATTGTTAAAAATGGTTCAAATATTTTTGAAATAAATGGATATTCATAAAAAATAGTTGCTATAATAAATCCAATTAACGTACCTAACAAAAATGATATTATTACTTCATTTAGTGTAGTAAAAATGTGCGGAAATAAATTATTTTGAAGAATTAAACTTTTTATTGTTTTAAATATGTTAGATGGGCTAGAGTAAATAAATGAATTAATAATCTGTTTTTTTGTTAATATTTCCCAAAGAGAAAAAAATATAATAATAATAAATATTTGAATAAATCTTACTAAAAATTTTTCCTTTTTTTGTTTTCTTAAAAAAATCTTTTGTCTATCAGATTGATACATCTAAATCCCTCCATATTAAATCATAATAATTTGAAAATTCTTTGCATTTTCTATTTTCTATTGGATTACTTTTACCTTTCATTTCTATATTATATATTTTTTTTACAACTGCAGGCCTTTTTGAAAATACTATAATTCTATCACTTAAACTAATTGCTTCAGCTATGTCATGAGTTATCATTATTACGGTTTTATTTTCTTTTTTTATGATATTAAAAACGTCATCCGAAACTTTTAACCTTGATTGATAATCAAGTGCTGAAAATGGTTCATCTAAAAGTAAAATATCTGGTTTTATAGCAAGTGTCCTAATAAGAGCAACTGTTTGAATGTAGCAAAGACACTTAAAAAAAAGTATATATATTTTTTAAAAATTCCAAATAATTTTTATAATTCTCTTATTATTTTCATCTAGTTTTCCAATGTAAATTTTGAGGATAAATTCATCAACAATGAACTTATTTAATTTTTTTATAACTTTATATTTTATAAATGAATTTTTATTATCATTAATTGTAAATTTCTTATTTTTACAAAGATTAATTTTACTTTCAATAAATTTTATTTGATTTGTGTAAAAATTTTCATTATTAGTATAATTAATAGTTAATTCTTTAAATTGTTCATTAGTAATTATTTTATTAATCTTATCTTCGTATAGTGATTTTAAATATTTTTTATTTTCTAATAATTTTTTTTTATATTCTATTTTTTGCTTTTCTAGTAAACTTAATTCATTTATCATTGTATTTTTGATATTATTAGTCACAATTTTAGATAAAATCTTTTCATCATAATAATTTTTTATTTTTTTATTGATTGCTCTTAATATAACATTTTCTAAATCATCATATCTAATAGATTTTTTATTTATACAATCATTGTATCCATTATTAACACTTGAGCAAACTAAATATTCATGTAATTTAGAATTCTTTTTTTTCATATATTTATTGCACTCTAAACAAAATACTTTACCAGAAAAATTATGCACAATTCCCGTATTTTTTCCAGCTTTTGTTCTTTCATTAATATACTTTTGTACTTTATCAAATGTTTTATTATCAATAATAGCTTCATGAGTATTTTCTCTTCTTATCCAACTGTTTTTATTTTTTTTAATAATTTTATGATTTTTATAACTTATTGTAGTTCTTTTACCTTGCACTAAATTACCAATATATAATTCATTTGTCAGTATCGTTTTAATAGCATTTGCAGACCATTTTATTTCTTCTATAGGCCTATTACTTATTATGTTTAGTTTACTTCCTTTTTTATATTTATAAAATGAAGGAGATGGTATTTTTTTTTCATTTAAATATTTGGCTATTTCTGTAAAGCACATTCCTTTTAAATATAATCTAAAAATGTCTTTTACTATTTTAGCAGCCACAGGGTCTATTATTATTTTGTTATTATTTTCTTTTGAAATTTCATAACCAAAAGAAGTAAAAGGGGAAATAAATTCACCTTGTTTCATTTTTGTTTGAAAAGCACTTCTAATATTATTTGAGATATCTTCTAAGTACCATTCATTAACAAGGCCATTTATTTGCCTAGATTTTTTATTGCCTTGGATATTAGTATCTGCATTATCAACTAAACCGATAAATCTAATATTCCATTCAATAAACTTATTGTGAATATATTTTTCAATTATTTCCATATCTCTAGAAAATCTGGATTGACTTTTACATAGGACTATATCAATTTTTCCATTTTCACAATCCTTAATTAATCTTTCAAATTCAGGTCTATAAGTACCGGCACCTGACAAATCTTCATCACAATATTCATCAACAAGTTTAAATTTGGGATTTTTTCTAATTTCGTCTAAAAGTAAATTTCTTTGATTTTTAATGGACTCACTATCGTCAAGTTTATTTGTTTTGTCTTTATCTTCATCAGATAATCTTAAATAAATAGCTACTTTTAAATAATCTTTATTCATAAAGCCTCCAATAGTTAATTAAAGCTATATTCTATAATATTAAATATTTTTTCATTAATTATTTGTTTTAACTTTGTATCGGTTATATTTTTATCCATAACTTCTATAACGTTATATTTAGTATTTATAAAAATGCCTCCTTTTTTTACAATAGTTGTTTTTTATTTATCAATATATTTTATTTATTTTATAGTAAAAAAATAATCTTTATGATATTATATATTTATAATAGTGCGGTTGCATTAATTTTTGGTGGTATGTGATTTATGAATGAAAAAATGACTTTAGAACAATTTCAACAAATAAAAAATCAATTAATAAGTTTAGCAAATGAGGCTACATATGATGATCCTGATATAGAGCAGAGGATAGTTGAACAATATTTAAAAATTCAAAATCAATTATTAGAATATGATTTAAGTGACATTCCATTTGAAGCATGGGATGGTGTGACAATAGTTTCAGATAAAGATCATGTAGTGGATTTTTCTAAAACAAAAGCTAATATAGATTTTGGCTTAATTTCATATTATGGATATGGCAATTTTAGGGATTGCAATATAAAAAATCTTAATTTACTTGGTAGTTATTTAAATCCTAGTGAATTTGATGAGAAAACAATTAGAGCTAATTCTACATTATTTTTATCTAATATTTTTAATGAAGAATTTAAACGTAAATATTATAGTAGAACTTTAAATATTAGTGATTTGACATCATTAACTAGTCAGCAATTAGATGAATTAATGCAAAAAAACATATTGATACATATAAATCAGCAAGAAAGAACTAGCGTTTTAATAGATACAATTGGTATTGATAAAGCTATAGAGTTTTATAAAAATTTTCCTAAAGAATATGAAAATGTTAATAAAATAGTACAATTACATAATGATTTTAGTGGTTTTATACGTGAAAGCAATAATATACCAACATTTGATGAATTTTTACAACAAATTAAAACTGCTGATATTTCAAAATTAAAGGATATATGTTTTTCTTATGCAAGAAGACAAATTATAAATTCTAATATAAAAATTATGAAAAATGAATATCCAGAAGCATTTATTCAGGAAAATTCGGATATATTTTTAATTAATACCAATATTCCACAAGATGTAAAACAAAGATATTTTAATAGGTCTTTATTAATTCAAGATCTTCTTGATTATCCTGATGTTTTTAGCAATATTTCTATAGATTATTTCATGGATTTTAGTAATAATATATCACAATTTTTTAGAGATACTTTTGGTATCGGCACATTTCAAGAGTTGATAAAAAAGCACCCTGATGTATTTAACCATATTTTACAAGAAAATCATATTTATGAATTTAGTCATTTTTTGAAACCAGGAAAAGATGCAGATACTACATTTACAAATGCAGTTAAAGATTATTTTTTCAGTTATTGTAATCCTGAACAATTTTTTGCCTATGAAGATCAGATGCCAAATGATAACTTAAAATGGTTATCATCTATGAAATTTAAATTTGTAAATAAATTAAAAACTAAAGAAGATTTGTTACAATGTGATAATTCAGTTTTAATTTTTGATTACAAACAAAGAAAAGTATTAGCTGGGCTTGGTATTGATAATGTAAAAAAATTTGAGCAAGACACAGGCTTTTTTACTCATAAAGAATTTGAGTGGTCAGAAGATTTAAACATGCTTAATTTTTGCTTTAGTTATTATGAAGAACTATATTCAATATTTAAAAATGGTAGTTTATCTTATGATGAATTTTTAAATAAATTTGCAGAATACTTGAATGAAGTTCGCAAACATAATGGTTTTTCTTTACATCAATCTTATGATTGGATTCAAGGTAAATTTAGAGAAAATCATCCTGAAATATTTATGGATTCAAATCTGCCTAAAGAATTAAGAGAAGCATTTTATAAAAATAAACTTACTTCAACATTTATATATGAACATCAGGATTATATAAAATATTTGGTAAATAGAGATTTATTAAGTACTATAAATGTTGATATGAAATTATTTGCTCCCGGAGAAACTGATGAAAATGGTTTTGTATTTCCTAGTTACAAAAATTTTGTAAAAGAATATATTTCAAGATATGGTAATGAAAAGTTTCTACAACTTTGTGTTAAATATGATGGTATTCTTTCAGATATTGAAGTAAATAATTCGAATGATGAAATTGAAGATGAACAAGCCATAGAGCAATCATTAAGAAATTCTATTTATGAAAAAATATTAGAAGGAGGCATAGATTATTCATTTCTTAGTAGTAATCAAGACTTTATAATTGAACATCCAGAAATATTTATAAATCTCGATAGTCTATCTAATATACCTCAAACTGTTAAAAATGTAATTTTAAAAAATTTTTACAGCGGGAGTCTAAATTTTAATATTATAAAAATATACCCAGAGCTAGTAGATGTACTTAAAGACAAGAATTTATTTGTAGCATTTAATCGTATTGATGGAAGACATTATAATGAAAGAATATATATAGGTCAAACTTATGAAGAAAAATATAGTGATTTAGAATTATTGCAAGTATTTGGTAATGAAAAGTTTTTACAATTGTGTGCTAAATATGGAAGATACATGGATGGTGTTGCACAACAATTTAGCAAAAATGTAACTATAAAAAATGGTAAATATATTGATATTAGGCAAGGTAATAAGAAATTAAATTTCGAGGATATTTCCAAGATAATTGAAGATATTATTATTCTTGAATGCAAAAAGGGTAATATTGAATATAGACCAGATGATGTACCAGAATTTTTAAAAGAAAAGTCCCCGGAATTGTTTTTGGAAGAAAATGCTCCTGATGATTTAAAAAAACATTTTTATAATAGTAGTGCGGGTAGTTATCCTTTAACTTTTGAATTATTGCAAAAGAATAAAGATTGGTTGCCATTTTTAAAAGGAAAAGCCTTAGCTACTTCATTAATTAGGGGTGAAGAGTATAAATATCAATTAAGACAATATTTTGAATTGTTTGGTGAAGAAAAAGCTATTAAATTAGGAATTAGTAAGCCTGAAACAATTAAAGAAATGCTAGTGGATAATCAGATTGAACTAATGAAACGTTGGTATGATAAAACTGGTGGTAAGTTTATTCCTGACTATGTTGTAATGCAAAACTTTCCTTTAGAAGAAGCAGATAAATTTTTATCATCTGGTGCAAATTGGAGCAGTTTGATGAAAATTAAAAGTTTTTCTAAAAAAGCTGAATCAAGGGCAGCTATGTTAAAACTAGCTTATTCATTTGGAGCTTTTGATCAAGATCAAAGAGGCCTAAAAAAAGTACAAGATTTATTAACCGGTTTACCCAAAAAGATTGATGCTGATAATGGATTTATTATAGATCAAATTGATTATCAAATAAATCTTTATAGTCAAAAAAATGTTTTCTATTATAATGAATCAAATAATAGTATTCTATTGCCTGAAGAAAAGGAAAAAGCATATCAACAAATGATTGAATATATAAAGAAACATGATTTTACTGATTTAATTGATACAGATACTTTACTTAATTTACTTGAATCATTAAGAAAAGAAAATGTTACAATTGATTTCTCTAAGCCAATATTTGCACAGCTTTATAATAAAAATGAAGATGGTTCATATTCTTTAACAATTAATCCTCAAAGTTGTCAAAAATCGGCTCAAATTATTAGGGGTATTTTAGAAAAATTTTGGACATTACCAATGTTGACACCTGATAAAGCACATCAATTATTTGGTGGATTTTCCTTAACTTATGATCCTGATTTTAGAGAGTTTTTACTTGCCAATTTAGATACAATTTTGCATGATTCACAACAATATACTGGTCTAGTTTCTAGTGTTCAAAGACAATTTAAAGATATTAAAACAATAAATAGTAATAGATTTTTAACCTGGGATTTAGCAATAAGTTTTGTTCAAAAAAATAAATATGAATCAGTTAATGTAGGTAATGAACGAGTTGCTGAAGTATCCGCTATTGCTGGATATAGTCAAAATGATTTTAATGTATTACAACAAATTTATAATTATGGTAAACAAAGAACATTTAGTAGTATTCCAAGAATTGAAAATAAAGTAGAAAAAACAAGTGGCAAATATACTTATCAAATTTTAAGATTGGATGATCCTTATGCTATGGCAATTGGTACTTTAACAGATTGTTGCCAGGAATTAAATAATTGTGCTGAAGTTTGTATGGAGCACAGCATGGTTGATAAAAATGGTCGTATATTTCTTATTAGGGATGAAAATGGTAAAGAAGTTGCACAAAGCTGGGTATGGAGAAACAAAGATGTGCTATGTTTTGATAATATAGAAATACCAAACAGGACCTTTGATAGAATTGATAAAGAACATCCAGAATTGGGTAGGAAAGGGTTTACTGATGAAATTTTTGCAATATACAAACAAGCAGCACATGATTTAATAGAAGAAGATGAAAAAGTATATAAAGAGCTATTAAAAAGTGGAAAAATTACGAAAGAACAATATGATGGTTTAAGATTAGGAAAAATAACTGTTGGATTGGGATACAATGATATAGCGGAATCATTAAAGCAAAACGCAGTAGTTGATGATGGAAACTTATCAAGACCATTACCATTTAAAGAACCCGTAAAATTAACACAACGACTATATACAAATGACTCTACGACACAATATATTTTAGAAAAAAGAAATGATAGAAAAGAATTTAATGGGGAAACGCTTTCTGTGCATAGTGACACTTATACTGAGTATACTGATACAAATTTTACGCCACAATTTTTAGACTTTCTAATAAAATTGGAAGTTGTTACTAAAAATAATTCAAGAGATTTGGGCGTTTCTGCCAGTTATTATAAAGATTCACAACATCTTGTTAGTGATATAGCAATAAGTTATGGATTGAATCCTAAAACAACAAAAATAATAATGAATCCCAATTTTGCAATTATTTATGATATTAATGGTAATAAACTCAAAATTGGAGATTTATTATTTAACACTAGAGTAGATAATAAAGAACAACAAATGGATATTGAAAATAATGTTGTTATGCAAATAAGGTTAGCTTTAAATCAGATTTCAAATGGAAACGAAATAGATATATCCAATTTAGAGGAAAATCAAAAGATAATGTATGAAAAAGCTATAAGTCTAACTGATGAACTAGATAATGAAAGAGGTGTTGGCCATGGAAGATAAAGATATTAGCAAAATAATAACAAATGCTTTACAAGTTAATAAAGATAAATTAAGTGAAAATATAAAGTCAATAATTATGCAAATGAAAAAAGCTTTTGAAAGCAATAAGAAAATTATTGAACAGGCAAATTCTATTGATCAAAAAAATAATAATGGCTTTATTTTAGACTTTAATGTTATTGATAATATATTTACTGATTTAAAAGAAGAAAATATATTTTATGGTGATGTTATTCTTTCTCAAAAAGATGAAAATAAAAATATTATATATGGAACTCAAATAATGGATTATGGAAATGTAATTGTTATTACTGATGGTAATCCATATATTACTATTGAAATGGCCATTAGAAATATAATGGCTGGTAATACAACAATTTTTGTAAACGAAGGTTTTATGTTTGGCACTAATCAATTATTAATTCAAATAATACAAAGTGTTTTAGAAATATTCAGTTTGTCTAAAAATTTAATTCAAATGTATGTATCTGAAAGTTTTGACGAGGTATTAGCAAATTTTTCTAATATCGATTTAGTAGTTTGCATAGGTAATCATAATTTACAAAATCTAGTTTTAAATAAATCAAAAAACAAAACTATTGTTAGTGGGTATGAAAACTTTGACTTGTATATTGAGGATGCAACTCATATAGACTTTCTTAATAAAATGCTTGATACTGGACTAAATATTCAAGTATATATAAATAGTGATATTAATTTAGATTATCCTAATGCTATAATAGTTAGTGATATCGAAGAAGCAATTGCTCAAATTAATTACAATGGAAGTAGGTATAGTTCTGCTATATTTACTGCTGAAACAAAAAATGCTTCTAAATTTATTAAAGAAGTAAAATCAAAAATAGTAACAGTTAATACTAGTCCCACTATAGAAAGAATATTAGATATAAAACAAACGGACTTAATAAATAAAAAAACTATAATATATCCATTCAGCTTTAAATTAGATGGTAATAATGAAAAAATACAATTATAGAAAAATCTAATAAGTAATATGCTTATTAGATTTTTTATTGTTATAATTGGTGTCCACATTACATTCAAGCAACTCTTTGTTTCATGCCACCAGATAAAGATGCCGGATATTTATCCATAAAATCTTTTAATCCGTACGTAGTTAGTAAATTTTTTACATATTCAACATTTTCCTTTGTATCTATTTTTTTAATTTTTAAGCCTAAAATTGCATTTTCAAATATATTTAAATAGGGAAGAAGAGCATCCTCTTGAAGCATATATCCTATAATTGGTTTTTCTTTAGAAAAAATCATTTTTCCATTATAATTTTCAAGTCCTGCAATAATGTTTAATAAGGTTGATTTACCACAACCAGATGAACCGACAATTGCAATAAATTCATTTTCAAACACATCAAAAGAGATATCATCTATAGCATTTACTTCACCCTTGGGTGTATTAAAAATTTTGTTAATATTTTGTAAACTTAAAAGTGGTTTCATTTTCATCACCTATGATATTTTATTCAACTAATAAATTATGAACTATTGAAATAGTTTAGAAGTATATTTAAAAAATTTAATAATTATGTTATATTTATAATGGTGATGATAGTGAAATCAATTTATATATTTGGACATAAAAATCCTGATACTGACTCAGTTTGTAGTGCAATTGCCCTTGCATATTTAAAAAATGCACAAAATATTAATGCGACAGCAAAAGTTATAGGGCAAATTAATAATGGAACAAAATATGTTTTAGATTATTTTAATGTGCCAATTCCTTCTTATATAAATGATGTAAAAGTCCAAATAAAAGATTTGAAATATGAAAAGGGTGCTTTTATAAATGAAAAAGCAAGTATTGGTAATACTATCAGATTTATGCGTCAAAAAGATCTAAATGCAATTCCTATTGTAAATGACAAAAATATTTTAACAGGTTATGTAAATCTTAAGGATATAGTAAATTATTTAGCGTTAACTCCAGAAATTGTTCTAGACACATCGCTTGAAAATATAGTAACACTACTTGATGCAAAAGTATTATGTAATCCGATAGAAAATGTAAAAGGACATATAAAATATATAACTTGTTCTAATGAAGAATTTGTTAAAAATCAAGATTTAGATGAAGATACTATTTTAGTAGTAGGAGATCGTTATCATATAATAGAAAGTGCTTTAAACAAAAAAGTTAAGATGATTATTTTGACTAAAAATAGAACTATTTCTCAAAGATTAATTAGAAAAGCACAAAAAAATAATGTTTGCGTTATAAACAGTCCAAATTCTACGGCATCACTTTGTACTTTGTTACCAAATACAAATTTTATTAAAAATTTAAATACAAATTCAAATAATTTAACTACAGTAAATATTCATAGTTACTATACAGATTTTGTATCTTTATCAAAAAGAATTAGTTATACAAATTATCCAGTTATAAAAGATAATAATGAATGTTTAGGTGTTATAAAAGTTACACACATGACTGAATATGAAAAGAAAAAAGTTATATTAGTTGATCATAATAATTATTCGCAATCTGTAGACGGGCTTGAAGAAGCAGATATACTAGAAATAATAGACCATCATAATTTGGGGGATATTGGCACAAGCGCTCCAATAACATTTTTGTGTAAGCCAGTTGGATGTACTGCTACAATTATATATGAACAATTTAAAAAAGAAAAAATTAAAATTCCTCATGATATAGCGGGATTATTACTTTCTGCGGTTATATCTGATACACTTCTTTTTACATCACCAACAACTACGAAAGATGATATTACTGCTGCAAATGAATTAGCAAAAATAGCTAAAGTTGATATAAATGAATATGGAATAAAAATGCTTAAAGCCGCAAGTTCAATTAAGGGATTAACGATAAGTGAATTAATTCATCAAGACTTTAAAACATATACAATTAATAATAAAAACTATGGTATAGCGGTTATTACTACAATGGATTTTGATGAAATAGAAAAAGATATGGACAAATATATTGCCAAATTAGATGAAATGAGTCAGAATAATTTTAAAGCAGTTTTAATATTTATAACAGACATATTAAAAAAAGGAAGTTATGTAATTTATAATGAAAATAGTAAAAATTTAGTAAAAAATGCATTTAATTTAAAAGATGTAAATGAAGGAGAATTTTTACCAGGATTAATATCTAGAAAAAAACAAATACTACCTGCAATAATGAAAGTAGTGGATTAAAAAGTTTATTTTCTAGACTTTTTTTCTCAAATAGACTATACTAAGTTAAGTAGGTGAAATAAGTGCACAAGAAAATAATTAATATAGCTATTACGTTTATAATAATTTTATTAATAATATTGTTACCAGTTTTATTTGGCAGACCTTCTGAAGCAAGTGTTAAATATGGTATTGGTAAAGAACTTGACGAAAATGGTAATAAAACCGGTTGGTATATATTTTATTTCAAATTAGATGATACAGAAAAATTTAATAGTTTAAAATTTAGTATTAAGCAAAAAAATGTTGATATTAAAAAAATTGAATACGAATACGGCTTTTTTCAAACAGATTATAAGGTTTCAAGCAAAGAAAACATTTTTACAATAAGTTCAAATACAACTGTAACTTCTTCTGATGGCAAAAATATATCTTATTTAGATGAAAATGATAAAAAAGTTACTGATAGGGTTATTATTTTAGCTAAATATTATCTAGAACCTAAAAATAGTAAAGATTTTAATTTTGAAATAACTAATGTTGAACTTAACTTAGTTCAGGCCAATTCTTTTGAACTTACAGTAACACCACAAAAGCTTAAAGGTAAAAACTCTTATGATGAAGATGAAATATTTTTAATAAATAAAGATGAATATTTTATTTATGATGTTACAATAAAAAATGTTAGTACAATTAATACGGATACAATTATTTTAAGAGATATATTTTCAGATTATTTTAGTGATTTTAGTATTGTAGGAAGTAAAAATTATGTCGTTGATGAAAATACGCTATTTTTAAATATTGGTAAATTTAAGGTCGGAGAAAGTAAAAGTTTTAAGATTAAAGCTAGAGTAACTGAATCAAGTGAAAAAAAACTGGGTAATAAGATATGCGTGTTTTCTGTAACTGAAATGTATGAAACTTCTTGTGAAGGAGTATATGTAAGATTAAATAATGATTAATTCATTATTTTTTTTGTCACTTAAAAGTCATTTTGTTATAATAAAATTATTTTTGAAAGAAGGAAATTATGGAAATTTTAAGAGTTGAAAATCTAAGTAAAATTTATGGAAAAGGAGTAAATAAGGTTGTTGCTTTAAATAATCTATCGTTTACTGTCCAAAAAGGAGAATTTGTTGCAATTGTTGGAGCAAGTGGTTCAGGAAAGTCCACACTTTTACATTTGATTGGTGGAGTAGATAGACCTACAAGTGGAAAAGTTTTTATAAATGATGAAGATATATATAAATTAAACAATGATAATTTAGCTATTTTTCGAAGAAGACAAATCGGGTTAATTTATCAATTTTATAATTTAATACCAATCTTAAATGTGAAAGAAAATATAGCTTTACCTTTAGAACTTGATGGTAGAAAAGTTAATCCTGATGACGAAAAAGAAATGCTAGAACTTTTAGGCCTTGAAAATAGAAAAACTCATTTGCCTAATGAACTTTCTGGTGGACAACAACAAAGAGTTTCAATAGGAAGAGCTCTTATAACAAGACCAGCTTTAGTTCTTGCAGATGAACCAACTGGAAATTTGGATTCTAAATCTAGTGATGAAATTGTAAATTTACTAAAGATGTCTAATAAAAAGTATAATCAAACAATTATTATGATTACTCATAATATGGAAATTGCTAAAATGGCTGATAGAATAATTAAAATTGAAGATGGTAAAATCGTGGGTGACACTAATGAAAGAGCTTAAAAAAATAACGATTCAAAACTTAAAATTAAATAAAAAAAGGAGTATTGTAACAATTATAGGAATTTTACTTTCAGTTGCATTAATTACGGCAGTTGCAACTATGGTAACAAGTTTTAGAGAAAGTATGATCGAATATGAAAAAAAGGTATCAGGAAATTATGAATATGCTTTTTTTGATGTTCCAAGTAGTGAAATTTCATTTTTAAAAAGTAACCGAAGTATTAGTGATTTATTTATTACAAATGAAGTAGGTTATGCAAAGGTTGCTAGCCAAAATTTAGCTAAGCCATATGTGTATGTTATATCGATGGATAAAAAGGCTATGGATAATTTAGGGGTAAGTTTGGTAGAAGGAGCATTACCTAAAAATGATAATGAAATTGTTATTCCTACGAGTCTAAAAACTAACGGAAGGCTAGATTATAAAATTGGTGATTATATAACTTTAAATATTGGTAAAAGAGAAAGTGATGGATATAAATTAAATCAAAATAATCCTTACGATGATGAAGTTAAAGAAGAAATAACAAATATTAATACTAAGACATATAAAATCGTAGGTATTATAAAAAGACTTGATATGGAGCCTTATACTGCACCTGGTTATACTTTAGTTACATATTCAGAAAAAGAATCGGAATTAAATAATGTTTATGTAAGTCTTTCAAGTAGTGGCTTAAAAAATAGATACAATGTTGTCGGTGGCATAATTGGTGTATCTGGAAAAACTTTAGAAAATTTTGAAAATGGAGAAGTTAGTGACGAAATGGAAAAAGCCAAATATGATCATACAGCAAATACATATTTAATTAAAATACTAGCATCTTCATTTGATGATGGAACAATGAGAGCACTTATTACAGTAGCTACAGTTGTAATAATAATTATCATTTTTACAAGTGTTTATTGTATAAAATCAAGTTTTAATATTTCTTATACTGAAAAAATTAAAAGTTATGCTCATCTTATAACTGTTGGTGCTACGTCAAAGCAAATTAAAAAAAGTGTTTATTATGAAAGTTTTATTTTAGGATTTATTGGAATAATATTAGGCCTTTTAGGTGGTGTTTTTGCAGCATATGTTCTTATTAAGATTGTTAATTTACTTTTAGGTAAATCATTTGTAGTCGAAGGATTTTTAATATTTAAAACAAATTTTTTTGCAATCATAATTTCTATCATTTTAAGTTTGCTTACAATATATTTATCTAGTAGAAAAATCGCTAAAAAAGCCTCAAAAGTTTCACCAATTGAAGCATTACGAAATCCTGGTGAAATAAGTATTAAATCAAATAAAATTAAAAGTCCTAAATTAATTGATAAATTGTTTGGTGTTGGTGGAGTAATATCTTATAAAAACATTAAAAGAAATGGTAAAAAATATCGTACAACAGTTGTGTCAATTATCTTTTGTGTTGCGGTTTATATAGGACTTTCTTATTTCATTAATTCTGCATTTACTGTTATCAAAAAAGAACTTGGTGAGTATAACTATAATATTGAGGTTATATTTAATGACGAAGATGATAAATTACGAAAAGAAAAAATTAGTCAAATAGATAACCTTGATAATATTAATAGAATTTCAATCATGAGGACTGTTTTTGTAAACACTAAAGATTTAAAATTTACTGAAAAAGCTTTAGAATATGGTTTTAGTAATGATGCTACAAGCACAGTTTCTATAAAAACACTTGGTAAAAAAGAATATGAAAGTTACTTACAAAAATTACATATTTCAGATGCTAAGGATTATGATGCAATAATAATTAACAATTCTATATATGAAGAAAATGGTAGTAAAGTTGAGTATAACGTACTTAACTGTAAAGAAGGCGACACTTTGACTTTTACAAATGAATCCTCAAATGCAGAAATAAAATTAACAAATATAAAAAGTACATCACAAAGACCATTAGGTCTTGAAAATAGTGGAGAAGCTCCAATAATAATTGTTAGTGATGAAACTATGGATAAAATAAATGATGCTAATATTATTAAAACTACAACCACAACAACAGTAATATATATAGATTCAAAAAATCCAGATGATACTCAAGATGAGATAGAAAAAATGTTTCTTAATGATGATGGTATTTACATAAATAACGTAAATGAATCTGTAGAACAAATGAACTCTTTATATTTAATTGTAGCAATATTTCTTTATGGATTTATTATTGTTATTGCAATTATTGGACTTACAAACATATTTAATACAATTACAACAAATGTTAGTCTTAGAACTAGTGAATTTGCATCTTTACGAAGTATTGGTATGACTACAAAAGAATTTAATAGAATGATATTTTTAGAAAGTTTCTTTTATTGTACAAAAGCACTTATTATAGGCATTCCAATAGGCATAATTCTTTCGGTTATTATCCATAGAGCTCTTGTTGGCGAAATGACATTAATTTATCATTTACCTTTAAAGGGAATAACCATTAGTGTGATAGTAGTATTTATATTAATATTCTCGCTTATGAAGTATAGTACAAAAAAGGTTAATTCAAAAAATATCCTTGAAGCAATAAGAAATGAAAATATTTAAGACTTAAAGATAAACTCTTTAAGTTTTTTTGTAAAATTGATGAAAAAAAATAAATTGTATGCTAATATATTTTTAGGAAGATTATGGAAGTAGAGAAATTAGAAAATTTAAGAAAGAAAATTAAGAAAAATAGTATTATTGGTTTTATAGTAGTAGTCATAGTAAATGTAATAATAGCTATGGTTTTAAGAAAAAGTAATATTTTACCTTTTAAATATTATTATGTGTTACTATTTACATTAGCTATTAGTGCTATAATTGCCAGTATGTTTAACAACAAATATTATAATGAGTATACTACTATTTATAAAAACACTTTTGTTTTGGGTGCTCTAAAAGATATTTTTAGTGATTTAAAGTATAATTTTGATGAAGGTTTTGAAGAAGAAATTTTAGAAGAAACAGATATGATTTATTTAGGAGATATCTATCACTCAAACGATTATATCGAAGGAAAATATAAAGGAATAAATTTTAAATCATCAGATGTTCACATTAAGGAAGAACATGAAACGGAAGATAGTGATGGTAATAAAAAAACAGAATATGTTACTATATTTTTTGGAAGATGGTTTATATTTGATTTTAATAAACCTTTTAAGGCGGATTTGTGTGTTACACAAATTCCACATATGTTCAGATGTTATAATAAAAAATATGAAAAAGTAAAACTTGAAGATGAAGTATTTAACAAAAACTTTTTAGTTTATGCACAAAATGAACATGAGGCGTTTTATATTTTAACTCCATCATTTATGGAAAAGTTAAAGGAATTAAGTGAAAAAATGGGAGGCCATTTAATGTTATGTTTTACAGATAGCAAGTTATATATTGGTTTAAATAATTATAAAGATGCTTTCGAGCCAGATTTTCATAAAAAAGTTAATGAAGAAATAATAAAAAATGATATAAAAAACGATATAAAAATTATTACTGATTTTATTGAAAAGTTAGATTTAGATAATGATTTATTTAAGGAGATTTAAAATATGGAAACAAAATATATAATATTAATTATAATAGGAATTATTTTATTAATTATAATATGTAACTATATAAATACATTAAATAGTTTAAAAAAGTTATCACTTAAAGTTAATGAAGCTTTATCTGGCATAGACGTAGCACTTTCAAAAAGGTATAATGTTTTATCAAAAATGGTGGAAACTGTTAAAGGATATACGAAACATGAAAAAGAGGTTTTATTTAAAACTATTGAAATGCGCTCTAATATGAATTTAAGTGAATTAAAAAATGCTAAAAATGATATGGATGAAAATATAAATCAAATAAATTTTGTTATAGAAAAATATCCAGAACTAAAGGCTAATGAAAATTTTTTAGCTCTTCAAAAAGCAATAATAGATGCTGAAGAGCATTTACAGGCGGCACGAAGATTATATAATTCAAATACTTCATTATACAATGAAAAAGTTATAACATTTCCATCTTTGATTATTGCAAAGATTCACCATTTTAAACAAAAAGAATATTTTGAAATTGAGGAAAAAGAGAAAAATATTAACATTAATTTATAATTTTTGGAGGCATTTCATGCTTCCTTTTTAATAGACTTTTTAGTAAAATATGAAAGAAAGGAATTTTTATGAAAATACTTTTAATCGAAGATAATATCGAAATAGCCTCAAGTCTAGAGTATACTTTTAAAGAAAACAATTATGATTTTTATCATGTAAATAATTTGGAAAAGGCAAAAAACATTTTAAATAAAATAAATTTTGATCTAATAATTTTAGATGTAACTCTTTCTGATGGAAATGGATTTGAATTTTATAAATCGTGTTTTTACTTAAAAAATATACCAGTAATTTTTTTGACTGCTAATGATAATGAAGATGATATTGTAAAAGGCTTTGAACTTGGAGCACAAGATTATATTACAAAACCATTTTCAACAAAAGAATTGCTTGCTAGAGTAAAAAGGTTAATTAGTAAAAAAAGTAATATTATTAAAATAAAAGATATTTCTTTTGATATAGATAAAATGCAGGTTACAAAAGATGAAAATGTAATAAATTTAACATCTTTAGAATTAAAAATTTTATATTTATTTGCTACAAATATAGGTAAAGTGATAACTAGAGATTCTCTTTTAAACTACATATATAATTTAACTGGAAATGATGTTAATGATAATACAATTACAGTATATTTAAAAAGAATCAGAGAAAAAATTGGCGATAGTATAATTGAAACTAAAAAAGGTATAGGATATATAATAAATGAAAACTAAGAAATTTTATATTTTATTATGTTGTGTTATGATGCTTTATTCTATAGTATTTAACATAATCTTTATTTGTGAAATAGATTCATATAAGAAAAATGAGAATATTTTTATTAACAATGTATTAAATGCATTATATGAAAAATATCCAAATCTTACTAAAAATGATATTCAAAAAATTTTTTCTTTAGAAAAAGCTGATAAAGACTATTTAATAGAATACGGAATTAATTTAGATAATGATTTTACATTAAAAAATAATACTAAAAAATATCAAATTTATCTAATAATAAATAATGTAGTAGTGGCTATTTCTTTTATAAGCATTTTAATAGTAATAATAAAAGATAATAAAATGCAAAATATGAAAATAAAAGAAATAACTTCATTAATAGAAAAAATTAATAAACAAATATATGATTTAACAATCGAAGATAACGACGAATCAACTTTATCTATATTAAAAAATGAAATTTATAAAACTACTATAATGCTTAAAACAAATGCAGAAAATTCTTTAAAAGATAAAATAATTATAAAAAAGTATATTGAAGACATTTCACATCAATTAAAAACGCCACTTACTGTAATTAGTATATCTTTAGAAAATTTAATAGATAATCCTAAAATGGATGAAACAAATAGAAATAATTTTATTTTAAAAATAAATAAAGAAGTTAATAATATTAATTATTTAATTCAAAACTTATTAAAATTATCTAAATTTGATGTTAATGCGGTTAAGTATAATAATAAAAAAGTAAGTATAAAAAAAATTATAGATAATGTATATGACAAAATATCTATTCTGTGTGATCTTAAAAATATAGAAATAGAAATAAACTATATAAATGTTTTTTACTTATATTGTGATGAATCATGGCAAACTGAGGCAATAACCAATATTGTAAAAAATGCTATAGAAAATTCAAAAGAATATGATAATGTAATCATAAATGTTGATGATAATAAAGTATATTCTTTAGTGGAAATAATTAATAATGGGGAAATTTTAGAAAGTGATATAAACAAAATATTTGAAAGATTTTATACTGGAAATATATATAAAGAAAATAGTACTGGAATAGGCCTTTCTTTAGCAAAATCAATTGTAGAAAAAAATAATGGTAAGATATATGTTAATCAAGATTCTGGTAAAGTTATTTTTCAAATAAAATATTTTAAATAATTATTTTTTCGTAGAATAAATAACCCCAATAATCATGAAAATTAAACTTATTAGTACTGAGATTGATAATTGATCTTTAAATAATAAAAATGATAATATGGTGCTAAAAAATGGACTAAATGAAAAAATTATAGCGGTCCTGTTAGCACCAATTTTTTTTGTAGAATATGCATAAAACAAAAAACTTAAGCCATAACTAAAAAATCCAATTATAAGTAATATATAATTATTTGAAATTAAACTAATTAAATTAGTGCTTTTTATAAAAAATAAAAGATTAAATAATGATATTGTTAAACATTTATAAAAAATTAAAATAGGAATATTTTTTTGATTTACACACGGAGTTAAGTTATTTTCAAGGCCCCATAGGATAGTGGCAATTAAGATTATCAAAATATATATTGATATATTAAAATTCATTATTTCATTAATTGATAAAATTAGTCCACCAATTGTAACAAATATAGCCGATAAAATTAAATTTTTATTAATTTTATTTTTAAAAAATAAATAAGAAATCATAAGAGTGAAAACTGTTTCTAATAAACTTAGTAGTGATACTGTGCTTGCGTTAACAAATTTTAAGGATAATACAATAAATAGACTTGCTAGCATATCACATAAAATAATAATTCCTTCGGTTTTTAAGTCTCTTTTAATTTTTGCTTCATTTTTTTTGTGAAATATATTAACTATTAAAAGGCCTATACTACTTCCAAGGTATGTTAAAAATAATAATTCATGTGAAGATACTTTATTTAAAAAATATTTTGATGTAGGAATATTTAGACTATAAAATATTGCAGCCAAAAAGGCAAATATAAATCCTAGCATTAACTTATAATTATCTTTACTTATTTTTTTCATATCATATATATTTTACTAAATATAATAAAAAAAGTCATTATAAAAAGTTGTGAAAAAAAATTATAAATGATATTATATATAATAGGTGATAGTATATGAAGTATCTACTTAATGATAATATTAATTTAGTTCTTGCAAATGTAAATGACATAGATATGTTATTAAATTTTCAAAAAGAAATTATTGAAGATATGCCGAGAAAAGAATTTTTTACACCACTTTTAAAAGAAGAATTTTCATATCCCATTGAAAATAATGGTAGGGTATATATGGCTTTTTCTGAAAATGAAATGATTGGACTATATGTTTTAACAATAAACCCTTTAAAAGAGATAATTAATGAATATAGACTTGAAAATATTGATGGCGTTGCCATTTTTGATAGTGTAATGATAAAAAAAGAATATAGAGGTAGTAATTTACAGGCTCGAGGAATGGAAATTATTTATAATGATGCCAAAAAATTAGGAGTAAAACAAATTATAGCAACAGTTCATCCAGAAAATATATATAGTATCATGAACTTTCAAAAAGAGGATTATAAACATACTAAAACTATACCTGTTCACGGAGGAGAAAGACTAATATTTCAAAAGGAAATTAATTAGTTAAAAATGTTATGAAATGTTTAAATTGTGAGAAAGAAAATCTTGATGAAAGTTATAACTTTTGTCCATATTGTGGTAATTGGACGGCCAAAGGATATAAATTTTTTCAAGATAAGGAAAACGTAAATAAAGTATTAAATGGCTCTTTAATTAAACAGGACAAAAGAGTGAATCTTTTGACTATTGTTTTTATGTGCGGTTTATTATTATTTATATCAATGTATTTAATACGTAAAGATGATTTATTTAAACCAATTATATTTTTAAAAAAGAAAATAACAAATTATTCTTATGGTTATAATACATCACCTATTAAAACTGATAATATATATTTAAATGAAAATGTTAATTCTTATGAAGATGCAATAAATTATATAAAAAATGATTTTGAATCACAAAAGTGGTTATGTGATAGTAATGTAGAAGTGTCAAAGGTTGAATATGAATTGGAGGAAAAATTTAATATACCAAGTGTTACTTTATGTGATGTTAACACGGATATAAGTTTAGATATAAAAAATGTAATTGAAAAAATGTATTATTTATTTCCTAATATAAAAGGCTCACTTACAAATATTACAATTACCAATGCTAAGACAAATTCTGAATATATAGCTTATTTTCAACCAACGTATGAGTTTGTCAATACAAATCTA
Organism: uncultured Bacilli bacterium; assembly: GCA_934096705.1. Lineage (GTDB taxonomy): Bacteria > Bacillota_I > Bacilli_A > RF39 > UBA660 > UBA6448. Next base: position 128,554 of record CAKOMR010000002.1, read on the forward strand.
GATATTAATGATTATAGCAAAGTAAATAAAACCCAAATTTTATTAAATAGCTATTATTTTTTAAATGAAAAATATACAAAAGGTTCAATAGATAATATTGTAGATAAAGATTTTTATGTTAAAGATGCTACTTTAATTTCTACTATAGCACATGAACTAGGACACTATATTTCTTTTAAAATTTTTTTGAAAAGTAATAATTTAGATAATATTACTTATATTACAAAAACAAATGAAGATAAGATAAACTTTTTATTAAAAGATTTTAATAGTGGAGTATTTTCTAAAAAAATTATTTTAAATGCTTTAAACAATTATAATGTTAAATATGGTAATAATTTAAGTGAATTTGAATTTGCAAAAAGAATTTCTAATTATGCGGGTAAATTAAATGATAATAATACTTTAATATATGATGAGGTTATTGCAGAAGCGGTACATGATTATTATTTACACGAAAATAATTGTAGCAATTATTCTAAAGAAATAATTAATATTATTTTAGAAAGGCTTTAGTATGAAAAAATGTATTAATTGTAAAACCTCTTTGGAGGATGATTTTAATTATTGTACATATTGTGGATGCAAACAAATTAACAATTCACATTACATTATTGAAAATATTATGATATTTTTCATGATAATTTTAATAATTCTATTAATAGTTTTATTTGTTATATCTTATATAATGTTTAAATAAAGGAGTAAAATGGAAAATAAAGAATTTTATAATAAGACGGTGGAAGAAGTTTATAAAGAGTTTTCTACGTCTTTAAATGGATTAACAGAGAAAGAAGCACAGTTAAGGCTTTCAAAAAATGGTCAAAATAAACTTGTTGAACGAAAGAAAACCCCAAATGTTTTATTATTCTTAAATCAGTTTAGTGATTTTATGGTTATATTGTTAATTTGCGCTTCTATATTTTCTTTTATAGTTTCATATATAAGAAAAGAGAGTTATATTGATTCAATTATTATAATTGTTATTGTAATTATAAATGCTATTTTAAGTTTTATCCAAGAGAAAAAGGCTGATGCTGCAATCGAAGAACTTAATAAAATGTTTGTTACAAATACTTTTGTTATAAGAGATGGTAATAAAGAATCTATTGATGTAAGAAATGTTGTAGTCGGAGATATTTTAGAGTTAGAAGCAGGGGATTATATTTCTGCAGATGCAAGAGTTATCTCTTCGAGTAATTTTGAAGTTGATGAATCAACTTTAACGGGAGAATCAAGACCTGTTAAAAAAAATAATATCAATATATATGAAACTAAAGAATTATACGAAAGAGAAAATATGTTATATGCTGGATGTAATGTTAAAAATGGACATGCTTTTGCAGTTGTTTGTGCAACAGGTATGAATACTGAACTTGGAAAAATAGCTAATAGTTTAATTAATAAAAAAAGTGATTTAACGCCTTTGCAAAAAAAAGTTAATCAGGTTAGCAAGATTTTAACATATATTATTTTAGGTATAATTTTAGTAATGATGGCTGTTGGTCTTCTTATGAAAAATGATTTTTTTGATATTTTAATGTTGTCAATATCTTTAGCTGTTGCCGCAATACCAGAGGGATTATCTTCTATTATAACTATAATTCTATCATTAGGAATGAGCTCTATGGCCAAAAGAAATGTTATTATTAGAAAAATGGCTTCAGTAGAAACATTAGGTTCAACAGATATAATTTGTTCTGACAAAACAGGCACAATAACTCAAAATAAAATGTTAGTTAAAAGAATATTTGTAAATGATAAAATTTATACTGATGAAGAAAATATTGAAAATATTCAAATGCTTAATTTATGTGCTGCATGTTGTCAAAATGTTACTAAAAATGAAAATGGTTATATTGGCGATGAAACTGAGATTTCCATATATAAATATTTAGAAAAATATAATATTGATTATACAAAGTTAAAAAGAGAAAATGAATACCCTTTTGATTCGGATAGAAAAATGATGAGCACATTAAATGTAATTAATGAAAATAAATATTTATTTACAAAAGGAAGTTTAGATTCAATAATAAATAATTGTAGCTATTATCTTTTAGATAATAAAATATATCCACTTACAAACGAATATAAGAAAAGAGTAATGCAAATCGAAAAGGAAGAATCACAAAAGTCTTATAGATTACTTGCATTTGCTTATAAAAATACAGATTTAGATAATATTGAAAAAAACATGATATTTATAGGACTTATTGGCATGATAGATCCACCAAGAGATAGTGTTTTAAAAGCAATTCAAATTTGCTATAATGCTGGATTAAAACCAATTATGATTACTGGAGACTCAATCAATACTGCTCTTGCAATAGGCAAAGATGTTGGAATTATTAGCAATGATGAAAGTGCAATTGAAGGAAAATATATTGATAAAATGAGTGATGAAGAACTTGAAAAAGAAATTTCTAAATATCAAGTTTTTGCAAGAATTTCACCTAATACAAAACTAAGAATAGTTGAAACACTTCAAAAACAAGGCTATGTTGTGGCAATGACTGGTGATGGAGTAAATGATGCTCCGGCAATACAAAAAGCGGATATAGGTATAGGTATGGGAGTTACTGGAACAGAAGTTGTTAAGAAAGTAGCCGATTGTATTTTAGTAGATGATAGTTTTTCTACTATTGTTGATGGCGTTGAAGAAGGAAGAAGAATAACTAGTAATATAAAAAAGGTAATGCTATATTTGCTAGCAGGTAATGTTGTTGAAGTTATATTAGTATTTGTTTCGATGATTATGAATATGGAAATGTTTAATACTTTGCAACTTCTTTGGCTAAATTTAATAACTGATTCAATCCCTGCAATATGTTTAGCTTTTGAACCTGCTGATAGTGAAATTATGAAAAATAATCCTTCGAATAAGGCGAGTCAAAGCTTTTTTACTCCTTTATTAGCATCAAAAATAATTATTGGTGCAATATTTAAATCTTTAGTAATGATTTTATTATTTGTGTATTTTTCAAAAAATCAAAATGTAAATGTAGCAAGTTCACTTTTATTTATTTTCCTAATTGGTCATGAACTTTTATATGCATTTTCATGTAGAAATATAAAAAAATCAGTTCTAAATAAAAATATCTTTAAAAATAAAAAACTTGATTTGGGTATTGGAATTTTAATAATTATTCAGGTTATAATTTTAACAACTGGTCTTTCAAAATTTTTTATAGTTAATGGAATAAGTATAGAAAATATAATAATAACATTAACAGTTTTACTAGTTATATTCGTTATAGGAGAATTTGTAAAACCATTATATAATAAATTATTTAAAGATTATGTGGAGGTAAAATGAAAAAAAATAATTTAACAACTTTTATTGCAATTTCTGGTTTAGTAGTATTTACAGTATTTGTTACTGTAGCGGTAATTAATTTAATGCCTAATCATGAAAGCAATTCTTTTTATGTAAAAGTAAATGATAAAATGGATGCTAAAGTTGAAGGTTTAGAAGTTAAAGAGGGAAAACTTATTATAGAAACATCTGGTGATGCTACACAGGTATGTGTTAAATCAACTGTTTCAACCCCAACATTAAATTCACTATGTTGGAATAATATTAAAAATAATAAAACAGAAGTTGCAATATTTGAACATAAAAAATATTATGTTTGGCTTAAAGACACTAATAATAATGTAAGTAGTCCTTTAAGTATTAACACAAAAGAAAACTAGTTATGTAAAGTAGACACTTTATTGGCTATATTGACATAATATATGATAAAATAAAAATAGAGGTGAGTAAAGTTTGAAAAAAAGAGTTTTTAGTGTAATAGGGTTACTGGTTATAGCACTTTCATTAAGTGGATGCGTTAAATTTGATGCAACGATGGACATAAAAAAAGATAAATCAATGGATTTTTCAATAATTTATGCTGTGGATACAACATATTTTGGCAATGAAACACTTATTGATGATGAAAGTAAAAGTCAAATTGAAAAGGATGGCTTTTTAGTTGAAGATTATCAAGATGATAAAATGAAGGGCGTTAAGGTTTATCGAAATATAAAAAATATAGACAATGTAAGTAGTGCTGAGGATAACACTTTCGATTTATCTGGTATGTTTGAAAAGAAAGATAATAGTGAAAGTATTTTTAAAATAAAGAAAGGGTTAATAAAGAATAAATATACAGCAACATTACATTTTGATACAAAAGATAGTAACTTAAATGACGATTTGACAGGCGATGATGATATTGAGTACACAGATGATTATGAACTCGAAGATAACACTACTAGTGATGATTTTCCTAATTTAGATTTTTCTTCATCGTTAACTTCTTCAATGGATTTAAAATTTAGAGTAAATTTACCTTACAGTGCTATAAGAAGTAATGCAACTTTATCAAATAATGATAATAAAGAATTAAGCTGGGATTTAACATCTTTTAAAGAGGATAATATTGAATTTGAGTTTGAATTATATAATTTAACAAACATATACATCATTATAGGAGTAGGTATTATTTTAGTACTTGCATTGATATTATTTATAACAAAAAATAATAATAAAAAAGTTAGTGATGCTATTTTAGTTAAAGAAGATAGTACAATTGAAACTTTAACGGAAGATTTAAAAGTTCAACCAACACTTACGAATACTAATACAAATAATTAAAAAATAAAAACTAACATATAATTGTAATATGAAAAAAATATTATTATTTATATTTAGTTTTTTTGTGCTTTTAAATGTAGTAAATGCTGGCGGTTATATTGTTTATGATATGGATAGTGGAAGTATTATAAAAGCAAGTAATGAAAATGAAAAACATTTAATTGCTAGTACTAGTAAAATAATGACTGCAATAATTGCTATTGAAGAAAATAATTTAGAGGAAACTATTACGGTTGATAAAAATATTTTAAGCGCTGTAGGAAGTAGTGTTTATCTTGAAATAGGTGAAAAAATATTATTAAAAAATCTAATTTATGGTATGATGCTTCGAAGTGGAAATGACGCTGCCACAATGATTGCTATAAATAATTCTGGTTCTATGGAAAGTTTTGCCAGAAAAATGAATGATTATGCAAAGAAAATCGGTATGAAAAATACATCTTTTATAAATGCACATGGACTCGAAGATAAAGATGGTAATGGAAATATATCAACAAGCTTTGACATGGCACTTCTTACAAGTTATGCTATGAAAAATGAAACTTTTAAAAGTATTTTTAAAACTAAAAACTATAGTTGTAAATCTGATAAAAAAAGTTATGTTTGGTCTAATAAAAATAAACTATTAAAACATGATTATGTTACTGGTGGAAAAACAGGTTACACTAAGAAAGCCAAAAGAACACTTGTAACAACAGGATTAGTTAACGAGACAAATATAGTAGTAGTTACTTTAAATGATCCTAATGATTGGCAAACTCACTTGTCATCGTATGATTATGTAAAAAAAAATTATATAAATGTTCCTGTTTTGGATAAAGATAAGTTTAAAATAAATATAAATAATATTTTTATCGAAGATAAGCTTTTAATAAAAAATAATTATAATAAGCTTGTTAGAAATAGTGAAATTAAATATTTTAAAATTAAATACCTTTTAAGTAGTAAAGCTAATTATAAAAATAATGACATTGTAGGGCAAGCAAATATTTATTTTAAAGATGATTTAGTTCATACAGAAAATATTTATATTCAAAAAAATAATAAAAAAACTCGTAAAAATTTTTTCAAAAGATTATTTAAATTATAAAATAAATGTGTTAATATATATAATATGAAGAAGAATATAAGTGTGATACTATTTGTAATAATTGTTATTTTAATGGGTGTACTACTAGGGTGTGCAATTATAAAAAATCGTGATAAAAATAATAATGATATAACATTTAATTATAAAAAAGGTGATGTAGTAACTGTTAATAATATGGAGATTACAATATTAAATATTTCACAAATAAAATGTGGAAAGAAAGATAAATGTGATAATGAGATAGAGGTAAGTGTAAAGATAAAAAATGATGATATTTATACATATTATACACTTCAAAGTTATCATAAACCAGAAGATGTTATTAAAGATACAAACTTAAAAGTATACTTAAGTTATGCTGATGAAAAAATTGCATTTGATATAAAATAAAATCTAAAATGGTTTTATTTTTTTTTATTGTTCATAAAATTTATTATGATTTCAATAGTGTGGACATTTTTAATTGTTATAGGCATTGTTTATAGTTTTTTAACTGGAAATATTGATGTTATTAATCAAAGCATTTTAACTAGTGCTGGTAAAGCCTTGGAATTAATTTTGTCTTTATTACCGACGATTGTACTTTGGACTGGTATTATGAAAATTGCTGAAGATGCTGGAATGCTTGAAAAGTTTGCAAATTTTTTAAAACCAATTTTAAGTAAGTTATTTCCACATATACCTAAGAACAATCCTTCATTAGGATATATTGCTTCGAATATTGCTGCAAATATGTTAGGCCTTGGAAGTGCTGCAACGCCATTTGGACTAAAGGCCATGGATGAACTTCAAAAAATAAATCCTAAAAAAGATACTGCATCAACATCAATGATTACTTTTTTAGTTTTAAATACGGCGGGAGTAACTATAATACCAACAACAATTATTGCAATTAGACTTGCGTATAATTCTTCAAATCCTTCAGCAATTATAGCCCCGGCAGTCATATCTACGAGTTGTTCATGTTTAAGTGCAATTTTAATTGATTATTTTATTAGGAGAAAAAATAAATGAATACATTTTCTATTATAGTTATTCCCTTTTTTATTTTACTTGTTGTATTTAATGGATATCTAAAAAAAATTGATATATACACATCATTTTTAAATGGTGCAAAAGATGGGCTTAAAATAGTTTATAATATTTTTCCAGCAGTTCTTGCAATGGTTTTTGCGGTTAATATATTTTTAGATAGCAATATTTTACCTTTTTTACTAAAACCAGTTACAAGTATATTAAACTTACCTACAGAAATTCTTCCCATGGCATTTTTGCGTCCAATATCTGGTACTGCATCACTTTCAATAATGACAAAAATTTTTGAAATATATGGCCCTGATACTTATCCTGGAAGACTCGCATCAGTTATTCAAGGTTGCACTGATACAACTATATATGTAATAGCATTATATTATAGTAGCGTAAAAATAACTAAAAGTAGATATACAATTGTTGTTGGATTACTTGCCGATTTAGTAGGATTAATAATGGCGTTTATTTTAACGAGCATTTTCTTTTAAAATGTGTTATACTTTTTCTTGAGGAGGACTTTATGGAAAAAGTTCAAAAAATAATAGCAAATAGAGGTTATACCTCAAGAAGAAAAGCTGAAGAATTAATTAGACAAGGTAAAGTTAGTGTAAATGGTAAAACGGTTTACATTGGCGATAGAATAAATGAAGATGATTTAATTGAAATTGATGGTATGCAAATAGCAAATAATCAAAAAAAAGTTTATTATCTTTTAAATAAACCGAGAGGGGTTATATCCGCTGTTAGTGATGACAAGGGAAGAAAAACCGTTGTAGATTTTATAGATACAGATGAAAGAATTTATCCCGTGGGAAGGCTTGATTATGACACTACAGGAATTATTCTTTTAACTAATGATGGTAATCTTGCAAATCATTTAACTCATCCAAAAAATAAAATAGTTAAGACATATCTAGCAAAATGTGCCGGCTTAATAACTAAAGAGCAAGTTGATAAATTAAAAAAAGGTATTTACATAGATGAACGTAAAGTAGACATTGTAGAATTTAAAGTAAAAAAAATAGATAAGGAAAAAAATGCCACATATATAAGTATCTCTATTATTGAGGGTAGAAATCATATTGTTAAAAAACTTTTTGAAAGCATTGGTCTTTTAGTAGACAAATTAACAAGAACTAACTATGATTTTTTAGATTTAGGAAACTTAAAATCTGGTGAATATAGACAGTTAACACTTAAAGAAGTAAAAAAACTTTATAGAAATTAAAAAAATAACCAAATGGCTATTTTTTTTATGATAATTTATTTATTTTCATCATCGCAATGACAATTTTCACATGAACATTTCTCATCATCTTCACAGTGACAATCTTCGCATGAACATTCCTCATCATCTTCACAGTGACAATTATCACATGCACATTTTTCTTCACCTTCTGTTAATTTAATAGCATTAACAGGACAAGAATGTATAGCATTTTGCAAATCTTCACTTTCTAAATCATCTTGACTAATAACAGAAGATAAACCTTCATCATTAAAATCAAAGTGTTTGTTATCAAGCGCTATACAAGCACCACAACCAATACATTTTTCTTCGTCTAAAATAAGTTTTTTCATTTATTCCTCCAGTGACATTATAGCAAATATGTATAAATTTGACAAATAAATTATTTTTGGTAAAATATATCAGTCCTAAAAAGGGGGAGAATAAAATGCTTGTTTATAGAGTATGCAGTAATATTGAATTAAGTAAAATTTTATCACAAAAGTGTTTTGATGATATCGGTAGTAAGTATGAAAATAATTATAATAATAATCACGATTATATTCCTAATACATTTTATATGCATTTTTTTGCTAATAAGGAAGATATTTTTCATTTAAATAATGATTTAAAAAGATTTATTTGTACTTATGAAATTCCGGAAGATGTACTAGCTTTTTATGAAGGTGTGGGACTTTATGATGGTTTTAATGGCCATCAAGAGGAATATTTAGCTGAATTTGCAATTCCAAGCAGTTTAATAAGTATGTCCTCTTTGAAATGCGTTGAAGCATTGCCATTTGGTTTTAATCATGCATCTTTTATAGAGAGAGGAGATTATAATTCCACTATATTATATGACGGTATAAAGAAACCTAATTTAAAAAAATCATAGTAAAATTACTTTTATAAAGACTTAAAATATGTTATTATTAAATAGTAGAGGTGTTTTTCATGGACTTAAGAACTGATAAATATTATGAAGAAGATATAAAAAGTGTTCCAAGTAGGACTTCAAGAAATCAAGAATTGTATAAAGAAATTAGTAAAACTGAACTTAATAATTATGAAGTAAGAAGTAATGCAACAATTATCGGTGATAATAAAGGAAATATAGATGTAGAAAAAATTAAAAGCATTTTAGATACGCATTATAAAGATGCTCCTAAAAGAAAATCTATAAAACTTGAAAATATTGAAGAAACTGTTAAGCCTGTTGAAGAAACTAAAGAATATGATATAAATGTTATTTTAAATAAAGCTCGTGAAGATAAAGAAGATAATTATAGTGAGGAAAGAAACAAAAAGCTTCGAAATACACAATTTGATATTTTAAGCAGTTTAAATTTAGATAAAGACGAAGAAAAAAAAGATACGGAAAGCCATTCTATTAAGGAAGAAAACGCATCTGAATTACAAGAACTTATTAATACGATTTCTATTAATGAGAAAGCTATTAAAGACATTCAAAATAGTGATGATCCACTTTCTTTATTTGAAGATTTAAAAGGTTCTGATCATACTCAAACATTAAAAGGGTTGAAAGATAATGAAGATTTAATAGAGCAAACTAAAGAAACAATTTTTGAAACAGTTGATAAAAACGAAGAGGAGAAAACTACTTCATTGGATAAATCATTTTTTACAAAGTCTACTAACTTTAAAAAAGAAGATTTTGAAGATTTTTCAGATATTGAGGATGGTAAGTCATCCATATTTGTAAAAATAATTATTGCTTTACTTATAATTGCTTTTATAGCAGGAGCAATAATTTTAGTAAAATCATTTGTTTTATAGCATATAATTTATTATGAAGATAAAAGAAAGATTAAAAAGAAAGTATTATATTTTAATATCACTTATTTTAATCTTTTTTTTTACATGTTTTTTTATAAATTTTTATAATAAAAAAGTGGCATTAAAACTAGATAGTTATGCAAATCAAATGGTTAAAGGAGAACTACAGAAAAAAATATTAAAAAATATTAATAATGTTTATAGTAATAGTTTAAATGATTTACTAATAATGCATTTAAATAATAATAATGAAATTTTATTTATTGATTATAACTTAAAAAAATCATATGAAATACTTAATAATTATGTAAATAATTTAAGTGGTGATATAAAACAAAGTAATATTATAACAATTCCTTTTTTTGCATCAAATGATAGTTTATTATTTGCAAATCTTGGCCCTAAAATAAGTGTGAAATATGATTTCGTTAATTCGGTTATAGCAAATATTCACACAAAAGTTACTAATTATGGAATAAATAATGCTCTTTTGGAAGTATATTTACATTTAGAAATTAATTATTTAATTACTGTTCCAATTAACACAAAAAAATATAAAGAAGAATATGATTTACTTCTTACATCAAAAGTTATTAATGGTAAAGTTCCCTCAATATATGGAACTAATATAACTAAAGATAGTTCAATTGTTACAAATTAGTTTTCCCATGGTTTTGCCTATGGTGTATTTTCTTAAAAGTATATGTTTTAAGAAAAAGCAACCTCGTGTTTATGGGAAGAAGTTTAGGTATGAAAGATATAAATAAAAAGTATACAATTATTTTCATTTTATCAGTAGTTATGATGTCATTTTTAGCATTAGCATCTTTTGCATTTTTAGGAAATTTTCAAAGAACACTAAATAATACAAATGTAAATATTTTAGCTCAAAATGTAAATAATACATATTTTAATGTAACAAATAATGTATCATTTTCTTTAGATGTAGACCCAACAAAGATGAATGAAACAAATAATGGAAATTATGTGGCAGAAAATACAGCAATACTCGATGTATCAATAAATCTAGCAGCAGATGGTTTAAGTGTCAAATGTACTTATGATATCATATTTGAATATGATTCATCTTCGAATATATACGGAGTAAGTCCAACCCCAGTAACCACAGGAGCAAGTAAAGAGCTTACTTTGCAAGCAATTGGGTCAAACGGAACAAGTGATTATTTTGAAGAAAAGAACTTTAATTTAACAAGTAGGAAAAAAACAATAGTAAGTGGAGCAGAGATAGTAAATTCAATAGCAGATATGCCCACGACTCATAGATGGAAATTTGTAAATAGATTTTATAATCTAAATTTAGATCAATCAGCATTAGCAAATAAATCTTTTAAAGGAAGATATTATGTAGCAAATGTATCATGTGATAAATCTGAAGATAAAACAATTTATTCACTCGTAAAAAAAAGATATAAAAATAATGATAAATATGTAAAACTATATAGTGAGTCTGATGCAAGTACTTATGCAAATCCAGTATACTATTTTAATGGAGCAGTAACAAATAACAATGTACTTTTCGGAGGTTTTTGTTGTAAGATGGTAAGAACAACAGACACTGGTGGAATAAAAATGGTATATAACGGAGTACAAACAAATGGTTCATGTAACAATACAGGTGATGCTTCACAAATAGGAACGAGTGTATTTAATAGTAATTCAAATTCACCAGCATATGTAGGATATATGTATAATACAATTTATACATATTCATATAAAAGCATGTCATCAGAATCAAATATAATATTTGGAAATACATTTATATACGCAAATGGTAAGTACATATTAAGTAATCTTAAAACAGTAGAAACATGGTCAAGTGGATATAATACGATAAATAGTACACATTATACGTGTTTTACTACTGATTCAACATGTGAAGAAGTATATTATGTATATTACACAAACTCAGATAATGCATATTATATAACACTTACAGATGGTAAACGAGTAGACGATGCAATAAATGAAATGTTATATGCGGATGATGTGAATAAAACAGATAGTAAAATAAAATCATATATAGATTCGTGGTATAAAGACAATATGACAAGTTTTACAGATAAACTAGAAGATACAATATTTTGCAATGATAGGACGATTTTAAATAAAAATGGTTGGGATTCGAATGGGGGAGATACATCAGCAGGTTTAACATTCAAAAATGCCAAATCAAATTATAGTTTAGCATGTACAAATGAGACTGATAGATTCAGTATGAGTAATAGTAAAGCGAAACTAACTTACCCAATTGGGTTATTGTCCGCACCGGAGGTTTGGCTTGCATATAGAAATGCCAGTTTGAGTACATATTATTTGAGAAGTAGAAACGATTATTGGATTATTACGCCTAAAAATTGGTTTTATGAAAGTTTATATATAACATCAGCAATGAATTTTTATGTTAGAGCATCAGGCGCTTTACAAGGGTATAGTGTTTCATTTTCGAAAGGCGTAAAACCTGTTATTTCATTAAAACCAGGTACTGAGTATACCTCAGGAGATGGATCATATACAAATCCATTTGTTGTTTCATAAAAATTTAAAAATTTTATATATTCCAATTAAAAAATAATTGTGCTATACTTAATAATAGGTGAGAGTATGAAAAATGATAGCGTTTTTGTAAATGAATCATTTAGTGAAGCTATTAATGATTATTTAAGTAGTAAAAATAAACCTGAGGGAGTTAAGTATAATTCCTTTCCAGTAGTGGTAATAAGATTATTAATGATTATATATGATGAATTAGATATTTTAAATCCCTATTACTTAAATAATGAGCAATCATTAAATGATAATTTAGAAAAATATGGATACTCTTATACTAGAATATGTGAATTTAAAAAAGCATTTCAAAGATATTTTGAAAATGAGAATTCCGAAGATTTTATAAGTATTCAAAAAATGTTAATTGATATGTTTGCGATGAAAACAAAATCAATGAAAGTGGATGATGTTATTATTAGTAATTTCAAAGATTTACTTTATACACCGTCTTCATCATCTATGCTTATAACATCATATAATTATTTAATGGCACCAAATCCAAATGAAATATCCGAATATTTTGATAAAGTTATAAGTGCTAATAAATATCATAAACCAGAAAAACCTAAGAAAACATTAAATATTGATGCATATGAAATTTTAAAATATTCACTTGAGGATATAAAAGGGATGTCTGCTGATGAACTAGACCAAGTTAATAAAAAGGTGTATAATTACTTTGATATTAATGAAAATGCAATTAATAAAGATTATTTACTAGACAAAGCAGTATATGATTTTAATAATCCAAAACCATCACTTTCTACAGGAAATGGATATGTGGATATTTTACTTATCTTATCTATAATTGTAACTCTTGGATTAGTAATATTCTTGTTAACAATTTTTGTATTCTAGAAAGGAATATTTTATGAATATTACAATTAATGATGTTACATATGAAGTTATAAAAAATGAAAAAGATGCAATAGATGAAGAAACTTTGAAAGAAAAGATTACAGATTATTTTGAACCTTTTGATTATATCGTAGGTGATTGGGCCTATGGAAAAGTTCGTTTAAAGGGTTTTAATAATAAAAGTAATAAAGGATTTAAAAAAATTAACGATATTGATATGGTTAATGAATATATAGAGAAATATTGTGCATATGGTTGCAGATATTTCATAATTAAAAAGATTGAAAATAAATAGCTTATTTGTTATAATATGTTTATCATAGAAGGGATTGATTAAAGTGGGGAAAATTAAAGTTAATTTAGCAGGTGGAAGTGTATTTGAAAAGCCTTTAGTAACTTGTTTCCAAGGCGCAACTGCAAATTATGTAGTGTTTGATAATGAAATGAATGGAGCAATGGGTTTACCAATTATTTGTATTAGTAAACTTGTTGGCAATAATGTAGAAAAAATATTTGATCAAAGCGAGTGGGCAAGTGTTAAAGAAAATTTAAAATCTATAATAAGTGGTCAAAATATGATTTATTTAGAAGTTCCTGAAACTTTAAATGGTCAGGATGATTTCTTTACTCAACTTACTTTACCAGTGGCATCCTTTGATGTATTAAAAAACGCATACAAACCACCGGTACCAGTTGAACCACAAGCGCCTGTAACACCAGTAGCTCCTGAAGTTATGGATGTACAAGCACCAGCAGCACCAACTGTTGAGCCTGTTCAAAATATTATGGATAGTCCAATATCAATAACACCTAGTATGCCAACTGCAAGTGTAATGCCAAGTGCAGAACAAATGCCCGGTGCTCAAAATGTAAATTCAATAAATTTTGCTAATCCATTTGCAGCAAGTACGCCTGTAGAACCGGCACCACAGGTAATGCAAACTGTGCAAGCTCCAGCAGTAGATGATAGTGAACTTGCCCAAATTAAAGAAACATTCATGAAATCTTGCGAAAACATGTTTGATGCTTTAGTTAAAAAAATGCAAAATAAATAGCTTTCAGTATAAAACTGAAAGTTTTTTTATATAATGTAGTATGAAAGAATCTATAGAATATTATTATAATTTAACAATCGATGAATTATTTATAGAAAAAGATGTTTATCATTTTAAGATAGATAATAGAGATTTTTATTTTAACTATTTTTCTAGAGATGTTAAAGATTTAGAGGATATTATAAAATGCAATGTTGAACTTAAGAATCATGGAGTTAATACTCATATTATTTTTAAAAATATTAATAATGAATATTTAACTAAAATAGAAGATCAAAATTATATCCTTATTGAAGTTATAAATAAAAGTGAAATTATTAATATCTCAGATATAATTGATTATAACAGAAAATTTATTTTGATAGATTCAAATAACCTTTATAGAAATAATTGGTCATATTTATGGCAAACAAAGATTGATTATATAGAATCACAACTTAAAGAAATAAAAACTAATATTATAATTGAAAATAGTATAGATTATTATATTGGACTTGCAGAAAATGCTATATATTATGTAAATATGATTGAAAAAAAATATCCTATATCAAATTTAGATAAAATTGTATTAAGTAGAAAAAGAATTTATTTTCCAAATTATAAATTAAATTATTTAAATCCATTATCTTTTATATTTGATTTAGAGGTTAGGGATGTGGCAGAGTATATTAAAAGTTATTTTTTTGCAGGTGAAAATGCCAAGGTAGAATTAGAAACTTTTTTAAAAAGTGTGCATTTAACAACTTATAGTTATAATATGCTTTTTGCAAGACTTTTATATCCATCTTATTATTTTGATATTTATGAAAAAATTGTTAATACAAATGAAAAGAGTGATAAACTTTTGAAAATTGTTTCTTTAAATGTTGAATATGAAAAATTTTTAAAAAAAGCATATGAACTTATAAGTTCATATGCTCCTTTAGAAAATATTGAATGGCTTAAAAATTAACATTAATTACACCTTTAATTTCGGGAATTTCTTCTTTGAAGAAAGTTAATAAGTTTTCATTAATGGTATTATCTTGATACATACAATTTGCACAAGCACCGTATAATTTTATATATACATAACCATCTTCATATTTAATAAATTCAATATCTCCACCATCCATATTTAGGTATGGACGTATTTTTTCAATTACTTCTAAAATTTTTTCTTTCATACAAATCACGTATATAGTATATCATTTTTTTTGAAAACATGATAGAATTTATTTGGAAGAAGGTTTTATGGCAGAATATATTGCGGGTAGTATCGTGAAATGCCAAGTAACTGGAATAGAAAAGTATGGTGCCTTTGTAAACGTTGATTCAGTTTATACAGGCCTTATCCATATTTCGGAAATATCAAATGATTATGTAAAAAACATTGCTGATTTTTTACAAGTAGGTGAAATTATTTACACTCAAATTCTTGAAGTTGATGAAATTAATCATCAATTAAAACTATCAATTAAAAATATAAATTACAAATCTAATTCTAAAAGTAAAGTAAAAGAATCAAGACTAGGATTTTTACCTTTAAAAAATCATTTAAATACTTGGATTAGTGAAAAACTATCAGAAATCAAAAAAAATGGTGAATAAACCATTTTTTATTTTTTTGCATAAAAAAACTCAATTTCTTGAGTATTTTTTTAATGGTGCCCGAGGCCGGACTTGAACCGGCACGGGTTTTAATGCCCGCAGGATTTTAAGTCCTGTGCGTCTACCTATTCCGCCACTCGGGCAGGCACTGTCTTAATTAATAAGACTATTTAATTATAACTTGTTTTTTTTTACTTTGCAATACTTTTTTGAATATAAGTGAAAATAATTGAGTATAATTAAGGTGTTAAAATAATTTTTTTAAAAAGTTAATTGACAAGATAAAATATTATATGCTATAATCATATTGCACTTGAAGAAGTGGGGGAATACCCAAGTCCGGTTGAAGGGACTGGTCTTGAAAACCAGGAGGTCGGGTAACCGGCGCAGGGGTTCGAATCCCTTTTCCCCCGCCAAGTTAGATATCGCGGGATGGTAGCAGTCTGGTAGCTCGTCGGGCTCATAACCCGAAGGTCGTAGGTTCAAATCCTTCTCCCGC
>CAKOMR010000003.1 GCA_934096705.1 uncultured Bacilli bacterium
AAACTATATCTTTGCTTAACCATTTCTTTATAATTTAATTGACCATGATTAATAATAACAGAAGGTCTAGAAGTAAATACTTGTCTAAACATTCTAGATTTAGTTGAAAGGTAAGCAAGTATCACCTCAATAACAACTAATAAACTTATTGGAGCAATAGTAAGCATTATAGATTTATCAATATTTTCAATACTAATTGCAACTAATTCCGCAATTAAAATAGATACAATTAAATCAACAATTCCCAGTTGTCCGACTTCTCTTTTTCCCATAATACGATAAGAAAAAGTAACAAAAAAATAAAAGAATAATGTTCTTAATACAGTAGTTAATAATTCCATATCATCACCAACTATATTATGGGTTATATTCTTTTATTTTAATCATTATAAATTTTGTTCTTTATTTTTAATACAATTATTTAAATTATTAATAAACTCATCAACACTACAAGTTACCGTATCTTGTTTACCATATTCTCTATAACTTATTAAATTATTATTCTTTTCATTATCTCCTAAAATAAGAGTTAAAAGATTCTTTTTAGTTTGACTTTCTCTCATCTTATAACCAATTTTTTCATTTCTACTATCTACATCAACTCTAATATTATTATCTTTTAATAAATTACTAATCTTATAAGCATAATCTAAATGATATTCATTATTTACAGGTATAATATTAACTTGTAAAGGAGCAAGCCATAAAGGGAAAACACCCTTAGTTTCTTCTATAATAAATGCTGTAAATCTATCAAAAGTACCAAATATAGCTCTATGTAACACAACAGGTATTTGTTTTTCACCATTACTATCTATATAAGAAAGTTCAAATCTTCTAGGAAGAAGAAAATCTAATTGACAAGTAGATAAGGTAACCTCTGGTCCTACTGCCGGCTTAACTTCAACATCTAACTTAGGTCCATAAAAAGCAGCCTCACCTATAGCCTCAAAATATTCAACATTAAGTTCATTTAATACTTCCCTTAATTTATTTTCAGCCATATCCCACATTTCATCATCATCAAAGTATTTTTCTTTATCTTCTTTATCTCTTAATGATAATCTAAATTTATAATTTTTAATTCCAAAATCTTTATAAACATCTAAAATTAAACTAACAACTTTTTTAAATTCATCTTTAATTTGTTCAGGAGTAACAAATAAGTGAGCATCATTTTGACACATACATCTAACTCTTTCAAGCCCCTTAACAGCGCCACTTGCCTCATATCTAAAATCAGTTGCAAATTCACCTATCCTTATAGGTAAATCTCTATATGAATGTAATTTATTCTTATAAACAAGCATATGATGAGGACAGTTCATAGGTCTTAAAACAAACTCTTCATCATCTACTTTCATCATAGGAAACATATTTTCTTTATAATGATCCCAGTGACCACTAGTCTTATATAGATTAACTGTACCGACACATGGAGTATAAACATGATTATATCCTAATTTTTGTTCTTTTTCATATATATAATTTTCTAGTTGCTTTCTAATAATAGCACCATTTGGAAGCCATAAAGGCATACCAGCACCAACTAATTCATCAGTCATAAATATTTCTAAATCTTTGCCAATTTTACGATGATCTCTTTGTTTTGCTTCCTCTATTTCATTTAAGCAATTATTTAAATCTTCTTCATTAGTAAAACATACACCATAAATTCTTTGAAGCATTTTGTTTTTAGCATCGCCCTTCCAGTATGCACCACTAACTTTTAATAATTTAAAATATTTAAGCATTTTAACATTGTCAACATGAGGTCCACGACATAAATCAGTAAAATCACCTTGTGAATATGTAGAAATAACTGTAGTATTTTCATCCATTCTACTAATTAAATCAACCTTATATGGGTCATCTTTAAATTCTTTTAAAGCTTCTTCTTTACTTATTTCATTTCTAATAATTTTTTTACCATCTTTAGAAATTTTTTTCATTTCTTTTTCTATTTTAGGTAAATCTTCTTCAGTTAAAGTAACATCGCCTAAATCAATATCATAATAAAAGCCATCTTCTATTACAGGTCCTACCCAAAACATTGCATTTGGATATAAATGTTTTACTGCTTGTGCAAGTAAATGTGCACAGCTATGGTTTAATACGCTTAATTTTTCATCTTCTTTAATATTTATCATAATTTCCTCCTTCAATAAAAAAACTCCAGCTTACGCAGGAGTGACTAAGCACGGTACCATCCTTTTTTTTACTTAATTTTTATAACGGTTTTAGCCGGGGCTCTTTTTCAAGACCAGTTCATGGGTAGTAAAAATATTTGTTCTTAAGTTATCTTTCACCATCATAACTTCGCTATTTAAGACTTAAAATACTTTCTTGTCCCAATCAAAACTTTTAAAACAAGCATATTATAGCACATTTTTTATATTTTTTTCAATATATTACCTATTCTTTTTTAATATTAAAGTTATAATTGATGCAATAGAATACCCTATAAGAGCGCTACATATTATAATAAATAGAATTTTCTCATTTCTAAATCTTTTTGCACAAAGTAAAAAAATAAATGCTATACTTATGCAAATAGTAACTGAAGATAAATAAATTGGAATATACTTTTTATGTTCAAGCAACATCCTATTTCCTAATAGTTCATCTGTACTTTTTTCTAATACTTTCGAAAGTAATAATAATTGTTCTGGATTCGGAGATGTCTGCCCTTGCTCCCAATTAGAAATAGTTTGTCTTGATACATTAAGTTTTTCCGCTAAAGATTCTTGTGAATGTCCTTTGGCCTTTCTTAAACTAGATATATTGTTTCCTAAATTCATATTTTTTCCTTTCACATAATTTATAACATAAAATGTATTTACGTTTCTATATAAAACTTTTTTAATTATGCAAAAATTACTTAAATAAATTTATTATTTTAGGTAAAAATATAATAAGACCAATTATTGCAGAACCAATTGCAAATACAAGTACTCCTCCTGCTGATATATCTTTTGACCTTTTAGCATCTTCATTTATCTTTGGCATTGCTAAGTTAACTACAATTTCAATTGCGGTATTAAAACATTCTCCTCCTATTACAAGAGCAAAGTAACTTATACACACAATCCATTCCCAAGTTTTAATTTTCAAAATAATTCCAAATATTATAACTAGTAATGCTATAGAAAAATGTATTTTCATATTTCTTTCTGATTTAAAAGCACTTTTTATGCCTGCAAAAGCATACTTGAAACTATTAATTAGTTTTTTATTTTTCATTTTTCTCCTTATCAACTATAAATCTATTTGCAAAATTTATAAATAATACTAAATAAGATATAGAAATTAAAAAGCCAGCACATACATCACTCGTATAATGAATTTCTAAATAAATTCTACTTAATCCAATAAGTATTATTAATAACGATAATACACTAATTAATATATTTTTTAAATACTTTTAACGAATATTTTTATGTAAACAAAACTTTTATAAAAATCATTTTATTTACTAATCAGTTTTTTATAAAAATTAGTATTCAATGTGGTAAACTCATCTTTATAAAAAAATTAGTCCCGTTTTTAAATTCTTTCAAGAATAAAATTTTTAGTTTTTTTTATTAAATTTTAGACCAGTTATTCCTCATATCTAATTTCGTTCATGTAATTAAATCCGCTTAAGAAATAATCATATGAATATTCTCTTACTCTATTTTCCATAACATCATTTATTGGAATAATTGTATAATCTTTTAATACTACATACTTATAAGTAAATGTTAATACTTCATCATAATATTTTGTTAATAAGTTTATTTTAACTGTAGTTGTAACTGTTTTATTTTCATTTGTATCAAAATAACTCATTAACTCATAAAAACCTTTATCAGTTTTAAGTATACGTTCATTATATATTCTAATTACTTTTTCACCTTCGTAATTGCCACTTACTTTGTCAATAACAGGGTACTTACTATCATTTGTATAAAGCATCCTATATAAAATATTATCTTTGGCATATACATAATTAGACATAAAATCATAATCTATCTTTTTGCCTAAAAATTCAGTTGAATATTCCCATTTTAAATAAGTATTAAGTCTATAATTTGCTTTTAAATACATTTCATAACTATCTTCAACTTTATTATCTATATTATCATCGTGAAGTGTATATAACGTATCATTATAATCAATAAATTTTATATCAGCTCCGTGACCTGGAAAAATATTCATTACATTTATATTACTATCAATATCATATACTTTTTTATATTCAAACTCACCATTATCAAGTTTCTGTGGATTAAAAATATAAATTTCATTATTACTTATAAAAGCATAATTTCTAAAACTTGTATTTTCATTTAAAACTTCACCATTAATTTTTAAATACTTTTTATCAGGATTTTTATTTTTAAGTTCCTGCACTAAAGATATAGGTTCAAAGTCAGTATGATCTTTTAAATCTTTACCAGTTTTATTATTTTTAACTAGTATAATAGTTACAATAATTGCAAGTAAGATAGCAAGTCCTAAAGCTATATAAATAATTTTTTTATTTTTCATTTAGAACCTACTTTTCTATATAACCGCTTGTTTTTTGCGTATACATATCATCAGTTATACTTTTATATCTTTTTCCATCATAATCATCAGTAAAGCCATTATATGCCTTATAGATTTCATTAGTTTCTGTATCATAGACTCTTTCATAACCAAGTGTTGCATCACTTTGTTTTTGACTAATAATATCTAGTGATGTATTTCTTTTACTCCATGAATCCATTATTCCATCACTTATTTGATTTCCTATTTCTCTTACCTTTTGGAAATTACTCATAACAGTATCTTGCTCTTTATTAAAGCCACTTATAAAAAGATCTGTAAAGTTTAATGACGCTGCAATTTCATTTAAAGTATCTTCCCAATCAATAAATTCATCCTTTGGTGTAGTTATAAAGATTGCATCATAAACATTTAAATAGTATATATCAATTTGCTTTCCTGACATTATATTTTCATAAACATAATATGGACCCGCATCATATACATAAGCTGTAAATATTCCTTCGCCATCCTTACCATTTACATCTTTAAATGTTGCTCTTAACATATCACCGCCAAAAGCACCTTTGCCTAAATTTTCAGTTATTGTAAAATCAGTTAATGTTGGAAATGTAAATGTAGCCGTATTATTTAAAGCACCTAAGTCATTAAATATTTTATAAAAGCCTTCAGTATCTTTTGTAGCAATTACGCTAGTTTTGGCAAACATACTATTTGGATAATATTTTTGTTGCCACTTTTTTGCATCTTCAGACTTATTGTAACCTTCAGTTTTCATATTAAAGAAAAACTGATAAGTAGGATTACTTGGATCATAAACTTTTATTGTATAGTGAATATAATCTCCAATAGTGTCAACTTTCCATCCTTTAGGTTTTTTTATAGAAAATTCATTTGTGGTGTACTCTTCAAGCTCTACTTTACTAGCCTCAGATTTAACTATTTTTATATTTGCATCAGGATTATAAAATATTGATTTACCATCCTTTTTAGTTAGCAAAATAATCCCTATGACAAGCGCAATAACTACTGCACCAACAATAAGCATCTTTTTTGATGATATATTTAATTTATTAGTTTTCATTTAATAAATCTCCTTTACTTATATTAATATTATATATTTTAAGTAATAATTAGGGCAACAAACTTTCCACTTAAAACAATGTTTTAGATGGAAATATTTTTTTATTCAAATATTTATAGTATAATATTTTCGAAAAGTGGTGAATTATGAATTTCAAAGATACTTTAAATGCATATATGAATAATCTTAATTGTTCTGCAAAAAAACTTTCTGAAATGTCAGGATTATCAGAATCAGTTATTTCTAGATATCGAAGTGGCGAAAGAACCCCATTAAAGGATAGTAAACAAATTGATAAACTTATTAATGCATTATTTAATATTGCAAAAAATAATAATGATAATACGTATACACTTGAAAAAATTAAAAATGATTTTAACTCAACACTTTTAAATGATGACTTTGATTATGAATCATTTAGTAATAATTTAAATACATTAATAACTTCATTAAATATAAATACAAATGAAATGGCCAAATTTATAGTTTTTGATGCTTCACACATTTCAAGAATTAGATATGGCAAATCCAAGCCCTCAAATCCCATAGATTTTTCAAATAAAATTTGTTCATATGTTTTATTTAAATATAAAAATCCAGATGACATAAATAATCTTATCGAGCTTATAAAATACGAAAAAAAAGATTTATCAAGTGATAAACTACGAGATGCGTTATTTTTATGGCTAACTAGTGAAAAAGTTCAAACAAAAAATCAAATATCAGATTTTTTGCATAATTTAGATACCTTTAATTTAGATGACTATATAAAGGTAATAAAATTTGATGAATTGAAAGTACCAAATATTCCTTTTTATAAAGGTAGAACAAAAAAATATTATGGAATCGAAGAAATGAAAGAAGGAGAACTAAACTTTTTTAAATCCACTGTACTATCAAAATCTAAAGAAGATATCTTTATGTGTAGTGATATGCCTATGGAAGATATGGCCGAAGATACTGACTTTGGTAAAAAGTGGATGTTTGCTATAGCAATGTGTTTAAAAAAAGGTCATCATTTAAATATTATTCATAATTTAGATAGACCATTTAATGAGATGATGCTTGGGCTTGAAAGTTGGATACCTATTTATATGACAGGTCAAATATCTCCATATTATTTAAAAGAATATAAAAATAATATATACAATCATTTAAATTATGTATCTAAAGCTGCAGCTTTAACCGGAGAATGTATAAAAGGTAATCATAATAAAGGAATGTATTATTTAACCACAAACAAAAATGAAGTTAAATATTATAAAGAAAAATGCAGTTTATTATTAAAAAAAGCTAGTCCACTCATGGAAATATATAGAGAAAATAATGCAAAAGAATATGAATTATTTTTAAAAAGTGATGTAAATATATTATGTGATCGAAAAAGATATTTATCTTCTTTACCCATATTTACAATTTCTGATGATCTTTTAATAAAAATTTTAAAAAGAAATAAAATTAACAATGCAGATATTAAAATAATAATTAATTATAAAAATAATGAGTTAATGTATATGAAAAATATAATGACTAATAATATTGTAAATGATTATATATATGTAGTAAAAGAAAATGAATTTAAAAATAACATAGCGGTTTCACTAAATAATTTATTTTATAACAAAAAAATCAATTATACATATAGTGAATATTTAGAGCATTTAAAACTTACTAAAAAATATGAAAAAGAAAATACTAATTACCATCTTAATTATGAAGAATATCAAACATTTCAAAATATAACAACAACGATTATAAATGAAAAATATGTTCTTATATCTAAAAATGCTAATCCAGTTATTCACTTTGTAATTAAACATCCAAAATTAGTCGAAGCAATAGATAATTTTAATCCACTTGTTAAAGAATAAAAAAATAAAGCTAGAGTTCTAGTTTTATTTTTAGTTTTTACAGTCAATTTCATTATATTTCATAGAATAGTCACCGATTAATATATTTTTAGTAGTATTACATATTATCATAGTTATATCTTTATTTTTTGACTTATATATTTTAATTTCACCATCTTGTAAAGTTTCTTTTAACTCTAACTTATTAGTAATATGTTTTATACCATCATCAATTGTTTGAAATGCTGTTGATAAATAAGTTTTTAAAGTTATATCTTTATCATTTTCTTTAATATAAAATTCTTTGATGTTACCAGCTAAATAAATACTATTATTATCAGAGGTATAATATTCATTATATTTAATATCTGTATGTGTTTGTGGTTTTGTAATATAAAAATCAAAATTATCACTAGAATTTAAATCTTTTTTAATAGTAAATTCCACTGCTACATTAAAAGTTTCGTATTGTCCTTCTTCTTTTTCATAATCAATACTTTTTATAATTCTATAAGTACCCTCTGGTAATTTTCCATAGCCTGATTTCCAATTTAATTCAATTTCTTTACTCTCATTTGCAAGAAGGTATAATGCTGGTAAAATGAAGTCAAGTTGAGCATTTATATAATGCCATTTTCCATTTTTTTTTATCTCTATTGTATATGGATAACCGTATTGATAGTTTTTATCACTATTATTAGTTAAAATTAAAGTTGCACCTTCATTTGTTAATGTACCCTCTTTAATAGACAAAGTAACATCACTTTGTGAAATTTTTACATCAGATACATTTCCTATATCAAATCTATTTTTAGATTTTTTGCATCCAGTTAATCCTAAAATCATAATCACACATATTAAAATACTTAATATTTTTTTATTCATTTTTAGTCCTCCATTTCAAAATTATAACTTCTTTTTATATTATATCATACTTTCTTTTCACAAAAACAGAAGTAGCAAAAAAATTAAAATTATGACTAATTATTAAATATTACTAATATAGAATTTTACAATTTTTTTAACAGCCATATTAGTTTAAAAATTAATTATTATATTTTGGCTTTGCACACTCTTTTAAATTAATGTTAAGTGACTTTAAGAACTCTTTTAAATATTTATTATCATCATCCGTAGTAAACTTATAACCCATTCCCGAAGTAATAGTATAATTTGAAAAATCTCCCGTAATATATGTATGTAAATTTGCATCTGAACTATGTCTAATAATTTCAATTAAATCAAAATCATATTTACCTTCGATTGGATCCGTATACTCAAGTATATCAAGACAAGTTTCCCACTTTTTACAAGCCTTATATTTAGTATGTAAAATATATTTATTGTTTTTATATACTTCTAAAAATAAAGGAATACACGAAGTACTTTCAGATTTAATAGAAAATAGTAAATCACCATATGCTAAATCATCTAAAGTTATTTTATTTACATCTACATTTAGATAGTTATAATAGATATTTTTTTTATTTTCTACTTCATTATATAATTTATCAATGTTTTTATCTTTATCAAAATTTAAAACTTGATGAGCAATTATTTTAGGAAACATTTTTCTTATCGAAGAGGTATAATCATCACCATCTTTTGGGTAAATAATCTCCTGTAAAATATTATTTTTAAATACCGCCTTTATTGGCATTGAACTTCCTGATGAAGACGCTAAAGCACCACCATATTCTTCATTTTCAATATAAAAACTACCATCATAAATCCACATATATGCATATTTATATTGACCATCTTTTTCAATACCAAAACCATAATAGCTATAAAATACATTAAAGTCCTCATATTTTACATCAGGATTTTCCTTAAATTCTTTCTTTTTAAGAAAGTCAATTACTTCATCATATAAATAATTTGAATCATTTACTAAATTAACTTTCATTTTGAAATTATAAATTATAAAAAGACTTATAACAATTAAAAATATTATTGAACTTATGATAAATATCTTTTTATTTCTTCTTTTCATTTTTTCTTTATCTTTTATCGAAGTAATAATTGCCTTTTCTTTAGCCTCATCACTATTATCTTTTTCACCATTAATTAACTCTTCGATACTTATATCTAGTTCATGACATATTTTTTTAAATAGTGAAACATCAGGAAAACTAATTCCTCTTTCCCATTTACTTACTGCATTTATACTTACGCCCATTTTTTCCGAAAATTCACTTTGTGTCATATTTTTTCCTTTTCTCAAACTTGCAATGAATTTACCAATTTTTTTCTGGTCCATATTATCACTTCCTACAAAAATATTATCATTTTAATAATTATTTTTACACACACTATTGGTTTAATTTTACTATATTTTATTATTTAATCGTAGCAATATATAAAAAAATACCCCATTTGGTATTAATTCCAAACCAAATTATATTTTAAATTTCTTTTAAATAAATCCCAAAGATTGGCCTTTAATATAGTTTCATTAATTGTAATATCTACTTCATTTATTTGTTTACCATTACTATCACTTTGCCAATGATATCCCCTTTTTACTGGAACAATTGCTTTATCAATATTTAGTTTACTTTTAAAAGTATTAAAAATTTATTAAAATAAGTTAGTTAAATATATCAAAATATTGACTAACATCATAGCTATCTAAATTAGTTGCAATAATAGAGCATTTTAAGACTTTTTCTTCACGTTTTTTAATTATTATTTTATATTTAATACCTTTATCTATTTTCGGAGCATAATAGCAAGCATAATCACTAGAAATATATCCTATATGATTATGATTTTTATCTAATACTTTTATAGCATTTATATCAAACTTATTATCTAATTCTCTAACAATATATAATTCTTCGTTATCCTTTAATTTATCAACATATTGTTTTCTTTCTGCTAAAGTTATTCCGACTACAGTAATATAACAATTTAAACTGTTTGCTGTATTTTCCCAATTAGGAACCAAAGTACTATACTTTTTTTCTAACAAATAATAAATATCCCTATCAATAACAACTATATTTTTATCAGGATATAATTCATTAAACGTTTCATATTTTGCAAACTTCTGTAATCTAAATTACCCTTAATCTCTATTAATGTTCCATCATTTAAAATCAAATCCGGCACATACATAAAAGACATATATTTATAATCGCAATCATTTTTATCCAAAACAAATCCATCATTTTCATATTTATAATCTATTTGCAAATAATTAAATAACCGTATTATATTTGCTTCCCATGAAAACATAACTTCTTCCTCAATATCATCACGTTTGCCTTTTTTAAATTCTATTTTATGCTCATTAATATTGGTACTACTTTTAGTACTACTTTTATTTATTATTTCTTGAAAATTACATTTTGGAAATCTTGCACAAACAATATATTCACCGAATCTAGCTTTTTTAATTAATAATTTTTTACCACATTTTGGACAATCCATTTTTTCATAAATCACAGGAATATTTTCACTAGTAAATTTACAATTTAAACATTGATATAATTTAGTACCTCTGCTGGTTCTGATAACTTTCATATTTTCATTACACCTAGGACAAAATACATCTTTTAAAATCATATTTTCATCATCAACATGATGAACCTGAGTATTAACATATCTCATAAAACACCTCCATTATTATTTATTATACATTAGTTTTTGGTGTTTTTTATCATTTCGTTTAAATTTTTATATAAAATCGGAATTCTGTAATCAAAAACTCCACCTCTAACCGGACTTTTTTTATTTAATACAGATTTTAATTAGAATACGACATTTTCTTTTCATAATTATTTAAATGTATAAAAATATTTTTTAAATTGATTATAACTTCTTTAATATCTTCTTATAAATTAAATTTTCTTAGTTTGTTTTTTTCAAATTTGTCAATTTTTCTCTAATTCATATTAACATTTTAATATTTAAGAGTAGCAATACATAAAAAAATACCCAATCGGGTATTAATTCCAAACTAAATTATATTTTAAATTTCTTTTAAATAAGTCCCAAAGATTGGCCTTTAATATAGTTTCATTAATTGTAATATCTACTTCATTTATTTGTTTGCCATTACTATCAAGTATTTTAACCTTACCAATGATGTCTCCCTTTTTTACTGGAGCAGTTACTTTATCAATATTTAGTTTAAATTGATAATCACTTGGTTTATCACTTACATTTAATAGTTCAATTGCATCATTTACTAATACAACATCAACACTACTTTTTTTACCATTTTGAACTTTTATTTTCCCTAATGAAACGTTTTTATCCTTTATTAAGTTTACTTTAAAAGTATTAAAGCCATAATTTAAAAGTTTTACTGTATCACTACTTCTTTTTTCTATTGATTCTTCACCCATTACAACACTTATAAGTCTTAAATTGTTTTTTTTAGCTGTAGCAGTTAAACAATAACCCGCATTTTTTGTATATCCTGTTTTAAGTCCATCTACTCCATCATAAAATCGTACTAGTTTATTTGTATTGACAAGCCAAATTTGTGAACCATCTGGTTTAGTTAAATATTCTTCATACACTTTTGTAAAATCAAGAATTTGCTCGTGTTTTAAAAGTTCTCTTGCCATAATTGACATGTCATATGTGCTTGAATAATGTCCTTCTTCATCAAGACCATGAACATTTGAAAAATGAGTATTTGCTAGATTTAAAATTTCAGCTTTTTTATTCATTGCCTCAATAAAATGTTCTTTTGAACCATAGGTTTTTTCCGCTAAAGCAACAACTGCATCATTTGCTGATGCCATTGCTACACCTTTAATTAAATCTTTAACTAAATAACTTTCACCAGGATTTAAAAATATTTGGCTTCCTCCCATTGAGGATGCTTCAGCACTAATTTCTATTTTATCATCAAATCTTAACGTACCATCATCTATTTTTTCCATTATCAAAATTAAACTCATTATTTTAGTCATTGATGCTGGAGCTAATCGTTCATTTTCATTTTTGTTATATAACACTTTTCCTGTATTTTGATCTATTAGAATTGCACTTTTGGCACCTAATTCCATTTCTACAGCGTTTACATTAGTAAAATAAAATAACAAAAATAAAGTTAATACAAATATAAATATCTTTTTCATAAACACCTCATACTAATTTTTATTATTATCTTTTTGAAAAAATTACTATTTTATTTTGAATTTATTAAAGCATTTGATATAATTTTTATGGAAGGTGATGATATTGAGAAAGAAAAAAGGAAAAGATAAGAAAGATAGCTATAAATCTTCAAAATGGCTACCGATATTTTTTATTATTTTCTTATCTATTTTTGTTGTATTAAGTAATAGTAAACTTGATAACGATTTATGGTATCTTCTTACCGAAGGAAGATATATATTAAAACATGGAATATTTCATGTAGACCCACTATCTATGCACGAAGGCTTAAATGTAGTTGTTCAAAACTGGTTTTCAGCTTCATTTTTATGGATAGTTTATGACTTTTTCGGAGAAATGGGAATACTTGCATTAATTGTATTTTGTAACGCAGTAATATGTATATTAATTTATAAAATATGTTATTTAATAAGTGAAGAAAATAAAATTTTATCTACAATAATTATGTTTATTTGTGATTTAACTTTATTAACTCACTACATTGTATCTAGACCACAAATATTTAGTTATATTACTTTATTATCTCTTATTTATGTTTTAGAACTTTATATACATAAAAAAAATAAAAAGTATTTAATTTGGTTACCAATTATTTCATTTATTCAAATAAATATGCATGCTTCATTATGGGTAATGTTATTCTTATTTATTTTATGTTACGTTATTGATTCTATAAAATGTCCCGCTTTAAGACTTCAAGGATATGAAAAAAAGCCATTATTTATAGCAATACTAATATCCATCATAGTAGGATTTATTAATCCATATGGATACAAAGCAATAACATTTATATTTGGGTCATTTTCTGATACATATATGAGAATGTTTATTAAAGAATTATTACCATTTAGTATGAATATTTCTTTATGTAAACATATGGCAATTATAATTTTAGCAATAGGACTTATTTATGTTTATTTTAGAGAAGGAAATATAAGGGTAAGATATATTTGCTTATTCTGTGGAACCATGATTTTAGGATTTATGGCATTAAAAGGATTTAGTAATTTTATCTTAGTAGCATTTTTTCCACTTGCATATTTTTTCAAAGATATGTTGCCAAAAGATTTAGGATTTATTTTAAAACCTGTTCAAAAAGTAACTAATTATATTTTTATGTTTTTTTCAATTGTAGCTTTTGGAGCATTAGGATTTTTTTATGTAACATCAAAAGAAAATGTTGCCTTATCACATAATGCCGAAGGTGCAATAGATACTTTAGAAAAATATTATAAAGATACGAAAACTGCTAAAGTATATTCATCATTTAATGATGGAGGATATGTAGAATTTAGAGGCTACAAGGCATATATTGATCCACGTGCTGAATACTTCTTAAAGAAAAATAATGGTAAAGCCGATATTTTCAAAGAGTTCTATGATTTAGAGCATGGTTCATTAGATGTACATAAGTTCCTAGAAAAATATAATTTTACTCATTTACTCGTTGCTACTGATGATTATTTA
Source organism: uncultured Bacilli bacterium (assembly GCA_934096705.1). GTDB lineage: Bacteria > Bacillota_I > Bacilli_A > RF39 > UBA660 > UBA6448. The sequence goes on from CAKOMR010000003.1 coordinate 14,077, forward strand.
TATAGTCATATTGACACAGACACTGATAACTATTTTGTTTTATATGAAAATACAGATAAAGGTTATAGGCTATATTCTCGTAACGACTTATTTGACAAAGAGGAAAGAGAAAAAATCATTAAGCAGTATACTAGTGTTGTTGAGGAAGCCATGAAAAAAGATTCAAATTAAAATGAATCTTTTTTTAATAATTTATAATAACCAATATTTTCTTCGTAATAATCAAGTTTCATTTGACCATCTTTAATAACTTTTCCAACGTAACTTTTAGAAACCTTTTTTAATTCAGATATCTCACTAAGTGATAAGTTTTCATTATAATATAGTTCAAATATATTTCTTTGTTTTTCCGTAAACAAACATTTATAAATATTGTAAAGTTCAGAATAATAAATGAAATTTTTCATTATAATAAGTCCTTAAATAAACCATATATATAATTTTCAATATCAAAGTTTTCTAAATCCGTCATCTTTTCTCCCAAGCCAATAAACTTAACTGGAATATGTGTACTTTCTTTAATTGCTAAAACTATTCCACCTTTAGCAGTGCTATCAAGTTTAGTTAATACAATACCTGTTATATTGGTTATTTTTTGAAATTCCATAGCTTGCATTATACCATTTTGACCAGTATTTGAATCAATTACAAGTAATGTTTCATGTGGTGCTCCAGGAATGATTTTGCCTATTACACGATTTATTTTTTCTAGTTCAGCCATTAAATTTACTTTATTTTGAAGTCTTCCAGCAGTATCAATCAAAACTATATCGTTATTATTTTTAACTGCATCATTTAGACCATCATATATAACTCCGGCAGGATCAATATTCTCTTTTCCATAAAATGATGTTCCAACTCTTTCTGACCAAAGTTTTAATTGTTCAACCGCACCAGCTCTAAAAGTATCACCTGCAATCATCATAACACTTTTACCCATATTTTTAAATTTATAGGCAAGTTTAGCAATTGTGGTAGTTTTTCCTACACCATTTACACCAACCATAAGTATTACTGTAGGGCCTTCGGAAGCATAATTAATTTTATCAGTTAAACTTTCTCCCTCAACATAAATTATGAAAAGTTCATCTACTATAACTTCATTTAAATATTTTGTACTCTCAATGTGTTCTTTTTTAACTCTATCTTTTAATCTATCCATAAAACTAAATACTGTATTTACGCCAATATCAGCACTTATTAAAATATTTTCAAGTTCATCAAAATATTCATCACTTACTTTTGTATATTTAATTCCAAGTAAATTTAATTTAGAGACGAATTCTTTTCGAGTTTTTTCTAGACCTTTATCATATTTTTGAGATTCATCAGACGCTGAAATACTTTCTTTTTTCGAAGAAAATTTTTCTTTAATTTTACTAAAAAATGACATTATAACTCCACATTATGATAAATATTTGATACATCTTCAACATCATTAAGCATATTTAAAAGCAGTTCAAATTTTTCTTTATCTTCACCCTCTAAAGTGATTTTTTCTTTTGCAAACATTCCTACTTCATCATATAAATAATCTACATTTGGAATAATTTTTTCAATTACATCTTTTAACTTATTTTCGTCAGTAGGATTTACAGAGATTGTAATTATGCCATCTTCATCTTCAAAATCCACAGGCTCAATTTCAGCTTCAATTAATTTGTCTAAAACTTCTTCTCCATTATCATATTTAAAAGAAACAACGCCAAGATAATCATAATTATATGCAACTGAATTTGTAACGCCTAAGCTTTTATGAACTTTATTAAAAGCTGCTCTTACAAAACCAACTGTACGATTAACATTATCAGTTAAACATTTTATAATAAGTGTTGATGCTCCAGGTCCAAAACCTTCATAAGTTACAACTTCATATTCATCTTGTCCCATTCCTTTTGCTTTATCAATTGCACGATTAATTATATCAGATGGCACTTCATTTTTCTTAGCCTTTTCAATAATTCTTTTTAAAACTATATTTGAATCAGGATCAGGAATACCTTTCTTAGCTGCTAAATAAATTTCTTTAGCAAATGTTGTATAAATTTTTCCTCTTGCAGCACCAGTTTTTTGAATGCTTGCTTTTCTTACTTCGTATGCTCTACCCATAACTTTTCCCTCTTTCATTAAATATTTTTCTTTTTTCAAGAAATGCTAGATATATTATATCAAAAAGATATAAAAAAAAAAACTAATTATGCTTTTCTATAATTAGTTTTCTTGTTATAAAGTTATAAACCATAACAACCGCTGTAGCAAATAATTTTACTATCATTACATCAATGTGCATTTTCGTAGTACCAAAATAAATTAATAATTCATTAATTCCTAAACCTACTACACTAAGAAGAACAAATATAATAACTTCTTTCGGAGTTTGTTTTTTAGCATCAAATACCCATTTTGTACTAGCAAAATAATTAAATGTTAATGATATAACAAATGATATTGCGGCACTTATTAATTCATTTAAGCCTATTACTTTTGCTAAAAGAAATAATATACCATAGTCAATAACAAATGCTATACCACCTACTACACCAAATTTTAAAATTTGATTAATTAACTTTTTCATTTTTCTTCTTTCATTAAGTTCATTAAAATTTCATATTCTTGTTTATGTTTTTTAGCAATTACTCCTAAAATAATACCGCAAGCATAAGTCATTAAAGTAAGTAAGAAAAGCATACCAGCTATTATAAATCTTACTGAATGATTACTAACTGCATTCATAACAGGAATTCCTAGAATTAAACTAACTATTAATAAAAGTGTACCAATTATTCCAAAGAATGCCATTGGTCTATACTCTTTAAATAAAGTAGCAATAGTTTTTAGTACTTTAAATCCATCTTTATATGTATTAAGTTTAGATACACTGCCTTCAGGTCTATCTTTATAATTAACTGGAACTTCTACTAAATGATAATTTTTATCAACAGCATGAATAGTCATCTCAGTTTCAATTTCAAATCCTTTTGATAAAACTGGGAAACCTTTAACAAAATCATAACTAAATGCACGATATCCAGTCATTATATCTTTTACATTATTGTGAAATAATTTGTTAATAAAAAATCTTACCATTTTATTTCCTAAATTATGAAATGGTCTTTTATTTTCAGTAAAATATGTAGAAGATAATCTATCACCTATAACCATATCAGCTTTTTTAGCAAGAATTAAATCACACATTTCACGAGCATTTTCAGCAGGGTAAGTATCATCACCATCTATCATGATATAACACTCAGCATCAATGTCTCTAAACATTGAACGAATAACATTTCCCTTTCCTTGTTTATATTCATAAACAACTGTTGCTCCAGCTTTTCTAGCTATTTCGTCTGTATGATCGCTAGAATTATTATCATACACATAAATTGTAGCTTCAGGTAATGCTTTTTTATAATCTTTAACAACCTTGGCTACTGTCTTTGATTCATTATAGCAAGGAATCAAAACTGCAATTTTATCCATAATACCTTCCTTCTTACCTATAGTGTACCATTTTAAAATACTTAAATCAACAAAAAACGCACCAATTAATGATGCATTTTTTATGACGCATTAGTAATAAAGTCAGCATTTTCTTCGAAATAATTATCTGGAATGCATGAGCCTCTTCCTTCTACGGGAGAACTATCATCACAGCCAATATCAGTTTTTTCTTCATCATCTTCGTTTATGTCAGTTTCATCAACATAAGTACTTGCATCAATTATGTTATAATCATCTACATTTATTTTATTTTCGTTTCTATAGTCTTCTTCATCATTAAATGCAGGATATCCATCCATAGTATAAACAGAATCTGTTCCTTTATCATATAAGATATAATCAATGTAGTTTCTCCATAAATAAGTATATGCAAAATTAGGATATTTTAAATCATCTATTTGTAAATATTTTCCTTTTTCTAAAAAAGTACCATTAATTTCTTGATTAGGTTCATACGTTGTTTCACCAGTTCTGCAAACTGGGTTGCTCATATCATAACAAGTGTATATATTTTTAAAATTTATATAAAATGTTATATTATCACCACTTTTGTCATATGTACAACTCGTAGAATTTATATAATTTGCACCATATGTGTTTTCACTAGAGCCAGTTTCAAAACAACTTCCATCTTTATTAATCATAATTGTAACTTTATTTTTTACACTAACTCCATTAGCTTTGCCAGTGTATTCAATTTGATACATTAAATCCTTACGTAATAAATAATCAAAATCTTCATTACTATATTTGTATAAATCCTTCTTTTTAGGCTTTACTTCTTCTTTTTCTTTGCATCCGCTTAAAGAAAAAATTAGTAAAAATGCACATAATGTTTTAATTAATCTTTTCATAATACTTCCAAAATTATTTATTATTTAATTCAAATTCATAAGCATCTTTGCACATGTCTTCAATATTTTTTTCAGCATGCCATCCTAAAAATTTATTTGCATATTCACAAGATGCATAGCAAGTAGCAATATCTCCAGGTCTTCTTCCTGTAATTTTATAGTTTACTTTAACACCATTTACTTTTTCAAAAGTTTTAACCATTTCAAGTACACTTACACCTTTTCCTGTGCCTAAATTGCATATAACAAGTCCAGGATTGTCACAAATTTTTTCTAATGCTTTAACATGTCCTTTTGCAAGATCTACAACATGAATATAATCTCTTACACCTGTGCCATCAACTGTATCATAATCATCACCAAATACACTTAAACATTCAAGTTTTCCAGTAGCAACCTTTACTATATAAGGCATTAAATTATTTGGTATACCATTAGGGTCTTCACCGATTAAATGAGACTCATGACATCCAACAGGATTAAAATATCTAAGAATCATTAAATTCCAAGAATTATCTGATTTATATAAATCTTTTAAAATATCTTCAATCATAAGTTTCGTAGAACCATAAGGGTTTGTTGTACTCAAATGGCAATCTTCAGTAAGTGGTAATCTTTCTGGAGTTCCATATACTGTAGCACTCGAAGAAAACACAAAGTTTTTAACATTATTTTCTTTCATTACTTCAAGTAAATTAATTGTAGAAAATAAATTATTTCTATAATATTCAAGTGGTATTTCAACAGATTCACCAACGGCCTTTAAACCTGCAAAATGAATCACCGCATCTATTTTATTTTCATTAAATATTTTATTTAACAAAGTTTTATCTTCTACATTACCTTCGTAAAATTTAAAATCTTTATTAGTTATTTTTTTTATGTTTTCAAGTACACTTGGTTTTGAATTTACAAAATTATCTATTATAATAATTTCATAATCCTTATTAAGTAATTCAACTGCTGTATGAGAGCCAATATATCCAGCACCACCAGTAACTAATATTTTATTCATTATTTCCTCCTATCATATTTATAAATGAATTAATATTCATATTTCTTCCAACTTTAAATCTATTTAACGCTTTTGATGATAAATTATTGCTATAATTAAATCCAGGATTAACTGTAACTGCATAATCATAGTTTTCTTTAGTTATAGCTATAGTATCTTTATTATAACTTCCATATGGATAAGCTATCGTATTAATATTTTTACTTAAAAGAGTTTCTAAATCTTTTTTGCTTAAAGTAAGCTCTTCATATTGTTTTTCATAACTATTTTGACCAAGCTTATTATGAGTTAAAGTATGTGAACCTATCTCCACGATGCCAGAATTATCCATTTCTTTAACCATGTCGCTAGTTACATAAGTGTCTCCATCCATCCATCTTGTGATTATATAAAAACAACTTTTTAAATTATATTTTTTTAGTATAGGATAAGCATTATCATAAACATTTTTATATCCATCATCAAATGTAATTATTATAGGCTTTTCATATTCATCAGCTTTGTCTATTTCTGATAAGAAAAGGCTTGTATAACCATTATCACTTAAATACTTCATTTGCATTTCAAAGTCTTTTACATTAACAAAAAGTGATGTGTCTCCCCATGCATTATCATCAACTGCATGATACATTAAAATTGGAATCTTTTTACCTAAAGATATTTCCGATACTAAAGAAAATCCAGTATTATATTTTTTAAATGATGTAGCAAATTTTTCATTACTATAAATTATTTTATTTTGATAAACATAATAATCCTTATTATTTTCCTTTAAAAAGTTAATAAAGTCTTTTTTTACATTATTTTTATATAATAAATTTTCTTTTTGCTTTTCATCATCATTAATGCTTTTTGTTATAATGCTTTCACTATATATTTTTAAAATTTCATCTTTTTCTTTTTGACTTAAATTTTTATCAATGAAATTATCAATATCTTCGTATTTTAATAGATTAATATCTTTTTCAACATTCAAAATTTGTTCATATGACTTCGTAGGATTTTTAATATCCTCGATAGATAAACTTTCTATTTTCATAGAATTTATTTTTTCATGAGTTTCAATGTTATTATTAAAATAAATGCTTAAAGTATCACTATTATTAACTTTTTCGCCATCAATATAGGATTTATATTTTTCATATATATCATTTACTTTTATACTAATTTCAGCATTTTCTTTTTCCTTATTAGATTTATCTTTATTACTTTTATAAAAATAAAATAGTATCATTGCAATAAATGATATAATAAGTAAACTAAATAGCATAATAATTAATTTTCTTTTATTCATATACTCTAAATAAATTATAGTTTATTTATTAAAATATGTCTATCATTTTTTTAACATAAAAGTTACATTATTTTTAATAAATCTTTTTATTCTTTTAGGTTCACAAATAATTCTATAAAACCACTCTAAATTTAATTTTATAAATATTTTCGGAGCTCTTTTTTTAGTACCGCTTAATACATCAAATGTTCCCCCAACGCCTATATAAACGCCTTTTTTTGCTTTATCAATATATTTATTTATTAGTAATTCTTGAGTTGGCACTCCTAGAGCCACCAATACTAAATCTGGTGATAATGAAATTATTTTTTCCATTACTTTTTCTTTATTTTCTACATATCCATGATCATAACCTAAAATTTTTATATTTGGATAAGTAGTTTTAATCTTTTCTACTAGTTTTTCAATAACTTCAGGTTTACTACCCAATAAATAAATATTAAGTCCTTTTTCATTGCATATTTCTAAAGCTTTCTTTGAAATATCTACACCAGTAATTCTTTCTTTAATGTTAATGCCATATTTCTTTGCTTTTTTTATAATAGAAATTCCATCAGGAACTAAACTATTATTTTTATTTAAAAGCATATTTTTAATAGTTTCATCATTATATGAATTCATAATAATCTCTGGATTAACAGTTATTATAAATTTCTTTTGTTTATTTTTTAGTAAATCCTCTAAATAATCATAATACTTTTTTTCAGCATCTCGATATATTAAATTTAAAATATCTTTCATTACTCATCCTTTTTAATATAATCAATAATAACTTTAGCTTTGTGACTCCAGTCATTTTCTATAGCCTCAGACTTTAATAATTTCAAATAATCTTTATCTTTTTTCTTTTCCATTGCTAAATCTAATTTTTTAATAAAATCTTCATGATTTTTACCTATTAAAACAGATTTATATTTTTTACATTCAAGCATGTCTGTTGTAACGATAGGTTTTTCCATTGCCATATATTCAAATAATTTCACAGGGCTTGTGGAACTAGTTATATCATTAAGTACAAAAGGTATTATCATTACATCCATTTTAATAGCATAATTTTTAAGTATTTTATAATCCCTAGGACCAAAAAAGTAAACATTTTTTAAAGTTCCTATCTCACTTTTATCAAAACTATCATCATATTTAATTCCAAATAAAACAATATTATATTTATTTGTATCATTTATTTTTTTTATTAAATCATAATCAAACCAACTTGCAAGAGCACCATAATAACATATACATGGTTTATTTAAAACTTTTTCAAATTCATCTTCGTATTTAAAATTTTTGTCAATTGTTTGAAAAAATTCATAATCTACTCCATTTGATGAAAATATTAAATTTTCTTTTCCTCTTTTTTTAATTATATCTTTTTCAAGATTATCCGCAGTTACAACAACATAAACATTTTTTTTATGATTTAAAACATATTCATATTTATCAGATATATTTTTAGGAAGGTCTTTCGTACCTGAAAGTACCGGAGAAATATGATCAATATATTCATATATAAATTTGAAACCATTATTTAAATAATCTTCAATATTTTTTACAGATAATTTCCAATCGGTGGAATAAAGCTGAATATATTTGGGCTTATTTACATTCTTTAAACACTTCATAAGTATTTTATTTAAAGTAATATTATTATAATTAATTAAATATAAATTATCACTAAATTTCTTATATATTTTAACTTTATCTGTCATAGTTGTTACCTCATAAAAAACTAAACAACCATTCTTAGATAAATTATTTGCTATATGCTGAGGTCTTTGAAAAAGTGGTACATTATAGCCAAAACTACTTCTCCATAAAATGATTCTATCATATGTATTATTTTTTAAAATTTCATTAATTTCTTTTGTATATTTTCTTTTGCAAAAAAAGGTTTTTAAACTAATCTTATCTAAATAATTAGCAATTATATAGGCTCTTAATTTTTTACAAAATCCCTTAAATCCATATTTTTTGTATACATTTACAAGTTTACTTATTTTTTCTTTCATATATCTCCTTTATCTAAATTAATTATATCATGATAAAAAAAAAGTACCAATATTTTGGCACTATTTATTAAATCTTTCAATAATTGCATCGACAATTTTTTCTGATGCATGTCCATCTCCATATGGATTTGATGCCCTGCTCATCTTTTCATATTCCTTTTGATTAGTTAATAACTTTTTAGTTTCATTATATATTGTTTCTTCATCTGTTCCCACAAGTTTTAAAGTACCGGATTTAATTCCTTCAGGACGCTCTGTTGTATCTCTTAAAACTAAAACTGGCTTTCCAAGTGATGGAGCCTCTTCCTGAATCCCGCCACTATCTGTTAAAATTATATAACTTTTATTTTGAAAATTATGAAAATCAAATACCTCAAGAGGCTCAATTAAGTGAACTTTATCATCACCATCAAATATTTCATTTGCTATTTCTCTAACCTTAGGATTTAAATGAATTGGATAAATTACTTTTACATCACAAAATTCATCAGTTATTCTTTTTACTGCCTTAAAAATATTTCTCATAGGCTCACCTAGATTTTCTCTTCGATGAGCTGTAAGTAAAATCATTTTTTCATTTTGTTTAATCCACTCAAGCTCTGGATGAGTATAGTTATTCTTTATAGTTGTACTCATTGCATCAATTGCAGTATTCCCTGTAACATATATTTTACTTTTATCTTTACCCTCTTTTAAAAGGTTTTCTTTACTCATTAAAGTTGGTGCAAAATACATATCTGTCATACAGTCTACCATTTGTCTATTCATTTCTTCGGGATACGGAGAATATTTATCATAAGTTCTAAGTCCTGCTTCAACATGTCCTATTGAAGTGCCATTATAAAATGCCGCTAAAGCACCTGCAAAAGTTGTTGTTGTATCACCATGAACAAGCACAATATCCGGTTTTTCTTTTTTAATAACTTCCTCAAGTCCTGTTAATGCTCTAGTGGTAATATCTCCTAAAGTTTGGCCTTGTTTCATAATATTTAAATCATAATCAGGTTTAATATTAAATGTTTCTAAAACACTATCAAGCATTTGCCTATGTTGTGCTGTTACCACAACTATACTTTCAATTTCTTTTCTTTTTTCTAATTCTTTTACAAGAGGAGCCATCTTTATAGCCTCCGGTCTTGTTCCAAAAATACTTATTACTTTAATCATTTATTCTCCTATATAAATTTAATAAAATTAACAAAATAAATTATATTACTTTTTTATCTTTCTATTTTTTAGCTTTTTCTTTATTTTTATTATTTACAAAAAATATTCCTATTAAAAATGGTAATGTTGTAAATAGACCATATACATATCTAAATTCACCCCATACAGGTGAAGCAATAAGCATTGTTATCCAAATTGTTATGCAAGGTAAAAATGGAATTATACCAAACTTTTTATTTTTAATAATAAAGCTAACTAGTAAAACTAATATTGTCCAAACACATAATCCTATGCTCCACTGCATACAAAATAATGGTAAATCACGTGCTTCTCCTTTAGATAATATATCTTTAACTTTGTTGTTTGTTTTTGTGTCCATTGTAATACCAAGATTATTTTCCCAAGTTGTATTTGATACACTCCAATAAACAACATTTGGATACCAATAGCCAAGAGTACTAATAAAATAGGCTTCCATAGTTGTTGGAAAATGTTTGAATAAAAGTTTTGTATACATTTTAGCATAACCAAGTTTATTTTCATTAAACTCATCAATATTAAAACTTTTATTAAATTTAATGCCGTCAGAGACTACAGGATTATAACTAGTTGCAATAATTTCTGTAGGAAGAAGTTTATTTATCATTTTAATTTCTTTTTTTGTTAAAGTTTCACCTTTAGCAACAACTCTGCCAATTTGTTGTAATGGCATACCAATATATTCTGATGATGATGATTTTCTTATACCACACCAAGAAAATACTGGTCCTTTTACAAATATAAAAATTAATATAACGGATAAAAATGTTATTCCAAGCTTTTTAAAATCTTTTTTTAGTAAAATAAGTATTACTACAGCCAAAATTAAATATGCATAAATTGCATTATTTCTGAAGAAAACTGTAAGTAATGATATAATTCCAAATGAAATCATATTTTTTATTTGTAAATTATCTTTATTTTCATATATTTTATAGCATTCGGTAGTTAAAAGAAGTAAGAGTCCTGCAAATAAAACATCTTTCCACATTGTAATGCTGTAATATCCATTCATTGAGGCAAATGCATAAAATAATAATAATCCATATGTTACTATTTTAGGACAATTTCTTTTTCTTAAAAAAACTAATGAATAAGTAAAAATCGACGATAGAATTAACATTTGTGCAAGAGACACAAATAAAACACCCATATTCGGAGTACCAAAAATACCATAACCAATTTTATAAAATAGTGCCATAAATAAAATATGTAATACAGGATGATGATCACTAGTAATCTTAATACCATTTACAAACATTGAATATTCTCCAATTGAATCTGGAGATAAAGTGCCAGGAAAATAAGTTAATAAATATATACTCCATACACCTAGCATTAATATCATAGAAATAATCATAAATAATTTATTATTATATTTATATGTAGTATTAATTGTGATACTACATAATTTTTGTATTATGATATGAATAATACAAAAATAAAGTGGAAATAGTCCTATTAAATATATTAGACTGCGAAAAGAAATAATCTCTTTCCAAATATGTACACTATAAATATTATAATAAGCATAAAAATTTCTTCCAAAGATTGTTAAAATAGAAAAAATGCTTGCTAAAATGATGCTACTTATTTTATATTTGTCAATTTCAAATAAAAACTTCTTATATAATATTAAAAATAAAACGAAAACTGCAAATGATAGCACATTATAACTTACCATTATATCCATTTTAATAAATGAAAAATATGTTACAAACGATAAAAATACAATTAACACGTTTTTTAAATTATTCTTTGTCATTATTTAACCTATCACCATATGTTTTAAGAGCATTATCAAAAAACTTTTTCATTTTTATAGAAATATTTTTCCATTGCCAATCTTGTATTTGACAGGCACTTTCTTGTTGTAATAATTTTATATCATCTAAGTTATTTATAAAATATTTGATTTTTTCTTTTAAACACTCCTTGGTTCTTTCTTCTAAAATATATTCTTTTTGTTTATCTCCAAAAACCTCTTTAACAATTCCAACATCAGTAGTAATGATTGGAACTCCACAAGCCATCGATTCTAAAACTGGATTTGGCGTTCCTTCAATTTTAGACATACAAATATATAAATCAATTTTGCTATAATAATCAATCATCTCATCGTGAGGAATCATTCTTTCTTTTCTATCGGCAAAATACATTTCAATAGGATATCCTTCGTCTATTAGTTCTTCAATTGCAGGTTTTAGCATTGTATTAACACCTTTAAAATCCTCTTTGCCTTTTTCCCATTCACTATTACCTACCCAGCCAATAACTAATTTTCTATTTTTTATATCATCAAATCTTTTTAAATTTTTTGGATAAAAATTGGATAAATCAACTCCATCAGTTATCTCACATTTTGGTTTTTTAATAAATTTTTCATTACTATAAATATCAAGTAATTTTTTCGAAGATACATAATATTCGTTACACATCTTTAGCATGTTATTTGTCATATTTATTTCTTCATCTGTAGTTGAATATAAATGATCATACACTGCTGTAGTAATTACTTTATGATTAAAATATTTTTCTAAAAACTCATCTTCCGAAGAAGTTAAAGCAATTGTAGATTTTTTAAAATAATTCATATACAAATCAAGCAGTTTTCCTCTCCAAAAAAAGTGAATCAAGTCATAGTCTTCAGCAAGTAATAATGCTGGAACAAGATTATCATTAAAATATTGAGTTGGTATTATTTTAAAATCATAATACTGTTTTAAATTTTTTGATACATTTCGAGCAATATTTGCAAAAGCCCAATTATCTGCATCAACAATCATTGCAATTTTCTTTTTCATTTTGACCTCCTCAATTTATTTTTAATTTTTCTTAATATAGAAAATAAAGAATTAAATTTAAGTGCAAGCTTATAAGATCTAGAATTAGTAATTTGATATAATTGTGCATTTGTTTTTTCAAAATCATCAACTAATTTTTGAAAATTATTTTTATATAATTCATTTTCTGTCGTTAATGCTTCATTTATTAAACTCTCTTTTTTTAATTCTTTTTCCTTTTCTTTAAGTAATTCATATCTTTCATTACTTTCTAAAGTTATTAATCTAACTTTTTCATTAAATATTTTTTCAAAATTTTCTTTTTGTTTTACAAAATATTCATAATATAATTTACTATTTAAGTCTTTATCTTTATTAATTGGTTTATTCAAAAAATCCTTTATATTATTTAAAATAGTCTTTTTATATTTTACAAATTCATTAGGATTATCTTTTATGTTTTTAATTAGATTGTCATAATTTTTTTGAAATTCTTCTTTAGACACATAATTTACCATTTTTGTATATTTTGATAATCTATTACTAATATCGATATCAGCACCATCATAAACAAGAAGAACAGGAACTCCAAGAGCAAGACAAGGAAGTGCACAATGAAGTCTTGTTGTTATTACCATCTTTGACGATTGATATGTTTTTAAAATATTTTCTACATATGCAAATCTTTCTTCATAAGACATATTTGTATATTCTTTATCAACATGATGAGTCCTAGTTATGACATTTTTATATTTTGCTTTTATATTTGCAGTAGTAAAATAATCTAAATCTACCAAACAAATCTTATCTGTTTTCTTTACATCTTTAAATTTCTCTAAAGTTAAAGTTGTACATCCGGAAAAATAATTTTTAATATTTTTTTCCTCTAAATATTTTTTTACGACATCATCTCTAAGGCCAATGGGCTCATATTTTTTCAAATAATTTAAAAAATAATCCGTAAAATAACATGGCTCTTGATTTGATAATTCATCAGTTAAATGAATAGATATAAAAAGTGGATAAATAAATGGTGATGGAGGAAAAGAACATTTATCATGATTATACCATCCACCAATAATGGCTTTTACTACTTCATTATCATTTGATGTGAATTCATTAAGTTTTTCTCTTTCAATATAATAATCAACTTGAGGTAACAATTTTTTTATTGAATAAGATTGAATATCGTCACCCAAATTAGTTGTTTCTTTAAACACTACTAAACCATATTTCATTTTTACCTCCATTAATTCAAGAATTTTTCTATGCTTTCTTTAGAAAGCCTATCGTATTCTTTTTTCCAATTTTCATATAATTTCATTACTTTTTCTTTATTTTCAAGGCAATATTTAGCTTTTTCATATATAGCTAAAACATCATCAGCCTTGTCGACTACCAAATATTTTTCAATTTCCGTTCCATCCCAATAGTGATGATTGTTACCAGTTATACAAGGAACTCCAAGTTCAAAACTTTCAAGTGGTATTAAAGGAGCACACTCTGAGAAAGTAACATAAAAATTAATGTCATTTCCTGCTATTCTCTCAAGAAGTTTTTCTCTTGAAACATTGTTTTGAAGTCCCGTTATTGCGATGTTATAAACTTTAGCCATAACTTCAGTTTTAAAATTTATTGGAACACAATCTATTCTTGCGTTTTCAAATAAAGATGCCGCTCCAAGTTGATTATAAAAATTTTTAACCCATCTATCACCTGAAGCATATAAACCTATTTTAGTTCCATTAGCTTTTTTTGTATTCTTATTTACTTTAGCTTTATCAATATGAACTGTATTATAAATAAATTCAACGTTATAACCCTTTAATTTATAAAAATCATACATGCTCTTTTTAACAAAGCAAATACTTTTTATTACATTATTATCAAGTAAATTAAATATCGTTTTAAACATATCAAAATCATAATATTCTACATTCATAGCATTACTTCCATGCCAAATAACTTTTACTGTAATTTTAGAATTTAATTCTTTTAATTTCTTAGCTATTTTATCCCAGCCGTATGCAAATGCACTAAAAACTACTAACCTAATTTTACTTTCAGCAATAATTTGTGCAATTGAGTTAATAAGTATTTCATCTTCATATTGTTCTATACCAACCACATTTTCAAATAGTTCTTTCGTAGCATTTTTAGTTCCTAACCAATTATTATTGTAAAAAACTACATATTTTTCTTGACTATATTTGGAAAATTCATTTTTAAATGAATTTAATGCATTATTTCTCAATGTATCTTTGTATCTATTTCTACGATATTTTACATAAGGATATAAAATAACTTTAGCTATATTTTTTAAAGTATGTTTTCCCCATACTAAAATATCCACTAAAAGATTTCCTACTTTTTTACCAAAAATCATTTCAAATTGAATTCTTTTTTTGTCTTTCATAGGAAGCCAACTACCAATATAATAATGAATCATACAAGTATTTTCAGTAAACATATTATTTGTATCTAAACAGCTTATTGGATAAAAATAATCTCTTGCATAAATCTTTATTCCATCTTTTAAAAGTTGATTATGCATATGATCGTATTTTAAACCATATTCTGTTTTTAAGATATTTCCAAGAAGTGTTGGAATTGAGAAGGAAAACATATTATCTTCATCAAAATCATTTTCTTTATAAAAATCCCATAATTTATTAATTAATGGATGATTTTTATTTTTTGAATATAAAACTCCTACAGCAACATTAAATTCAGATTCCCAGCCAGCAAAAACCTCATCTTTAAATAGTTCATCTACATTTTTGGTTACAATCATGTCTGTATCAAAATATATTCCACCATATTCTTTTAAAGCATAAATTCTTGCTACATCACTTACAAATGCCCATTTTTTAGCCTCATATGCTTTTTTAGAAAAGTTTGTCATATTTACATCAAAATTTTGTTCATTCCATTCTATAATTTCAAAATCAGGTAAATATTTTTTCCAACTTTTAATACATTTTTTAGCAAGTTTTGGTAAAGGTTTTCCCCCAAACCAACAGTAATGTATATACTTTTTCATTATTCTTCCTCCACCTTATTTATAAATTCATTTAACATATAGTCGTTGTATTTTATATAATTAAATCCATAATCAATTTTTTTATTTAAATTCTCATTAATAATATTTGCATTATCTTTAGCATTACTACTTAAAATATTAAAATAATTTCTTGTGTCAATAAAGCCATCACTCGTAGGCACTGTTGTATAAACATTTTTATTTAAAACCAAAGATTCTAAATAAATAACTGGAAAGCCTTCATAATATGAAGTTAATATTATAGCACTAGCATTTTTCATGTATTTATATGGATTAATATCAGATTTAACCATTTTAACATAATCATTAATATTATATTTTTCAATAAGTTTCTTAATATAACCTTCATCATTTCCAGAACCTAATATAGTTAAAAATGCATTTTTATTTAATTTAATTAAATTATTAAACGTATCAATTAATAAATCAAAATTTTTAGATGTTTTATCAAGCCTGCCAACATAAAGAAGATTTACTTTTTTTTTGTTAAAAAAATCGCACTTTTCTTTAGACAAATCAATTATCTTTTTACTATCAATTAAATTATTTACTACAAAAGCTTTACCTTGCAAATTTGGATAAATGTCTAACATTTTATCCATAGACTCATTTGATACAAAAAACACCTTTTTAAATTTGCTAAAATTTAGTATCAAAAAAAAGTTTTTTAGTTTTTGCAAATCATCTTTGTATACTTGAACATAATTACTATGTATATATAAAGAATTATTTTTCGAAGAAACTAAAGCCAGTTTACTGCAAATAACTGAATAAGTTGCATAAGAACAACTAAAATAAAATTTATTATGATATTTTAAATAAAAACTAAGTCTTTTAGAAAAGTTAATAATTTTTCTTTTTATAACATTTTTTGATATTGAAATTTTATATTCAATAATATGAATTTTCGAATCAATAGTTTGTAACAAAGGTCCTTTTTTCTCTTCCAAAAAAAGGTAGATATCATATTTATCTACTAATGAATTAAGAAGATTAACAAGTGCCTTCTCCATACCACCAATTTCTAAATTTTTACTAAAAAATGCTACCTTTTTCAAATTTATTTACCTTCCATAAATTTTAAATATTCATCACACACTTCTTTGCCACCAATTTTTTGAACAACCCCATGTTCTATCCAAACTACGCTATCACATAATTTTTTTATTGATTCAGTTGAATGTGATACATAAAGTACAGTAGTTCCACCGCCTATCATATCCATCATTTTTCTTTCACTTTTAGCTTGAAATGCAATATCACCAACCGAAAGTATTTCATCTACTATAAGTATTTCAGGATCTACTATTGTAGCTATTGAAAATGCAAGTCTTGCTACCATACCTGAAGAAAAGTTTTGAACTGGCACATCAAGAAAATCTTTTAATTCAGAAAATTCAACTATTTCATCAAATTTTGAATCAATAAGTTCTTTAGAATACCCCATAACTGCACCATTTAAATAAATATTTTCTCTTGCCGTAAGTTGTGGGTCAAAACCTGCTCCAAGTTCAATCATAGGGCAAATATTACCATATGCTTTAACCACTCCTTCGGTAGGTTTCATAACACCAGCAACAACTTTTAAAAGTGTAGATTTTCCGGCTCCATTTGAACCAATAAAACCAACAACTTCACCCTTTTTTATATTTACATTTACATTTTTAAGTGCCCAAAACTCATTTTTAACTTTCTTTTTATGTTTACCCAAATCAACAAACCATTGTTTTAAAGAAAAACCTTTTTCTATTCCAAGGTTAAACTTCATGGAAACATTTTCTATTTCAATCATATTTTCTTTTTCCATAAATGCCTCCCTAAACATAATAGATAAATTTATCTTGTTTTTTCTTAAAGATAAATATTCCAAGCAAGAAAATAATTAGTGCAGAAGCTCCGCAACCCGCAAATTGGCCAAGAGTCGGTGTATTATGATATAAAATAATCGTTCTTGCAAAATTAATAATTTGATACATTGGATTAAACTTCATTAAAAATTGAATTGTATGACTTCCTATTGCACTTATATCATACATTACCGGAGTAAGATAATTCCATATTGTTAAAATAATCCCATAAATATAAAACATATCTCTTAAAAAAACTGATACTGTAGATAAAATAAATCCCATTCCAACAGTAAATAAAAATAAACAAATAAATGAATATGGAAGCAATATATGTTGCCAACATAGTCCAGTACCCGTAGCAAGTATTACAATATAAAGTGGTATTAACGTAAGTAAAAAGTTAATACCTACAAATATGCATTTTGAAAGTGGAAAAATATACTTAGGAATATAAACTTTATTAATTAAACTAAAGTTTCCTACAACACTACTCATTGCAAGGTTACTAGCTTCACTAAAATAATTAAAATATGTAAGTCCTATAAGTAGATATGCAAGATAACTTACTCCCGGAGTTGAAAACTTAAATACGTTAGAAAAAACTACTGCCATAACAGCCATCATAAGTATAGGATAAAGAAGACTCCAAAGTACTCCTAATACACTTCTTTTATATTTTACTTTAAAATCTCTTGAAACAAGTTGTTCAAGCAAAAAAGAATATTTTTTATAAACATATTTTAAATTATTAATTATTTTTTTCATATACTTTATTTCCTCTAAATAATTATACTAAAATTAATCAAATGTAGCAAGTTTTAAAGCAAAAATTGGCATTTTATATAGTTGCATAGTTTCAAAAAAATCACTTAACATCAAAATTAAGTGATTAATTATTATTCTACTACGAACGGATTTGTATATGACCCATCTCCTGAGGTATACCCGGTGCCAGGCTTTAAAGAAATGGCCGGACGCACGCCCCCCGCATTGTTGACGCTGCTGCTGCTCATGCCACCCGTGGCGTTCACGCCCCAACCGTAAGCGTTGGTGCTGTAGAAGTTGTACGGGGAAGCAAGCCAATACCAATTGCCAGTCTTCAAATAGTAAGTACTATAACTGGCATTTCTATATGCAAGCCAAACTTCAGGTGCGGATAATAACCCAACCGGGTAATCAAGTTTCGCTTTACTATTACTCATACTGAATCTATCAGTTTCATTTGTACATGCTAAACTATAATTGGTATTATAATTTTTAAAATATAAATAGGTTGTTGTACTTCCCCCATTTGGGTTCCATCCATTTGTTGATTGATTGTTCATAGTTCTGTCATTGCAAAATACTGTATCTTCGAGTTTATCTGTATAACTTGTCATATTTTCCTTATACCATGTATCTATATATGTTTTTATTGTACTATCTTTGGTATTTACATCATCTGCATATAACATTTCATTTATTGCATCGTCTACTGATTTGCCACCTGTAAGTGTTATATAATATGCTGTACTTGAACTTGTATAATATACATAATAAAGTGATGTACATGTTGTTCCTGTAGTAAAGCATGTATAATGATTACTATTAATTGTATTATATCCACTTGACCATGTTTCTACTGTTTTTGTATCACTTAATGTATATGTTCCATTTGAGTATGTGAATGTATTTCCAAATACTATATTTGATTGTGATGACATACTCTTACTTGAATATGTATAAACTGTATTATACATGTATCCTACATATGCTGGTGAATTATGTGTGCTATTAAATGCTTTTGTACTTGCAAGTTGTGATGATGTTCCACTATTATTGCATGACTTGACAACTTCTCCAGATGCTTTACCTACACTAAATGTTACTGTATCATTGCCACTTGCACCACTACTATCTTTTGTATATGATACTTTTATTACATCAGATGTTGTAAGTCCTGTTAATGCTATTGTTCCGGTTTCTGTTCCACTATGGTTTTCAAGTGCTGTACCATTTTTATAAAAATATGCTTTATCAAAGCCTGCTTCAGATGACATTGTATAACTAATATAATAGTCACCAGCAGTTGCTACTGAAAATGAAATTGAACCTGTTGCACTATTTGTCTTATTTGTACTTACCCACGTTTTACTTGTACTATCAAATGTATATGGATACGTTGCATCATTGCTAACACTTGTATAGGCAGATTCTTCAATTGGAGTTGTACTAACTATATCTTTCTGTATTCCGTTATACACCATTTTTATTCCACCAGTATCAGTGGTTCTTACCATTTTCCAGCAAAATCCAGCAAAAAAAACATTGTTATCCTCTACCGCTCCAGTAAAATAATAAATATTATTGTCATAAGTAGTTGCATCTCCAAATTCAGTTGGATTATATAATTTTACAAATTCATCACTATTTTTATATCTTTGTTCAATCTCACTATATAAATAATTTGGAACATAATCAAAATATAAATAACATTTATCTGCTCCTAAAAGTGACATTTTGATTTTACCAGTTTCAGAATTATAATCACTAATTTTTCCACCATTTTCGCAATTAGTTTTTTCTTCATTTAGTTTGTATTTGCCAATTGGTATATTATTTGAGGATGCTCTTGTATAATCTGAAGCACCATTTTCCTTAATCATAATTGCTAAAGAGTTATTTTTATTTTCTACATTATTTTCTTTCAAAGTATTTTTATTACTGACTTGAAAATATAATAACATCCCTAAACAAATTATTATTCCAGTAATTAATAAAATAAATCTTTTTTTCATACTTTATTTTCTCCCATAAATACGGGTTTCATTTTTCTTAAATCTAATACATTTAAGAAAATTTTTTGTTTTTAAGCATAACTATGGGAAATAACAAATATTATAAAACAAATTTGACTAGAAATTATTAAATAAACGTTTTTTTAAAATATCTAATTTGCTCAGCATTTAAGTCAAAAAAAGTGAAAAAATCTAACCATTTTTTTGACTAGAAATTTTAAAAAAAATTAAGTACTTTTAGATTAAAAATATATAATTTTTTATCAAATTTTGACATTTTATTTATATAATTATACAAATTTTTATAAAAATATGATAATATTAAATTGTAATAGTACGAAGATATGGGAACGTTTTTTCTTAAATGTATTAGTTTTAAGAAAGTTTATTGCCTAATATATGCTGAAAAATTGAACATAAAAAAATGACTATTTTTATAGTCAAATTTTTTTAATATTTATTAATAATTTTATTTAATTCATTATCTATATCATCTATTAAAAGATAATCACTAAAGCCATCTTCTAAATAGTGTTTTTTTATTTTATCTTTATCACTTCCAAGCATAACAATCATTGGTATATTGAAGTTATCAATTTTTTGCATACCTTTTAAACAAGAAAGTCCACTCATTTCATTCATTTCATCACTTACTAAAATATAATCATATTTTTTACCAAGTTTTATTTTATCTATTGCATCTTTACCATAATATAAAACTGAATATGTAATATCATTTTTATTTAAAGCACTCTTAACTTTATTTATTAATTTTTTATTTTGGGAAATAATTAATACTTTTTTATAATTATTAATCATATTTTCATATTCTGATAAAATACTATTTTCTTTATCATGGTATACTCTTTGATCTATTGTAAGTTGAAATTCTGTACCTGTTCCTAGATTTGATTTAATCATTAAATTTCCGCCCATTAATTTAATGACTTTCTGACAAAGTTGAACATTAACTTCTTTCTTTTCAAGATTTTCAAGTTCTTGTCTATCAAGTGAACCAGTCGAAGATAATATTTCATTAATTTTATCAATTGTTATTCCAGGGCCACTATCTGTAATTGTAAAAATAATTCTACATACATCATATTTTTCAATGGTGTTAACTTTAAATTCTACGAATCCTTTACTAGTTTTTTCTATACTATTAGTAAGTAAAGAATAAAGAACTTGTTTAAGTTTCATATCATCACCATATAAATATAAATCAGATACTATTGTATGAACTTTAAAGTCGATACTTTTCTTATTTTCTAGTTTAACTCTTGTAGCTAAATCATCACATATTTTTTTCAAATTATATTTTTTTTCAATTATATTTAATTTTTGAGCATCCAAAGAAGACACGTTCATAATATTATTAATGGTAAAATCAAGTTGCTGTGCCATGCCTGATATTGCTATTGTACCAGCTTTAATTTTAGAAATATCTTTTTCATCTTTAATTTCTGCACAAAGCTCCTCAATATTTTTAAGGGGATTTCTACTTTCCTGAGTTATTTCAAATAAGAAATTATATTTGTCTTCATAATTTTGCTCCATAATCTCTTTATTTTTATATAATTCATTAAGAATTTTAATATCTGGATTTTCAATTGTAAAATACATCAAAAATGTTACAAAAGTTTCCATTGGAATTAGTAAAGTTAATTCTGGATTTAAATACTGAACTATCATAGTAAGCATGCCCAGGCCAATAAATAAAAATACCGGAGTATATTTTTTTTGTTTTATATATTTAATATTTCTAATCAAAAGGAATATCCAAAATGTGATTAAAGCACCACTTAAATAATAAACAAAATTTGCCGCAGGCCCATAAGTATAACTAACATTTTTCGTATATAAAGGTAAAATTGTTATTAATATAATTGATAAAATTACCTCAGTAATAATAATTTTATCCATTTGTTTAATTTTTTTCAAATAAATTTTTTTATCTTTAATTCTATCTTTGGTGCTTATTACATAAATATAATAAGTAAATATTGAAAGCCAAACTACAAAGTAATATAAAATAAATTTTAATATAAATATAGCAATTTTAGGATTTATATTATTAATAAGTCTTATTGCTAATGTAGCGGGAAATATCTCGATTACAAGTCCTAAAAAGTTAATTAAAATTATTTTCTTATAAATATTATTTTCTTCGGTTTCTATTCTCTGTTTAGAAAAATAAATAATAATTAGCATAATGCTATAAAATAAACTTACTATTGAAAAAAATATGTTATCAGTCATACCACTCACCTATTATAAGAATAACATATTTTTTTATTTTTTTAAATAAAAAACATAGTGAAATTAATCATTATGTTTCTTTGCAAGTTTTCTTACTAAAACTTCATCTTTTCCTAAAGTTTCAATATTTTGGGCATTTTCTGAAAGAGCCGGATAATCAACTTTTCCAAGAGGAGTTCTAGGAAGTGAATCATATACTGCTACAAAAGAAGGTCTTTCTTCAGGAATTAAGGTACTTTTAATATATTCCATTAATAAATCAAAACACTCTTCTTTAGATTTGCCACACAAATCATCAAAAGATACATGGCAAATAATTCCTTTATCAGAATAATTTAACTTACATAATTTTACGCAAGAAAGCTCTTTTATTTTTTCGGCTACTAAAATTAAATTAACATCTTTACTATTAATAGTAATTGGGCTTTGATCTCTATCAAGAACAAAAAGACTTCCTGTATCATGAACAAATCCAAAATCCTTTGTATTATACCATCTTACGCCTTCTTCATCTGTAAAAATAACGCTATCAGTCATACGCTTATTATTATAGTATCCATTCATCATTGCAGGACCAGATACCCATATTCTACCAGGCTCGTTATAAGATAAATCATTAAAGCTACTATCTTTTATCATTACGTTATTAAATGGAAGTGGAAGACCCGAAGAACCAACCATATTACAATTTGGATGAGCAACACTAAAGCATGAGTCCATTTCACTTGCTCCAAAACCTGCCTCTTGAATTATACCGGTTTCTTCTTTAAATCTATCAACCTGATTTATATCAGGTCTTTCTCCACCTATAACAACTTTTTTAAGAGCATCAATATATTCAAATTTATTTTCATCATATAAAACTGAATCCCATAAATATTGGCTCCATATACCATAATCTGGTTGATGTTTTCTTAAATATTTAGGTACACTTTCATAAGATAAATCTTCTTCGATAATGCTTTCAATACCAAGGCTCATTGCCATTCCAATAATATCGGCATCCCAAAATGCTAAAAATGGTGGGACAAGTGCAAGGTCTCTATCACCTCTTTGTAATCCTAAATCAGCAATTTCATGTTGTTTTGCAAGAGCATTATTTGCATCATGCGAAAGTAGTATTGCTTTACTTTCTCCAGTGGTACCACTTGAAAGAGCAATATTTGAGGCAAGTCCTGGTTCATAAACACTTTCAAGTCTTCGTTTATAATATTCACCATATGTTATAAAATCTTTTAAATCAATAGCGTTATTTACATTATTATTATGAAGTCTATTATTAAGTTTAAATAAAGCTACTTTTAATCTATCTATATTTACTATTGGAGTTGAATTATTAATTGGAAGTCTTAATTTTTTTATACTAGCAAATTCTTTCTCATTTAAAACCTCAGAGATACTAGGCTCTAAAATGTCTAAAAACATTATCATACTTGGATTAAATCTTTTGATATGATTATACATTTCATTTTTATCTTCCATAAAATTCAAATGAACAGTAATTGCACCAACATAAGCGCATGCATATTTAAATGCAATAAGTTCTGGAGTAGATAATGCTACTGAAGCAACAATATCACCTTTACCAATACCTAGAGCCTTAAGTGAACGAATAAAACTATTACGCATTTCAATAAATTCTTTATTAGTTATTCTTTTCATTCCCCTATTATCTATAATAAAATCATTTGGATAATCCTTATTACACATTTCTTCATAATCTGCTTGATTCATTTTAGGCAGACTTTCTTTCATTTTTTCAGGATCATACCATTGTTCCCAAATACGATCTTTTTTGATATTACCAGTAATTGGTCTATCTAATTTAAATTTTTTCTCTTCTCTTATAACATCATTTTTACTCATATTACCTCCGAAAATTATCTATATAATACCATAAATTTACTATTTGTAAAGTTAGTTTTGTCATATTTAAAGGAAAAACCACAAAAAGTACTATAAACTATCATCATTGAAATAGAATTTATTATATTTCCCGTTAAATAAGCACAAAAACAAAATAAAATAGTTATAACTAAATTTATAAATGTTAAATAATTAAAATATTTAAAAAAGTTATAAAAACATATAATAATCATCGAAAAATAGATAAATAATAGGATCATTAAGCCAATAACTCCAAAAGCATAATATGCAAGTAAGAAATCTTTTTCTAAATTTACTACATTTTGAATTCTTGTATTTGAAATTCCTAATAAAAAATCATATTTATTATTATTTATTTGAATTATTCTTTTAACAATACTTTCTTCGACAAAGCGATAATTTATTTTACTTTCATCAGTATTATTTATTAAATTAATCCAAAAGTCAGGATCATACTCATAAGAATAATATGATTTATAAAATGATTTTGGAATAAGTTCTTCATTAATATTTTTTTCGATGTATTCTTTTTTAGTTAAATCTTCTTCGTTATAATTTTCATTATTAATAACAAAATCATTATTATTTTCGGTAGTTTTATATTTATTTAATTCCACATTTCTATTTGCATAAGGAGTATATGGTAAAATCAAAATCCATAGTAAAACTATAGGTAATATATATAAAATATTTTTGGTAAACTTTTCTTTTTTTATAAAGACAAAAAACATAAAGCTTAGAAACAAGCAACTTAAAGTTAATAGTCCCCCAAGATAAGAAACTCTAGTCCCAAGAATAATCATAGAAAGTGAAATAAGTGTAATAAATATAATGCTTTTTCTAGTCTTTAGCAAATTATAAACATTATATATAAGTAAAAGTAAAAGTGTTAAAGCAACTTGATTGGCATAAACGAAATATCCTTTGCAAGCAGTATATGCATAATATACTTCTTTTTTCCAATTAAAAATATTATATTTAATAATTTCACTACTATAACTTGAGTATCCAATCAAAAATATGTCAGATATAATAATTATTAAAGTAATTATTAAAGTCCATGAAGAAAATATTATATTATAATCTTTTTTATCTAGTTTTTGATAATATAAAGAATATATAAGCGTTATAGGCATCATTAATTTTAAAATTGTATAAAACTCTTTTATAAATGAATAATTAAAATTATTTGGAAATAAAGAGTTAAAGTTTTTACTATGATAATAATTTAAAAATAAATATATAGTGCATAACGCATAATAAATTAATAAATATTTAAAATGTTTTCTACTATCTTTATATAAAAATAAAGTTGTAATTAAAATCATGGTAATTACAAAAATTCTACATAAAGTTGTAATTCTATTATGGAAAAAAATTGTATCAAAAAAAGGACTACTACTTAAAAAAATAATAGTCACTAGTTTTAAAATATATTTTAAATCAATTTTATTTTTTTCCTTTATCTTTTTTTTCATATAAAATATCCGTATTTGCAACTATATATAAAAGTAGTGTCATCATTATTAAATAAACAATCATAGATACTTGATTATCTCCAAGGACATAAAATATTGATACCGTAGAAAATAATATATCTATTCCATAAATTATAAGCATTGTAACCTTTGGTGAAAATTTCATTTTCAAAAGTTGATGATGTAAATGATTCATATCAGGTTCATCAATACTTTTATGTTTAATTATTCTTCTTAAAATAGCAAATAATGTATCAAAAATTGGTACTGCTAAGATGACAACTGGTATAACAAGTGATGTAAATGTTGCTCCTTTAAATCCTAATAAAGCAATAACCGCTATCATAAAGCCTAAAAATGTTGAACCACAATCTCCCATAAATACTTTTGCCGGAGGAAAATTATGAGTTAAAAAACCTAATGTCGAACCAAGCATTATAATGCATAATATTGTATCAAGACCATTCATTTTATTTAAAATTAAAGCAATTATAGAAATTGTTATAAAATAAATTGAACTTATTCCTGCACATAATCCATCTAAACCATCAATTAAATTAATGGCATTAATTGCTCCTACTATAAAAAATACTGCAATAGCTTTATTTAACCAAATTGGTAAAAATAATTTTAAACCTAAAATAGAAATTTCACTAAAATAAAGTTTGCCATATAAAACTACGATTAAAGCAACCACAATTTGAACAAGTAACTTAACTTTTGCTCTAATTGGTTTAATATCATCAAAAACCCCTAATAAAACTAAGATAAACGAACTTATTAAAATTGAAATCATTTGTGTATTTATTGTTCCATACATAATATAGCCAAACAAAAATGCTCCATAAATAGCAAGACCACCAAGTCTTGGCATAGGCTTTTTATGAACTTTTCTTTCATTTGGATAATCAAGTGCATTTACATGTATGGCAATTTTTTTTGTTAGAAATACTAAAAGAAAACTCACTATATAGGTTACAAGTAGTATTTCTAAAATATTATAATTATTAACTACAAAATTCAATTTCAACACCCAAGTTAATTTTACTAAATTTATAAGTGAAAGTCTAGATTTATCTTTTGTATCTTCTTCGAGTATACTCTTTTTTTATATAAACTTTATTATTATCCGGATTATGTTTTCCAAAGTATTCTTGTTCAAAACCATCTAAACACTCGGATATTTTAACTAAATTTGCGTAAATTATTTGATTTCTTACGTTTTCATCAATTAATAAACCACTTATATAGTTAAATCTATCACGGTCAAGTCTTTCCACTAAATGAAGATATTCATGTGATGTTTTTCTTGCTAAGATTGCCCCATTCCAAAATACATATCCATCGCCAATACCCAAAAGAGCACAATCTTTTCTGGCAACTATTAAATGATGAAAACTTAAATCTTTGGTATCTAAAAAATCATAACCCATAAAATCACAGCCAAGTTCTTTTAATTTAAATACCTCTATCATTAATTTTGTAACATCTTTATTATTCATATCATAAAATATCCTTTTATTTTTTGAAACATAAAACTTATTCTACCATATTTATATGGTTATATAAACAAAAAAATACATTTTATATTGATTATTTTTTTACTTTAGTGCTATAATACCAAAAGGAAAAAAAGGTGTGATTTATTTTATGAAAAAAAGAAATATTGCTATTATTGCGCATGTTGACCATGGTAAAACTACTTTAGTTGATGAAATTATTAAATATACTGGTACATTTAGAGAAAATGAAGATATTAGTAATTTAAGTATGGATACAAACGCAATCGAAAAAGAAAGAGGTATCACTATTCTTGCAAAAACTACTTCAGTTGAATATGATGGTTACAAAATTAATATTCTAGATACTCCAGGTCATGCTGACTTTGGTGGAGAAGTTGAAAGAATCATGAAAATGGTTGATGGGGTTCTTTTAGTAGTTGATGCTTATGAAGGTCCTATGCCTCAAACAAGATTTGTATTAAAAAAAGCTTTAGAAGCCGGTTGTAAACCAATTGTTGTTATTAATAAGGTTGATAAACCAACTCAAAGAGTTAAAGCCGTAGTTGATGAAGTTTTAGAATTATTTATTGAACTTGGTGCAAATGATGAGCAAATTGAATTTAAAACTATTTATACAAGTGCCGCTAATGGAACAAGTTCTCTTTCAAGTGATCCTGCAGATCAAGAAAAAGGTTTTAAATGTTTAATGGATTTAATTATTTCTGAAGTACCTGAACCTAAAGGTGATGAAAATGCTCCACTACAATTTCAACCTGCACTACTTGATTATAATGACTATGTAGGAAGAATTGGTGTTGGAAAAGTATTTAATGGAAATATTAAAGTTGGCCAAATGGTAAACTGTATAAGACTTGATGGAAGTGAAAAAAACTTTAGAGTACAAAAATTATTTGGTTATGTTGGACTTAAAAGAGTTGAAATTGAAAGTGCTACAGTTGGTGATATAGTTGCCGTTGCTGGACTTGAAGATATATCTGTTGGTGAAACTTTGACAGAAGTTGGTAAACATGATGCTCTTCCTATTTTACATATTGATGAACCAACCCTTCAAATGACATTTGGTGTAAATACTTCTCCATTTTCTGGAAAAGATGGTAAGATTTTAACATCAAGAAAAATTGGCGAAAGATTATTCAAAGAAACTCAAAGAGATGTAAGTTTAAAAGTTGAACAAATTGATAGTGAAAACTTTATGGTACTAGGTCGTGGTGAACTACATTTATCAATCTTAATAGAAAATATGCGTCGTGAAGGTTTTGAACTTGAAGTTTCTAAACCTAAAGTTATTATTAAAGAAATCGATGGCAGAAAATGTGAACCATATGAAGATTTACAAATCGAAATAACAGATGAATACATGGGTGGTGTTTTCGAAGAGCTATCTCAAAGAGGAGCTATAATGGGAAATATGACTCATTTAGGTAATTTAATAAGAATTAATTATGAAATCCCTTCTCGTGGACTTATTGGTTTTCCTACAAACTTCATGACTCTTACTAAAGGTTATGGAATAATGAACCACACATTTACTGAATTTAAACCTGTTGAAAATATCAATATTGGTGAAAGAAAATTAGGTGTTTTAGTAGCAAGTGAAGAAGGAAAAGCAACTGCTTATTCTCTTGGTGGACTTGAAGATCGTGGTACAATGTTTGTTGAACCAAATGAAGAAGTTTATGAAGGCATGATTGTTGGTGAATGTAATAAAGATGTTGACCTTGCGGTTAACGTTGTTAAAGGTAAAGAACTTACTAATACAAGAAGTGCTTATGCAGATAAAACAGTTGTATTAAAAAGACCTAGAATATTTACTTTAGAGGCAGCTCTTGATTTTATTAATCAAGATGAACTCGTAGAAATTACTCCACATCATTTAAGAATGAGAAAGAAAATTTTAAATACTGAGCTTAGAAAGAAATTTGATGCTAGAAAATAGCATCTTTTTTTATTTAACAAATAATAAATCACAAAAAAACTCAAATTAATGAGTTTTTTTTTATTCATAATGTGTCCACATTCTTAAAATATGTATTTCTTTTTTTAATTTTGTAACCTCATAAATAGTCCTATGTTGTCTATTAATTCTTCGTGAATATAATCCACTTAAATCACCAGTTAATTTTTCAAAAGAATTGTTAAAAAAATTAATTATATATTTGTTACCATTCTTTACCTTTAGTATGCTCCTTTGCATCTTTCCAATTTTCATGTTTTCTTATGTCATTTATATTATTAACGTAATTAGGTATACTTGATAAATATAAAGTTTCTTTCATACTTTTATATTTTTCTTCAGAAATTAATACTGCATTTTTTCCTTTTTTATTAATAATTGTTATCGGATTATGATTAATATTTACATCTGAAACCAATTTATATAAATTGTTTCTAGCATTAGTTATATTAATAGTGTTCACTTTATCACCTCTTCTTTATTATACCTTATTTGTTTATGTATGTCTGTGTATTTTCAATTTATATGTATTTTTAACTAAATGTGTAAAAAGCCAATCTATTCCATTTGAAATTTCTGAACCAAAATTAAGTAAAGATTTAAAAAAAGCAATAAAAAAATCACAAAAAATTGCAAATAATTCTAAAAGGAAAAATATAACGATGTTCAAAATCTTATAAAAGCACTATTGGATGATTGATTCAAATATAAAAATTCCAGTGAGTCTGGTTTTTTTATGAAGTAAAATATTCTAGTAACTATGCATTATAAAACTTTTTAATTCTTTTAACTCCTGAATTTTCGATAACAAATTGTTCATTCCAATACATTCCATATTCTTCGCCACGCTCTGAAAAGTACACCACAGCATTTGCAACGGAGGCAATCATATATCCACTTAGATGAAACATTTCATTGTAAACTTCTTTTTCTGCTATTTCAAAAGGAATAGTACTGACACTTAACCTTCTTATCATTTCAAAAGTTGCCTCAATAACAATTTCTGAATATTTTTCATTTCGATTATTAGCACAAAAAACTGCCCATTGATATTGTTTTTCAGGTTTAACCATATTAAATCCATAGTATATATAGTAACCAGATTCTTCTCTTGCAAGTTTATCAGATTTCTTTTTATAATCTGACCATTTTTCCAATTTTCCCGCCTTTTCATCTTCTACTATTTTACTGCCAAATATTTTTGATTTTGACTCATATATGGCTATTGGATCTGTTATGTTATATCCATCCTCAATATATGAATTTAAATATAGTACCTCACCATTTTTTGCTATTATACTAGATATTGCCATTCCATAATCAACAAATGGAATTTCAATTAGGCCAATTTGAATCAAAAGGAAATTTTCAACATAAAATAATTCGTCTGTTGTTTCCTGCTTGGTGCCATACCACCACCATGTACATGTTACTTCTTCTCCGGTATGTTTTTCTAATTTATCAAACATAGCTTTTGCAACTGACTCTTTATCAGTTTTTTCACTAGCAATAGGCTTTTCAGGAGCATTAATTTGATTTTTTGTATCAGTACTTGAAGTTGTTTGTTTAGTTTTTTTGTTTTCTTCTTTTTTATTAACACTATTATCTACAGGTAATGTTTTTAAGTTTTTATCTTGCACATTTTTCGTGGTAGTTTTACTTGCTCTAGTCTTGGTTTCTTTCACTTTATCAACATCCGATTCAACTTTTTGCTTTTTATTTTCTTCATTTCGAGTAACATTTTTAGCATCTAAATTTTTTTGTTTTAATTTTTCCTCTCTCCATTTTCTATAATCAGCATATTCATCAAAAGTTACGTCTCCTTTATTCATAGGTAAAAAAGAACCATTCTGTATTTGACAAACAAATTGGCAATTATCATTTGCCATATTGATAATTAAATCTCTATACTCTGGATTATTACCATATCGAGTTATAAATTCACTAAAACTCAGTCTTTTACCAAAATAAATCCAGTTAGAACAATTACATTTTTCACTAGTATACTTTATTCCTTCGATTGTAATAAATGTTCTATCGTAAAAACGAAAACATTGCATATAACCATCATTTTTAATTTTCATTGGATCTTTTTCTGTCACTTCAGTTTCTATACATTCGCTTATTAATATACCTTGATATTTCTTTTCAACAAAACTTTTTACTTTTTTATCCATAATAGTGATTTCTCCTTTAATATATTAAGATTTTTTGCCTAATCTGTCGTATATTTTAAAGTAAATTAGTATATTTGTCAATTTAAGATTATTTAATTAAATAAAAAAATCTCTATAAAAGAGACTTCGTATTAATAATGGTAACCCGTAGGGGGTTCGAACCCCTGAATGCTGCGCTGAGAACGCAGTGTGTTAAACCACTTCACCAACGGGCTAAAGCCATTACAATAGTATCATAATTTTTTTTAGTTGTCTACACTATAATTGTCAAAATATCCAGAAATATAAACAACTGGTGTACCTTTATCACCTGATCCTGAAGTTAAATCACATAATGAACCAATAAGGTCAACATATCTTCTTGGGGTTGTTCCTTGAGATGCAATTGTACCTTTAAGATCTGCGTCTTTACTTCTTATTTCATTTTTAATTGCTTCATTTAACTCTTCACCAGATAAATTACTAAATTTATTATCAGAAATGTATTTAAGTTTTATTTCGTTAGGGCTTCCCTCAAGACCTTTAGTATAATATGGAGATACCACTGGATCTGCTAGTTCCCAAATTCCACCTACTGGGTCTTTAAATGCACCATCACCATAAATCATTACTTCAATATTTTTACCTGTCTTTTCAAATAATTTTCTTTGAATATTATCAACTAAACCTTGAGCATTATTAGGAAATAATTTAACTCTTTCTTCAGTAGAACGGTTTGACCCTAATAGACCATATTTTTCATTATAACCACTACCATCAACTGGACTAGTTAAAATATCATCAAGACCTAGAATAATTCCATTTGAATTTTCTTTTAAAGTTTTTTTAGTTTCAAATCTTGTATGAATGTCACAAACAAGTACGTTTTCTTCATAAGAAAGAATTTTCTTTGGATCATTTGCTAAAATTATTTCAATCTTGCAACCTTCTTTTTCTACTAAATCTTTATAAAAATCAACCATATTAACGCCAGTAAAAATATGTTTCCAATCTCCAAACTTTTCATAATAAGTTGTTTCATCAATAACATCAGTATAAGGATTAATGCCACTTTCTTTTAATCTTTGTTTATCAAGTATATCATTACCAACTTCATCTGATGGATAAGATATTTGTAATGTAATTTTATCCATTGCTCTTGCTATCGCAGATAATAAAACTGCAAATCTATTTCTTGAAAGTATTGGAAATACTACTCCTATATGATTTGTTTCAAACTTATTTTTTATGTCTTTGGCAATTTCATCAACAGTAACATAGTTACCCATTGCTATTCCTACTACTGCCTCAGTTACAGCTACAATATCTTTATCACGAAAAGTAAAATTATCACTTTCACTAGCTTTAATAAGGCTATCAACTACAATATCCTCTAAATTTGAATTTTCTTTAATTACGGGAGTTCTTATCCCCCTTACTACTGTTCCTACATTTCTCATTTTTATCACCTAGTATAATTATAAAACAAAAGAAAAGTTTAAACAAATTTATTTGTCTAAACTTTACACATTTTAATCGACATCTTTTCTTGAAAGTATCGAAGCTGGTGTTTTTGAAACTATTTTCATTATTGGTAAAAGACCTACAATGATATTAAATAAATATATAATAATTATACTTAATATTATAGTAAAAACATTTACCAAATAATTTATTTCAAAATAACTTATAGTTTGTAATGTCTTAAGTACATAGCTTATAAAAAGTGTTCCTGGAAGACTTGCAACAGTTGTAATAGCAATAATTTCTCCATAAAACATTTTATAAATATCACTTTTCTTTGTACCAATAGCTCTATAAATACCAATTTCTTTAATACGTGAAAGATAGGAAGATCGAATCATTAAATATATTTCTATAAAGGATATAACTAAGATTATTAAGGAAACAATAAGACCAGAATTAACAGAACTTTTCTTACTTTCTATATAGTTTTCCTTACTAACATCATAAGAGTTTTTTACCTCTAAATTTTCCTTATTTAAATCATTTATTGCTTTTTCTTCATCTTTAGGCATTATTGTTAGATTTTTCTCTTTTGCTATCAAAAGATATTTAATCATATTTTCATTTACATATTGGTACTGACTACTGCCTTCATAAAAACCTACAACTGTAAGTTTTTGATCATTTATTTTATTATCAATCTTACTATTAATTGGATAGTCATATTCTAAAGAAGAATTTAGTACTACTTCATAATCATTCATTGGCAGTCTTCCTTTTTTAATATTTAAAGTTTTATCTAAATTATAATTTAAATATGATGCATTTTCATCATCTACTTCATAGCCTGTATTACTTGATGCATATAAAACATCATACATATATTTTTCATCCATATATATACTATGATCACCTTTATCTGTTATACCTTTAATAATAAATGTCATATTTTTTAATTGTAATTCATATCCTATTAAATCTTTTAAACTTTCATGTCCTGTTTGAACAGCAAATCTTTCATCAGAAGTAAATAAACTATCTAAAACCGAAGAGTCCACTACTACGTCATTCTCATTTGAAATATTGCTTCCATAAATAATATCATTACTATTTACATATTCTTTTTTTACTAAGCCGCCCGTTATTAAAGCCGATGACTCAGATGTTTGATAATAATCATCAAAGCTTATTTTAAAATTTGCAACTCCAGAACCTGGAAGAATGTAATCTATGCTTTCATACGAAACATATTTATTAAAATTATTTACATTAATAATAGGCATTTTTGCTTCAAGATAATTTTTATTTTTTTCAATAAAATAACTATCTTTAATATTTAAAAGTCCAAATATATTACTGACACTATACATAATAAATGCACCAGATGCAAAAAATCCAAGTAAAAGTAATTTCTTTATAAATGAATAATCAAGTATTTTTTTAAATCCCAAATGTACTACTTTGAAAATATTAAATATTGAAGCGTACTTATGTTTTTCATTTTTATCTTCCTTGATATTAAACTCATATTTTTCATAAATAGATTTATCAATCTGTTTATAATGATCATTTATAAACTCTACACTAGAATTTTCATCAACAGCAATAATTCTTTCATTGCCTTCGGTTTTTATATAGATATTATTATTTTTAACTACTAAAGTAATTTTTGATTTTATTTTATCATCAGCATAAATACTAATATTATTATTTTCTTCATTTAATTTAAAATCTTTTAAATAAATTTTATTATCAATTCTATAATCTAAAGAATTTTCATGTTTATTTTCATAATCATTTACTATCTTACCATCAGAAAGTTCAATTATTCTATCTGCATAAAATTTAGCAATATCAGTTTCATGAGTAACTAATATAACTAATCTATTTTTAGAAATAGATTTAATAATATTCATTATTTCAATAGTATTTTGACTATCTAAATTTCCCGTAGGTTCATCTGCTAAAATGATGCTTGGATTTTTTACTAACGCTCTTGCTATAGCAACTCTTTGCTTTTCACCACCTGATAGCATTCCTGCAGGTCTATTTCTATAGCGATAAATCTTAAGAGTTTCTAAAATACTATTTACTCTTTTTTGAATTTCATTTTTATTTTTTACACCAATCATTCTTAGTGATATAGCAACATTTTCAAATACACTTAAATTTTCTAATAAATTATAATTTTGAAATATATAACCTATATTTAAATTTCTTTCTTTATCAACATAATATGTACTTTTTTTAGTAAGTCTTTTACCATTTATAAAAACATTTCCACTTTTGACTTTATCAAGACCACCAATAACATTTAAAAGTGTTGTTTTTCCACATCCGGAAGGTCCTAAAAGACAAACAAGTCCACTATCTTCGAAAGTAACTGTAGTATTATCTATAACATGTAGTTCATTTTTCTTATGTCTATTAAAATATTTATTTACTTTTTCTAACTTTATCATTATATTTCCTCGTCTCTATAAGTTTTCATCGCAGATGACTTAAATAGTTTTCTTGAATACCTTAATGAAATAAGTAAGCTCATTACAAAACAAACTAAGTAAACTACTATATAGTCTTTTAAAGTTAAATATCTAATCATATTATTTAAAGCTGGATAATCTATAATATTTTGGGAAGTTAAAATAATAAGTAAAACAACTAAAATATATGCAATATGATAGACTGTAAATAATTCAATACTGATTATATTTTTTAATACTTTTTTCGTAGCTCCTAAAATACGTAAAGTTGCATAATAAACATTTCTAGATTTTTCAATTATTCTAATAACAAAATATGCTATAAAAAATAGTACGATAAACAAAATTGTCATTACAATTACTCTAAGTATTTTTAAAACTTCAGAAATACCACCATTTAAACTTACTTTAACGTCTTTTATATATAAGGCTTGATATTCACTTTTGTCTAAATATTTTTTTACACTATGTATATTTTTTACATCATCTACAAATACTGATACTTGGTAATTTTCTTTATTAAATAAATTATTATAATCATCATTTGATATATATATAACAAAGTTATTATTATCGTAATCTTTAATGTTTACTAAACCATAAAAATTATTTTTCGTATAAACTTCTGATACATTTAATTTAACTGAATTTTCATAATACTGATTTTTTACTTTTATAGAAAGTTCATTATTAATACAGTTGCCATAATTACAATAATTATTTAGTTGATATGGAATATATGCATTACCTGATTTTACATTTTCATTAGGTCTAAATACCACATATATTTCTTTATTATTAAGTTGCATTTTTATATCACTATAATCAACGTTTGCACAAGTTTTTAAATTACTTAAAAGTTTATCACTTGCATAAAAAGTTTCATTTTCAGATAAACTATTTGTCAATATAAGACCAGTTACCTTAACATTCTCTATACATGATGATGCATTTTTTGAACTCGTAGAAAATAAACTTAAATTTGTATTTAGTATGTCTTCTTTAGAACTTGTTACATAGTAATTATTTTTATATATTTTTATTAACACTTCATTATCTTTTTCAGGCATTTTACCAATAATTTTTTCATTAATATCGCTTACTTCTTTAAATGAGCCATAAAACCAATAAGAATTATTGTTATCTGTTAAATAATATTCTTTATCTAAAATAAGATCATTTAAGTTAACCTTTTTTACATGCTCTATCTTTTTTAATTTTTCTATATCATTATCAGAAATATAACTATTATCTTTCTTTTTTAAAACAATTCTTTCATCAGATAAATCTCTAAAATAATAATTATATCCTAATTTATTTGCTTCATATTCAGCACTCCTTATAGAGGAATATACTCCAAAAAAAGCAAAAGTTATAAGCAAGAAAACAATTAAAAGCAAGATAAATTTCATTGGAATATTAAAAGTATTTCTTACACCAAGTCTAATTTTATTAAAAAAACTAATTCCTTTATATTCATGAATAGATAAAGCACTTTTATTAAATTCTTTTAAAGTTATATCTTCCCTAACCTTACCATCGCTCATTTCTATTTTTCTCGTAGCATATTTTTCTACTTCATCATAATTATGAGTAACCAAAATAACTAGTTTATCTTTAGCAACTTCAGATAAAATTCTTATAATGCTTTGACTAGAACGACTGTCAAGATTTCCCGTAGGCTCATCTGCAATAATTATTGGCACATCTTTTGCAAGTGCACGAGCTATGGCCACTCTTTGTTTTTGACCGCCAGATAAATGAGATACTTTAGTATTACGATATTTATACAAATCAACTTTTTTAATTAAATCTATGATTTTTTTCTTTACATCCTTTTTTTTAAATCCATTTAAAAGAAGTACTAATTCAATATTCTGATATACTGTATAGCTTGATACTAAATTAAATGATTGAAAGATATTTCCTATATAACATTTACGATAATTTTCAATATCCTCGTTACTATAATGACTTGTTTCTTTACCATTAATATACATTTCTCCTTCTTCATAAGTATCAAGGCCAGATAGTACATTTAAAAGTGTAGACTTTCCAGAACCACTTTCTCCAGTAATAACAACAAATTCTCCTAAAAAAAAGTCTAAGGAAACTTTACTAAATCCCGAAGAAACCATTCCTTTGTTATAATAAAACTTGCTAACCTTATCAAGTTTTAAAATGGGTTTTTCTGTTTTCATATTTTTTTCTCCTAACAAAATTATATTATAAAATACCATTTTATACAATTCATTATACTTTTATAAAGTGACTTATAAATGACTATATGATATAATTTATTAGGATATGAAGAAAAGAAAGTTAAATAAAAAGAATTTATTTTTACTTATATTATTTGTTTTAATGTTTTTTACTTTTATATTTAGCTTAGTAAAAATTTTTATGTGGATATTAGATAATAAAAAAACTGATAAAATTATAAAGGTTGCTAGTAATTTAACAGAAATTTCTGAAACAAAAAGTAATAATGA
Organism: uncultured Bacilli bacterium; assembly: GCA_934096705.1. GTDB lineage: Bacteria > Bacillota_I > Bacilli_A > RF39 > UBA660 > UBA6448. Next base: position 52,129 of record CAKOMR010000003.1, read on the forward strand.
AATAATTATAGATACTCCAAGCAAAACTAATGCTTATTTTGAATACATTAAAATGAATTTAATTGATGTAGATTTTGATAAATTAAAAAAATATAATGAAGATACTGTAGGATGGCTCAAGGTTGAAGGGACAAATATAAACTACCCTTTTGTTCAAACTGATAATAATGAAGATTATTTAACTAAATCTTTTGATAAAACATTTAATTATGCGGGATGGATATTTTTAGATTATCGAAATAGCTATTTATCACTTGATAGAAATACAGTTATTTATGGTCATGGAAGAGTAAATGGAACTATGTTTGGTTCTTTAAAAGATACATTAAGACCATCATGGCAAAATAATAAAGAAAACTATGTAATAAGAATGTCTACAGAAAAAATTAAAACTATGTGGCAAATATTTAGCACTTATAAAATACCTACCACTAACGATTATATTAAGACAAGTTTTACGAGTGATGAAGAATTTATGTCTTTTTTAGAAACAATTAAAAATCGTTCTGAATTTAATTTTAATGTAGACCTTCAAAGTAGTGATAAAATTCTTACTCTTTCAACTTGTTACAATGATACAGAAAAAATGGTTGTTCATGCAAAACTAATTAAATATGAAATTAAGTCATAAAAAAAGCGTAATATTTTACGCATTTTTTTAATTTTCTTTTTTTCTTAAAAGTACACTAGCACCTAAAGCATTTACTAAAGTAAGCATAATATAAATGCTTCCATTACTTGTAGTATGTGGTGGAAGAGGTTCTTCATCAGGAACAATTACTCCTTTTCCATCTGTTTTATAGTAAACATTTATAATATTATCTTTTTCAGTAATCGTTAAAGGTAAATTTTCTACCATTTCAAGTACATAGTCAGTAGTTGATTTATCAGTGTATCTTTCAATTACATCACCATAAAAGGCATCAAATGTATCAGTTTTTGTTTCATCTAAAACTCTATCATAATAATATCTAACTTCGTAAGTATATTTACCTTTTACATAGTATACATTAATTACATCGCCGTCTTCGAAAATTTCAGGAATAGAACTTGGATTAGTCTTATCAAATACATAACCAACATATTTGTTTGTTACATTAATTCTATTAGCATCTACTTTTCCTGTAGTTTCTAGAACTTGTACTGTCTTAGTTACTTTTTCTATATCACTAGTTTGTAAAACACCATCTTTATAGTAGTTTACTGTATAGCTAATTTCTTTTGTTTGACTTTCATCAAGAATGTAATATACTTTTATAACTTCACCTGTTTTAATTTCATCAGGTATAATACTTGGATTAGATTCTTTGAATCTATATCCTACATATTTATCTTTAGTATTAATTTCAGATTTATTTACTGTTAAATTATCACTTTCTAATACTTGTACTGTTTTTGTTACTACTTGTGTATCTTTTGTTTGAAGTACACCATCTATGTAGTATTCAACTGTATATGTTAATTCTTTTACTTTACTTTCATCAGTAACATAATAAACATCTATTACATCTCCATCTTCGAAAACTTCTGGAATAGAACTTGGATTAGTCTTATCAAACTTATATCCAAAATATTTATTTGTTACATTGATTTTGCTAGTATCTACTTTTCCTGTAGTTTCTAGAACTTGTACTGTCTTAGTTACTTTTTCTATATCACTAGTTTGTAAAACACCATCTTTATAGTAGTTTACTGTATAGCTAATTTCTTTTGTTTGACTTTCATCAAGAATGTAATATACTTTTATAACTTCACCTGTTTTAATTTCATCAGGTATAATACTTGGATTAGATTCTTTGAATCTATATCCTACATATTTATCTTTAGTATTAATTTCAGATTTATTTACTGTTAAATTATCACTTTCTAATACTTGTACTGTTTTTGTTACTACTTGTGTATCTTTTGTTTGAAGTACACCATCTATGTAGTATTCAACTGTATATGTTAATTCTTTTACTTTACTTTCATCAGTAACATAATAAACATCTATTATATCACCATCTTTAAAAGTTTCAGGTATAACACTTGGTTCAGTTTTTTCAAACTTATATCCAAAATATTTATTTGTTACATTGATTTTGCTAGTTTCTACCTTTCCTGTAGTTTCTAGAACTTGTACTGTCTTAGTTATTTTTTCTATATCACTAGTTTGTAAAACACCATCTTTATAGTAATTTACTGTATAGCTAATTTCCTTTGTTTGACTTTCATCAAGAACATAGTAAACATCAATTACGTCTCCATTTTTGAAAGTTTCAGGAATAACACTAGGATTAGTTTTATCAAATTTATAACCAACATATTTGTTTGTTACATTAATTTTACTAATATCTACTTTTCCTGTAGTTTCTAAAACTTGTATTGTCTTAGTTACTTTTTCTGTATCACTAGTTTGTAAAACACCATCTTTATAGTAATTTACTGTATAACTAATTTCTTTTGTTTGAGTTTCATCTGCAACATAATAAACTTTTATTACGTTTTCTTTTTCAGAACTTATGGCAGTAGTTTTATCTGGAGTAGCTTTATCAAATTTATAACCATATTTTGTATTAACTTTAATTTTTTCATCAGTTACACCAAATTCTTTACCTTTTGCAAGTGTGCCTGTTTCTGTTAAATCTGCATCTTTAACATTATTATAATAATATTCTATAGTATAATCGTATTTATCTACTTCCCAATATACTTCAGGATTTTCATCACAAGTAATAGTTTTTTCATTACCTTGTGAATCAGTATAACTTAAAGTAAATCCAGCATTTGTGGCATACCAACCATCATCAGTAATTTTGTCTTCATCAATTGTAATATCAAATGAGAATACTTTACCTTTTTCTGTAATGTCAAATTTTTCACTTGTATAAGTTTTGCCTTGAGCGTCTGTCATTACAAATTTTGCACCAATATTATCAGTTAAAGTTGCATTAGTACCAGCATCAGCTTTACCTATTATAGTAGCAATATCAGTAAATTTATTTACAATTGTTGTAGGATCTGATAAATATACATGATCTGCACCTGAAGCTACTTCACTTAGTATTGTACCATTGTAATCATATCCAATAGCAAATACTTCAGCGCTTTTTTGAACTGTTTTAGCCATTTCTTTTGTCTTGGCTTCAGTAGTAGCATCCATGTATGAGCCTGGACCTTGTGTATAACCGCCTTCATCATAATATAATGTTGGTTCACCATCACTTATTACAACAACATATTTAATAGCGTCTTTTTTTACATTTGATGCTGTTAATAATTTATTTGCTTCATAAAGTCCAGCATGTAAGTTTGTTCCACCCTTTGGTGTTCCAAATTTTACATTAGAGAAATCTTTATTATCGAAATTTCTTAAAACTTTAGCATCATTATAGGCATTATCAACTATTCCTAAAAAACCATCTTCATCAGCAAATGTTACAAGAGCAATCTTTGCGTTTGGTAATTTTTTATGTAATGTTGAAGCAAATGTTTTTGCACCATTAACAGCGCTTGTCCATTTTTTATCTTTAGAGCAATTATAACTATTACACATAGAATTAGATTTATCAAGAACTACAACAGCATAAACATCTTTTTTATTTGAAGTTTCTGTTTTAACACTTTTACCTTTTACTTCAAAGGTAACATTGTATTTACCCTCTACATCAGTTTTAGATACTGTTTTAGTAACTTGCACATCACCATCTTTAGCTAAACTACCTTTAGTTACAGTAACACTTTTATTACTAATTTGATTACCTAATCTTAAATCACCTTTCTGTTCTTTATATTCTGCAAAAACCATAGTTGAAACTACTACTGCAACAAGAACAATTGCACTAGTAAAAAAATATTTTAGTTTCTTCATAAACCAAAAACCTCCTGATGGTTTACTATACTACCATACAAAAATATTATTGTCAATTAACATTTTCCTTTCTCTAGTAGTATAGAAATAATTATTCAAATTTATACAAAAAAAACCAAATTTTGGAAAATTTGATTATTTATTTTAATATTAATAATTTTTAAATTATTGAAATATCAACAAGCAATCTTGTTATTTATCTAATATAGTAAGGTTTTAACACATTTCAAATTATATAGAAATATTAAAAAAGCACAGAAAACGCTAAAAAATTTCTTTTGCTATAACAAGCATATATTTATTTTTATATTTACTATATTCTTTTAAATTACTACATGTTTGAATTATTAATAAATTATCATTTGCATTTACATTTACACCAGTTTCATAAAATGATTTATTTTTAAGTTTTTGATAATGTGCCTCTTTTTCTTCTTTAGAAGTAAAATCTATTTTCATGTAATCCCAATCTTTAGTTTCTACGTATGCAGAAAAGATTTGATATTTTCTTACTTTTTTAGTAGTAGAAATGTAAACATACTTATGCTCTTTATAATAATCTTCATTTACATAATTTTCGATAATCATTATTGGAAGCATGTAATTTGGGGAACTATGACCAAATATTAAAAGTTTTTCACTTTCATCAATATCAACTCTATAATCTAAAAAGATTGAACCATTTATGTTATATGTTTTATCTGGTAAATGATTTAAATAATAACTATTATCTTTTCCTTGCATTACAGCGGTATTAAAATCAGTATTATTAATTTGAATAGTCCCTACTACATCATCATTATTATATTCTTTTTTTAATGAAGTAATTTTTTCTTCATATGCTTCTTCTTTATTATCAGGTAAATCTTTTGATACTAAAATAAAATTATCATATTTACCAACGTTATAATACTCTAAAACAAAATATACTGATAAAACTGTAAGCACTATAACTGGAATTATAACTAATAGTTTATTAATAATTTTCATAAGTTTTCTTCCTTTTCAAAAAAATTATAGCATTATTATATTATATATGTAAACTTAAAATATTATATTTCATAATTCTTATTTTATTAGGTAAACTATATTTATAAAGTTTTTAATTGATGGTAAAATATTAAAGAAAAGGAGATTATTATGTTTAAATTAGTTTCTAAATATAAGCCTGCGGGAGATCAAAATAATGCAATTGAAAAGCTTACTAATGGCGTAAATAATAATGAAAAACATCAAGTTTTATTGGGAGCAACTGGTACCGGAAAAACATTTACAATTGCTAATGTAATTGCAAAAACAGGAAAACCAACTTTAGTTTTATCTCATAATAAAACTTTGGCTGGACAACTTTATGCAGAGCTTAAGGAAATGTTTCCCGAAAACCATGTTGAGTACTTTGTTTCTTATTACGATTATTATCAACCCGAAGCATATGTTCCCTCATCAGATACTTATATTGAAAAAGACTCTTCGATAAATGATGAAATAGATGAGCTTAGACATAAAGCAACATCTGCATTAATTAATTATAAGGATGTTATTGTAGTGTCAAGCGTATCTTGTATTTACAATATTGGACAAAAAGAAGACTATGAAAAAAACATGTTTGTTATAAATTTAAATGATAAGTTTTCTAGAAATTACATTATTTCCAAACTCGTAGATATGACATATGAAAGAAATGAAATGGATTTTCATCGTGGTACATTTAGAGTTCGTGGAAATAGTATAGATATTGTTCCCATAAATGAAAAAAGTGAGGCTATTAAAATTACTTTGGATGATGATATTGTTTCTTCGATTGTAATATTTGACCCACTTACAGGTAGCGTACTTAAAAGAAAGCAAACTGTAATTATTTCTCCAGCATCTTTATTTGTAACAAGTAAAGAAACATTGGAGATAGCTACGAAAAATATTGAAATTGAACTTCAGGAAAGGCTTAAGGAATTACACGAGCAAAATAAATTAATCGAAGAACAAAGACTTAAAGAAAGAACTAATTATGATATTGAAATGCTAAGAGAAACAGGATTTTGTAATGGTATTGAAAACTACTCAAGGCATTTATCTTTGAAAAAAGAAGGAGAAACTCCTACAACACTTATGGATTTCTTTCCTAAAGATTATTTACTTGTTATTGATGAAAGTCATGTTACCCTTCCCCAAGTAAGAGCCATGTATAATGGTGACAGAATGCGTAAACAAACTTTAGTCGATTATGGTTTTAGACTTCCAAGTGCTCTTGATAACAGGCCTTTAAAGTTCGAGGAATTTAATGATAAAATAAATGAAGTTATTTATGTATCCGCAACTCCCGGAGACTATGAACTATCACTTACTAATAACAAATATGTTGAACAAATAATTAGACCTACAGGTCTTTTAGACCCAACTATCGAAGTAAAGAAAACCGAAGGACAAATTGATGATATTGTTTCACAAATCAATAGATGCAAAGAAAATAATGAAAGAGTTTTAATTACTACACTTACAATTAAAATGAGTGAAGAATTAACTGATTATTTAAAAAGTTTAAACATTAAAGTTGCTTATTTACATAATGAAGTAAAAACTTTAGAAAGACTTAAAATCATTCATGATTTAAGAGCTGGTGTATACGATTGTATCGTAGGAATTAACCTATTAAGAGAGGGACTTGATATTCCCGAGGTAAGTTTAATATGTATACTTGATGCTGATAAACAAGGATTTTTAAGAAGTACAAGAAGTTTAATTCAAACTATAGGTAGAGCCGCGAGAAATAAAAATGGTCATGTTATAATGTATGCTGATAATTATAGTGAAGCTATGAATGAAGCCATTAAAGAAACCCAAAGAAGAAGAAAAATCCAAGAGGAATACAACATTTTACATAATATTACACCACAGACAATTATTAAAAGTATTAAAGAACTTCCTACAACTGATGAAACAAATGGCAAAACTAAAACTAAATTAAGTAAAAAAGATAAAGCTGAAATGATTATAAACCTTGAAAATGAAATGAGAGAAGCCGCTAAAAATCTTGACTTTGAAAAAGCAATGGAACTTAGGGATATTCTTTTTGAAATCAAAGGTTCAAAATAATTTGATATTATGATAGAATACTAGAAAGGTAGATATGGCAAAAAGAAGAAAAAAAATTAAAAAAAGTGGAATTTTATTTATATTAATAATAGTCTTTATAATAGGGTTTTTCTTACTTAATAAAAAAGATGATAAACCTAGTAATAAAACTATATCAATTATGAAAGAAAATAACATTGATGAAAAGTATTATTCTAAGACTTTAGAATATGTTTTACTTAATGGAATATATGATGAAAAGTATTTAAATGAATATAAAGACATAGAGTTTAATAACGAAGATAATTTTGGAAATATTTTAACTACATTTCTTCCTAAAGGATATAAAGGAAAAGAAATAAATTATATTTTAAAACTAAGTGACAAAAACATTGATATTTTAAAAAATGAGGACTACAAAGATATAAGTAATTATTATCAATATAAAAATTTTGATGCAAGTAAAATAGAAAGATATAATGATTATAAAACTTTAAGTGATGAAAGTTATCAAAACGTTATAACTATGGTAAATATTAATATTGATTTACCCTACTATAGTGATACTAAAATGGTTGAAAATGCTGATGATGTACTTGTCCTTGTAAATAAATATAACTATCTTCCTAAAGGATATAAACCAAGTGACTTAGATTATCTTGATGGAGCATATGGTAATAAAGTTCCTATTAGAAAAATAATTAAAGAATCATTTTTAGCTTTACAAGAAAGTGCTAAAAACGAAATTAATATAACATTAATGCCTACGACTGCATTTAGGGAAGAAAGTTTTCAAGAAACTCTTTATAATAACTATGTAAAATCTTATGGTAAAAGTGATGCTGATACATTTTCTGCAAGGCCAGGATATTCTGAACATCAAACTGGGCTTGCTATAGACCTTAAAAATATTGCAATCAAAGGAAATATTAGATTAACCGATGAAAACTATGATTGGCTTGAAAATAATGCTTATAAATATGGATTCATAATACGTTTTCCAGAAAATAAAGAAAACATTACAGGTTATCAATTTGAAAATTGGCATATTCGTTATGTTGGTAAAGAAAATGCTAAAATAATGCATGAAGAAAACCTTTGTCTCGAGGAATATATTGATTTGCATATAAAAAGTTATTAATGTAATAGTTTTGCTATTACATTTTTTTGTTGCATAAAAAAAGGAAGATAAACTTCCTAATCACTATCTCTTGCCATTAAAATAAGTCTAAATATCTGAATTGCACTTGCTAAAACACCTGCTACATAAGTTAATGCTGCACTAACTAACACCTTTTTAACGCCACTTTTTTCTTCTTTATTTGCAAGTTTTAAAGAATCAATTTCTTTTCCGGCCCTTTTACTTGCATTAAACTCAACTGGTAAAGTTATTATTTGAAATAATAATCCTAAAGCAGTTAAAGCAATACCTATATAAACTAAATCTAGTGCTTCAAATAAAAAGCCAATAAGAATAATATAATATGAAATTGATGTTGCAATATTTACAATTGGATAAATAAATGAACGTAATCTTAAGAAAAAGTATCCCTCTTTATCTTGAAGTGCATGTCCACATTCGTGAGCGGCAATAGCAATTGAAGCAACACTATCACTTTGATATACATTATGTGAAAGTCTAATTACTTTTCTTTTAGGATCATAATGATCAGTTAAATAACCATTTGTTTCAACAACATAAATATTTGAAAGGCCATTTTTTTCAAGTATCTTTCTTGCAACATCTCCACCATTTAAACCGCAATTGTTTATTTTTTTAGAATATACACCATAATTAATTCTAACAAATATATCAGCCACTAAAGGGACAATTATAATAATTAAAAATAAAATTAAATCCATTACTTCACCTCATATGTAGTACCTTCTCTAGTATCTTTTAATAAAATACCTTTTGAAAGTAACTCCTCTCTAATTGTATCAGCTAAAGCAAAATCTTTATTTTCTTTTGCTATACGTCTTTTTTCAATCATTTCATTTATATAATTTTCATCTAAATTATGAGTTTTTTCTTTTGTCAAATCAAGTGATAACACTTCATCCCACTTATTAACAAGTTCATATTTTGTAATATCATTTGTATGTTCATCTTTAAGTAAATCATATAATAATGTAATTGCATTCGCAGTATTTAAATCATCTTTTAAATATTCTGTAAATTTATTATTATAAAATTCATAGGCATCTGAGTTTACATTACCATCTTTTTTCAAAGATAATACTTTATTTTTTAATTTTTTATATGCAATTTCTGCTCCGTCAAGGGAAGCATAAGAAAATGTAAGTTGTCTTCGATAATGAGATTGCAAGCACATGAATCTGAATGAAAGTGGATTATAGCCTTTTTGAATTAATGTTTGAACTGTTAAAATGTCTCCCTTACTTTTACTCATCTTACCAGATTCATCATTTAAATGTTCATTATGAAACCAATAATTACACCATTTATGTCCTAAATAACTTTCTGATTGAGCAATTTCATTTGTATGGTGCGGAAAAATATTATCAACTCCTCCGCCATGAATATCTAAATGCTCTCCCAAATATTTAATTGATATTCCAGAGCATTCAATATGCCATCCGGGATAACCTGTTCCAAATGGAGAGTCCCATTTTAGTTCTTGGTCATCAAATTTAGATTTAGTAAACCATAAAGCAAAGTCAGCTTGATTACGTTTATTTTCATCAAAATCTACTCCATCACGAGCACCAATTACCATTTCATCTTCCTTATGATTTGTTAAAACATAATAGTCTTTTAATTTAGATACATCAAAATAAACATTACCACCAGCTTTATATGCATATCCAGTATCAAGAAGTTTACTTATGATTTTTATGTATTCATCTATATTATCAGTAGCGTTACTTACTATTTCAGGCATTTTACAATTTAAAGCTTCAAAGTCTTTAAAAAATGCATCTTTATAAAAAGCCGCTATATCAAGTACTGACTTATGTTCTTTTTTAGCACTTTGAACCATTTTATCATCACCTGAATCACTATCAGATGTTAAGTGTCCTACATCGGTTATATTCATACATCTTGTAACATCAAATCCAATAAATCTTAAGGTTTTATCAAGTATATCGTGACCAATATAATTTCTCATATTACCAATATGTGCATAATGATAAACTGTTGGGCCACATGTATAAAACGTAACCTTTCCTTCTTTCCAAGGAATGAATACTTCTTCTTTATGTGTTAATGTATTATATATTTTCATAATTTTTCTCCCTATTAATATATTATACTATATTTTAGTTAAAACAAAAAGGTTAAAAAGTAAAATTATGTCCATTAAAAAAGAAGGCTTTACCTTCTTAAATTTTCAAGAGTTTTTTCTTTTCCAAGTAGATAAATACAAGCATCTAATTCAGGTCCATGCATAAATCCGCTTGCTTTAATTCTAAGGGGCATATATAAAAGTTTACCTTTTACATTTAAGCTATTTTTTGTATTTTCAATAGCAATATTAATATTATCAGTTGTAAAGTCTTCGATAGCTTCGATTTCTCTTGCAAATGTATCAATAACTACAGGAATAATTTCATCACTTTCTAAAAATGCTTTACACTCATCATCTAACTCATATCCTTCGAAAAAGAAATTTTTAATTACATCATTAATCATTTCTCCACAGTTTATGTGAGTTTTATATGTTAATAATAACTTTCTTATCCACTCTTCAGATTTATTAGAAATATCAAATTTAATAAATGGTTTTATCCATTCTAGATATCTTTCATCGTCCATCTCTTTAATATAATGAGCATTAAACCACTCTAATTTTTTTATGTCATAACATCCTGGAGCCGAAGAAATTCTTGTTATATCAAAATTTTCTTCAAGTTCTTTTAAAGTAAATATTTCTTTATTATCTTTTGGAGCCCATCCAATTAAGGCAATATAATTAATAATTGCTTCGGGTAAAAAGCCACGATTAATAAGGTCCATTAAATTATCATCTTTGTTTCTCTTACTAATTTTTGTACCATCTGCTTTAATTACTAAAGGTTGATGAATATATATTGGACTTTCCCAACCAAGAGCTTTATATAAAAGTAAATATTTTGGTGTGCTTGATAAATATTCATTACCTCTATTAACATGACTTATTTCCATTAAATGATCATCAATTACATTAGCAAAGTTATACGTTGGAAAGCCATCACTTTTGATAAGAATTTGATCCTCTAAAGTGGAATTATCAACTTTTATTTCTCCATAAACAGTATCAATATATGATGTTACTCCCGCTTTTGGCATCTTTTGACGAATAACATATTTTTCACCATTTGCAATTCTTTGTTTTGCTTCCTCTAAAGGAATATGAGAGCAATGTCCATCATAAGTAAACGGTACTTTTCTTGCACTAGCAATTTCTCTTAGTTTATTAAGTCTTTCTTCATCACAAAAGCAATAGTAAGCATCACCTTGTTCAACAAGTTTTTCTGCATACTTTTTATAAATGTCTAATCTTTCACTTTGATAATAAGGTCCAAAATCTCCGCCTACTCCAGCACCTTCATCAGGCTTTAATCCCATCATGTTAAGTGTATTTAAAATAAATTCTACTGCTCCTTCAACTTTTCTTTCTTGATCAGTATCCTCAATTCTTAAAATAAATTCTCCACCCATACTTTTTGCAGTTAAATATGCAAATAAAGCACTTCTTAAATTACCTATATGCATATATCCTGTAGGGGAAGGAGCAAATCTAGTTCTAACTTTCATACTACCTCCTAAATATCATTTTTTTCTATATTTGAAACTGCTATACAACCATCACTTGCGGCTGTAACTAATTGATAGACACCCTTTTTTATACAATCGCCAATTGCATAAAGTCCATCAATCTGTGTTTCAAAATTTTCATCTACTATAATATCACCATTTATATTAGTTATGTCAAGACTTTTAAACATATCAGTATCAGGTCTATACCCAATATAAATAAATATGCCTTTTACATTAATAACATTTCCATTATCAAGTAAAACACTATTAATCTTACCATTTTCTTCATTAATTTTTTCTACATTTACTCCACCAATAATTTCAATGTTATTAGTATTTTTTACATTTTCTACTAAAGCATCATCACCTTTAAATTTATTTCCACGATGAAGTAAATAAACTTTTCTTGCAAGCTTTGCTAAATAAAGACTTTCCTGAAGCGCTGAATTACCTGAGCCTACAACTGCAATATCTTCATCTTTATATAAAAAGCCATCACATGTAGCACATGTACTAATTCCCCTTCCTAAATAGTCTTTTTCATTATCAAGTCCTAAATATTTTGGAATTCTTCCAGTGGCAACAATAATATTTTTTGCTTGATAATTACCATTTTTCGTAGTTACTACTTTAACATCACTACTTGTATCAATGCTTATTACCTCTTCCATTTTAAAGGGTATTTCTAACTTTTTAACTTGGTTGAATAAATTCATTGCAAGATCTACACCCTTTATTTCTTCATATCCAGGATAATTAGAAATTTTTTCAATTTTTGTAAGTGTACCCCCGGGAATAGATTTTTCAAAAATTAATACATTTAAACCAGCCCTTTTAGCATAAATACCCGCAGTTATACCACCAATACCCATGCCAATAATTATTACATCATACATTTTACTATCCCCTTTCTAAAATCTCATTTCATTTTTATAAATATTGTTATACAAATCTTCAAACTTTGATTTTCTTGATATCATCATTATCATAATTAGTCCTGTCAAAAATAATAGTATTGATACAATTTGAGCTACTTTAAAGCCTCCGAGCATTAATGAATCAGTACGCAAACTTTCAATAAAAAATCTTATTACAGAGTAATACATTAAATAAAGTGCTGTCTGCATACCTACCTTAATATATTTTCCTCTTCTTACAATTAAAATTATTATAAAACCAACTAAACAAAAAATTGATTCATATAAAAATGTTGGTTCATAATATATACCTGAAATATTCATTCCTTTAATAATAAACTCCGGTATATGTAATGATCTTAAATGAGCTAAGCTAGTAGCAGCACCATGAGCTTCACCATTAAAAAAGTTTCCCCATCTTCCGAGTGCTTGTGCAAGTAAAAGAGGCGCTATGCATAAATCAGTAATTCTTAAAAATTGCATTTTATATTTCTTACAATAAAGTGCTATTGTTATAACACCTGCAATTATACCACCATGAATTGCAAGACCACCTTCCCAAATTTTAAATATACTAAAAATATCATTTTTATAAAGGTTAAAATTAAATATTACATAATAAATTCTTGCTCCAATAATTCCAATTACAATTGCCCAAAAAGCTAAATTAAACAAGAAATCTTTATTAATATTAAATCTTTGACCCTCTTTTTCAAGCATACGAATACCGATAATCACTCCAATTAAAATTAAAAGTGAATACCATCTTATACCAAAATTACCTATTTTATAAACATATGGATTCATACTAAATATTATAGCAAAAAAATTAAAAAAAATATATAAAAAAAGAAAACGATTATTTTCTTTTTAATATTTCTTTTAAGTAATAACCTGTATATGAACCTTTTACTTTAGAAACTTCTTCAGGAGTACCAGTGCAAACAATTTTTCCACCACCATCGCCTCCTTCAGGACCTAAATCAATTATATGATCTGCCACTTTAATAACATCTAAATTATGTTCAATAACAACAACTGTGTCACCATTATCTACAATATTATTAAGAATCTCTAAAAGTTTTTTAATATCATCAGTATGAAGTCCAGTTGTAGGTTCATCAAGTATAAATATACTTTTTCCAGTAGCCTTTTTTTGTAATTCTTTAGAAAGTTTAACTCTTCCCGCTTCTCCTCCAGAAAGTGTTGGAGCGCTTTGACCAAGTTTAATATATGAAAGTCCTACATCATTTAATACTTTTAATTTGTTATATATTTTGGGAACATTTTCGAAAAATGTTAATGCCTCACTAACACGCATATCTAAAACATCTGCAATATTTTTTCCTTTATATGTAATACTTAACGTTTCTTTATTATATCTTTTTCCATGACAAACATCACATGTTACATAAACATCTGGTAAAAAATGCATTTCAATCTTTTTAACACCATCACCATAACATGCCTCACATCTTCCACCTTTTACGTTAAATGAAAATTTTCCTTTATCATAACCTTTGATTTTAGCCTCTTTAGTATTTGTAAATAAATCTCTGATATCATCAAAAACACCTACATATGTCGAAGGATTACTTCTTGGAGTCCTTCCTATAGCATCTTGTGTAATCATTACAACTTTATCGATATTTTCCATGCCTTCGATTTTTTTACATTCTCCGGGAATAACTTTTGATTTATATACATAACTTTGAAGAGTTTTATATAATATTTCATTTACTAGAGTACTTTTCCCACTGCCAGATACACCAGTTACACAGACAAATTTTCCAAGAGGTATTTGAACATCAATATTTTTTAAATTATTTTCTTTAGCACCTATAATATTTAAAAACTTACCATTACCCTCTCTTCTTTTTTTAGGCACATCAATTTTCAAAGTACCATTTAAATATTTACCTGTTAAACTATTTGGATTTTTCATCACTTCTTCGGGAGTTCCAAAGGCTACAACATGACCACCATTTTCACCAGCTCCTGGGCCAATATCTACTAAAAAGTCACATTGTCTCATTGTATCTTCATCATGCTCAACTACGACTAAAGTATTACCTAAATCACGCATTTCTTTTAAACTATCGATAAGTCTTTGATTATCTCTTTGATGAAGCCCTATTGAAGGTTCATCTAAAACATATAAAACACCAGAAAGTTTACTACCGATTTGTGTCGCAAGCCTAATTCTTTGTGCTTCACCACCAGATAAAGTTTCTGCACTTCTATTTAAAGTTAAATAATTTAAACCAACATTTTCTAAAAATGATAATCTATTAATTATTTCTTTTAATATTAGACTGCTAATGTTTTTTTCTTCTTCAGATAAAGATAAATCTAATAAGAATTTTTTTAATTTTGTAAGATTCATAGCGGTTAAATCATAAATATTCTTTTTATTTATATAAATAGATAAAATCTCTTTTTTTAGCCTTGTTCCCTTACATTTTTCACAAGTACTTTCAACCATATAGTTAGAAAGCCAATCTCTTATCCATCCTGCCGTTGTTTCTACATATCTTCTTTGTAATAAATTTACAACTCCTTCATAATAATCTGTAACATATCTAACATTACCGGTTTTAGATTCATATTTAAAATCAATTTTTTCTTTTGTACCATAAAAAATTATATCAAGCTTAGCTCTAGAAAGATTTTTTACCGGAGTATCCATATCAATACCATATTTTTCACAAACCTGTCGTAAAGCACTAAAATATAAATTATTGTCGTTATTTATTGGAAGCAAGGCACCATGATTTAAAGTTTTATCTTTATCTGGCATTATTAAGTCTTCACTTATTTTTAATTTTGTTCCAATACCTTTACATTCTTCACATGCTCCATATGGAGAGTTAAAAGAGAAAATTCTCGGTTCTAACTCTGGAATTGAATAGTTACATTTTGTACAAGCATATTTTTCACTCATAACAATTTCTTCATTATCAATAATAAATACGACTTTGCCATTTGCCATATTACATGATGCTTCAATATCTTCGAAAATTCTACTTCTTTCTTCATCACTTATAGTCAGTTTATCAATAACAATATCGATATTATCTTTAATATTTTTTTCTAAAGTAATCTCATCATCAACGTTATAATATGTACCATTTACTCTAAGTTTTGTGTAACCACTTTTTTTTGCTTCTTCTATTTCTTCTTCATGTCTTCCTTTTTCACCATGAACTACTGGAGCTAATATTTGAACTTTTTTACCTTCATATTCCATTATTTTATTAGTCATTTCTTCAATAGATTGACTTTTTATAGGAATTTTATGAGTTGGACAATAAGGTACACCAATCCTTGCAAAAAGTAAACGTAAATAATCATATATTTCTGTAATAGTCCCTACTGTAGAACGAGGATTTTTATTCGTAGATTTTTGATCAATACTTATTGAAGGCGAAAGTCCCTCGATAGAATCAACATCTGGTTTATCCATATTACCAATAAACTGACGTGCATAAGCAGATAAACTTTCAACATATCTTCTTTGACCCTCCGCAAAAATAGTATCAAAAGCTAGGCTACTTTTACCACTACCAGAAACACCTGTCATAACTATTAATTTATTTTTAGGAAGAGTTAAATCTATATTTTTTAAATTATTTTCTCTTGCACCTTTTATAACAATATTATCCATTAATATACATCCTCCAAGCCTTATTATTTTACCACAAAAATATTTTTTTTTGCATATTTACTATAACATATTTCCATTCATAAATCAAATACAATTGTTCGTGTGTAAATTATTAAAAAATAATGGTTAATTTCCATTATTCATATTATATTTTTCCACTCTTTTAATGCATTTTGAACTTTTTGGTTTAGTAAAACATTCCATACAAACATCATAATCATTTTTTACAGCATCAAAACCAGTTATCAAAGGATATATTCCATTCATAATACTAGGTAAAAAGAATATTACAACTGCAATAATAAATTTATTTATAAGTGATTTAATTCCTTTTTTTATCTCTTTATCATCATCAGAAATAACCGCTTTTCCTAAAGTCAAAATGCCTAAAACAATTAATACTATAGGAAGTAAAATCTTAACGATAATAAGCACATAACCTAAATTTTGCCATATAGTTATTGTATTTTGACAAAAGCCATTTTCTGTTCCAAGTCCCATACAAATCTCCCCTTCATTAAAATATATCACTAACTATATCACATATTCAAAAAAAATACAAATAAAAAACCACTATCATAATGATAGTGATTAATTATTAATTTCCTCCAGATACTGGACATTTAGATTGTGGACTACCAATACATTCAATACAAACCATGTAATCAGGTTTAACGTCATTAAATCCATTTACTAAATTAAAACATGCAGTAACGATATTTGGTAAAAAGAATATTACAACTGCAGCAATAAATTTAGTTATTAATCTATTTACTTGAGTCTTAATTTCTTTATCATCATCTGCAATAACAGCCTTTCCAAGTCCAATAATTCCTAAAACGATTAAAACAACTGGAATAACTATTTTTAAAACTAAAACAATTCTTCCAACAAATTGCCAAACGTCAGCTGTTTGTGAGCAAAATCCGTCAGCACCGCCTAAAGTAGATGGATCAAAATCATCAAATAATCTCATATACAACTCTCCTTTACATACCTATATTTTACCTTTTTTATATATTTATGTCAATATTTACTACAAATAGTTTACATGCTATCTAAAGATGCTAAAACCAAAAGATTCTTTGTCAGAAATTCTAGTAAACCCTAACTCTTTAAGCAATGTATTTATTATTTTATTATCATCAATTTTGTCATCAACATTTGGTAAATTAAAAAACACTTTACTTCCACTTTCTTTTTCAAAATCACTAACATCGTTATCGTTTAATACACTACGATTTAAAATAATTTTCTTACCTTTTAATTTTTCAAAAGCTCTATGATCTGTTTTAATTAATTTATTAAGTTGAATAAGACCAGGTTCAATTAAATAAAGAATATCTGTACAATACGAACTTGCATCAGCATTATTCATATCAATTATAATAACTTCGGCATCTTTATTGCTTGCATCATCTAAATATTTTTCAATATCAAAACTATTAACATTACTTTTTAAATTATTGTCATTAAAATACACAAAATCACTTTTATCTAATTCTGCAGCTTTAACCTTGTATTCTTTTTCTAAATGCTTTTTTAGCAAATAAGCAAGTGTAGTAGCTCCAGCATGTTCAGTTACATTTTTTATTCCTAAAACTCTTCTTCCAATAAAGCCAACACTTTTATCAACTGCTTTATCATTAAGTTTTCTTTCTTCTGCAGCCATATTTAAATTATGATAATTTGCTACATCTTTATATGTATTTGGGTTTTCTATTAAAAATGGTATAGAATCTACATTCTTTGTAAAATTATAAATACCCATTGATACAAGGCTTGATAAATACATTGGTGAATTTACCTTTGGTGAATCATCTAAAAGAAGAATTACTTTACTCATATCTAATGCTACAGATAAATTTTGAATTGTATTAATATCTTCATAATTATTTAGTGCTGTAATATCTAAGATCATTTTATTATAATAAAAATTTTTAAATTGAGATGCTAAATCATCCACCTCAAAAACTCCATTTAAAGTTTTAATAACATCAATGCCCAAACCAGCAAGTAATGCTTCATTTCTATTTGAAATAATAACGTTCATAAAAATCTCCTAACTATATAATAATTTAGTTTCGCCAATTGATTTAAAATTAAATATTGAATGTAAAACAGGAATATCCAATTGATAAAAAACATATACTCGGTAATAATAGCCTTTTAATGTATCATCAGACTTATTACTATCAATTTTGGCAATACAAAAAGAACTTTTCTTACCACTTACTGTCTTATCACCATTTCTTTGATATCCAACTATATCTACAGTAACACCATTTCCATCATTATTAAATGGAATATCATCACAACTACCTTGTTGACGATAAGAATTACTTTCTAAGGCATCAACTATATTTTGCAAAGTTTCTTGATTTTTGCAATTTCCATAAAGGCATATAGAATTAGTATCAAATCCTCCGGCAGTTTCAATTATTGAAACAATTTGGTCCTTTACTGCAAAAGCATTAGCTTGATTTAAAGTAAGCGACATAACTCCCGCAAAAATAAGTACCATTACAACAACAATTAAAAATAATTGTATTCCACCTATTCCTTCTCTCATATCTTGTTACCCCTTAAACATACATTGGAAACTTTTCCCATCTAAAGTACAATTAACCATGCCATTTTGATCAGGTTTCACTGAACAACTTGCTTTTTCGCAACTTGTTTGTGCAACAAAATTAGTTTTAATTATTGGCCATATTGCAAAGTAAAAAAAGGCTACGAGAATAGCCACACAAACACATACAACAACTAGATTTGCTAGACTTCCCGTAGCATTTTTCATTTTTTCTTACTCCTTTTTTATTAATTATTGACCTACTGTACAATCACAATCAATGGTATCACCACTGATATTCATACCAACACCATTTGTACTATCTGTATAATAATGGCATTTTTGAGTACCGTTATCGCATGGAGTGCATTGTACTGCAGCATGACAATAAGTTCTTGCTCTAATAGCATTTCTTAAAGCGGGATATAAGAATACTGTGAATAATGTTAATATAGCAGCTATTGCAACTACAGTTATAACAGTATTACTTAATTCACCTGTAGCTTCTTTCATATTTTTTTAATCCTCCTTTATTTTATACTTTTATTATAGCAATATTTAAATTAATTATCAATATATTTTATATTATATATTAATCATTTGAAGTACAGCAAGTATTAAAATAATCATTACACCTACACCAGTTGTAACAAGCATTCTCATTGTCATACTTTCCATTTTATCAAGACGGTTTTTGTATCTTGTTTCCCTCGCTTTTTGTTGTAAAGATGAAATTGATTTTGAAAATGTTAATAATTGTTCTTGTTTTCTTTCCTGTCTTCCTAAACTTAAACGATAAAGTAGTCTCATCATTCTCATACTATCCCTAACAGGATATTCTTTTGCAAATTCCATATAAGGAGTGATTGTATCATCACCTGAATTAATTGCATTTATTAATTCCTCAAGACCTGGTTTAAATATCTCTGGTGCATCATTAATAGACTTTCCTATTGCTACTGGAACTGTATAATGTTGAATAAGTATTTCAATACTTTTTAAATAATGTGGAAGTAAAGAATCTATTTGAGCTATATGCTTTTTATAATAGTTTTTTATTTCCATATAAGTTATTTTAAATACACCATATCCTACAGCCACTGCAATAACCACCTTTATCGCAGAAAAACCAGTCATCATTACGTAAAATACTGCTAAAATTGTTCCAATTAAACCATTTCTAACACGTTTATTAAAAAGAATATCAGGATTTACAGCATTCCCATATTTTGCTTTAACATAAAAATCCCAATCACTTTCTTTTAATTTTCTGAAAATAACTTCATTATCACTAATTAATTTGCTAAAACTAATTTGTCCAGTAGTGAACATTATTAAATAAATAATAGCACCTAAAATAAATATTTCATAATACATATTACTCTACCCCCACATCTTCATTATAATATTTTTCACCCTTTAATAGGAATAAAGCATTTATAATTATTATTGCATGAAGTATAATTTGTACATACCATATATCTAACAAATCCATATATCTTTCAGTACCATACATATACTGTACTGCAAGTATTAGAAAAAATAATGCTAAACCAAACTTAATAAATCTACCATGGAAATTTTTACGATCCATTTGGTCTCTATAAACACCTTCTACTAGGGCATCTATATCCATTGACATATTTTCCAAACTTTGGCCAGCATCTCTTGCACCTTCTTTAGTTATTTGATAAAAAAGTTGATGCATATTTTTAACCATATAATATGGATATTTCTTATTAAAATAATCAATTGATTCGTCTATCGTACCATTTTGATATGACATATCAATCATTTTTTTAAGATCTCCTAAAACAGGTTCTTCAATAATACCAGAATCTCTAACGCCCTCTAGAGATTTAACAAAACTTTGAGTTGTATTAAACTCCATTATTACGTTAGTTGTATAAGTTTCAATTTGTTCAAATATAAATTCAGAATAAATTCTTTGACATCTTAAATATGCTAAATAAGGAATTACAGATATTGCCACTAATCCATAAACAATTGATATTAGTATATTATAAAAATATAAATATGCTACTACACCTGCAAAGCCGGCAAATAAAACTATTTGTGAAATGTATTGTCTAGTAGTAAACTCTTGACCAAGTTCTTTTGCTTTGGCTCTTACGGTTTTAAATGAATATGGAGCATATTTTTCATAAGCATTTGATGCAGTGGTAACAAAAAACTTATAAACGTTTTCTCCGGGATTTTTACGATATAAAATAATAAATATTCCCAGTAATAAAAGTATAATAAGTTCTAACACATACATATAAACTCCTTTCTATAATGAATCTATAGTCTCTAACTTAGGCATCTTCAATTCTATATTATCATTATTTTTATTTACTTCATCAGTATTATTACTTTCTTCAAATAATGTTTCATCAAGTTTCTTTCCTTGCGCGCCAAAATAATCTTTTAAATATTTCGTAGGTTTATTAAATGAAATAGTTCCATCTAAACTTTTAGAAAATATTTTATTAACTCCAGCCTCATTATTTTCATCAACATAAAATTCTGCTACTTCAACAATTTCACGTTGGAATCTTTGAAGCTCAGCACTCATATATCCTTTAACATGAATACCAATTTGTACATATCTATGAATTGATTTTAAAAACTGTTCAATGTCTTGATTACTCTCAAGAAGTGAGTACATACGCATTGGAATATGACTTGCACTATCTGAGTGAATTGTCGAAATGATATTATGTCCTGATGAAATTGAGTTACGGACTGCAGTTACTGCTTCAGCAGAACGAACTTCTGATAATAATATCCACTTAGGATTTTGTCTCATACATGTTACTAAAACATCAGAATATGAAGCAATATTGTTAGTCTTCATTGCAACAATATCTCTATGTGGAAATATTCTGTCTAAATGTAATTCCAAAGTATCTTCAATTGTAATAATTTTTTCATTCTCTTCAGTATTTGATGCTAAATATTTGGCAAGCTCCGTTTTACCTGAACCAGTTTCTCCAGAAATAATAATGTTACAATGTGCTTTAACACATGATATTAAGAAGTTATGAACATTTTCTGTGACATATTTTTCATTAAGCAATTTCTCTTTATTAAGTCTTATTTTTGCTGGTGTTTTTCTTATAACACACGCAATTCCATTCGTAGCAATACTTTCATGAACAAAGTTAAGACGAAGTTCTGTACTTTCTGCATCTAAGAACGGATGTGCCATATTAAATGTAGTACCCATAACGTTAGAACATTGAAAAGCAAGTTTTTCCATTAATGCATTATTTATTTCTGGTCTGTTGACCATATATATACCCTTGTCTAAAGTTTTTAGCCAAACATTCCCACCATTTGAATATGAAATATCTGTGATATTATCATCATTTAAAAACTCAGTTATAGGTCCAAAATCTAATTGTGAAAATATTGATTCTTTCACAAATAATCACTCCCTTTTATTTTTATTCTTCTGGTATTTGTGAAGTCTTAGCTAATATAAAGTTCTTTAAATACTCTACAGTAACTGTACTTGCATTTTTTTCTGTATATGCTTTATTACGTGGTACAGGTACTAAAGTTATACCTGATATATATCCAGCATACATTAAAAGTTTATACATATCATTTGGTACTGCAAATAAAAGTTCAGCAGGTGATCTTGTTTCAGTAGAACCAAAAACGTCCTTGCCACTTGCATCACGTACACCTAAAACTGTGATACTTTCAATAAAATTACCAAACATAATTTTTCCATTATCATCAGTAGCTTTTAAATAAAGGTCGATTTTATCTCCAGGATAAATTGAATTACCAAATGTTGTATGGTTATTAACTGACATACTATAGATTGTATGTTTATCAGGAATATTATCAAATACTGAATTTGGTAGTTCAGCTTTTGTAACTACTTGAGTTTTATAAAAAAGTCCTCCCTTAGGAATTGATGTTCCAGTAGTAACATAATAGCCAATTAATGCTCCTTGACTTTGAATAATATCAGCAGTTTTTAAAAGTTTATTATTAACTTCTACAAAGCCAATCTTATCTTCAGTAATTTCCTCAGTAGCCTTAATTTCTTCTTTAGCATAAGGTACTCTTATCGGAGTTGTAGCCTCTTTAACTCTTGCTGAGTAAAAAGCCCAAAGTACAACAATACCTGCAAGTACAAGTAAAATAGTAACTGTATTTTTATTTGCAACAGTTTTTCTAATAAATTCTTTTATATTTCCCATTTTTATCCTCCATATGATAATCTTCTACTATCAATTAAAATTATAGCAATTTTTAAAATTATTTTCAATAACATATCATAAAAAAAGACACAATTTTTATTTGTGTCAATTTAAATATTATTTAAATGCAATATATTCAGTAAATGAACTATTTACATTATCATACTTTTCACAAGATTGTCCTACCATCGGATTATAAACTTTAAAACAGTTATTAGTTGCATCATAGCCATATATGGTATAGTAATGTCCACTTGTAGTACTTCTTAAAGTTGAATCACTTGGTGCAGAAAAACCAGGTGCCAAGGAAGCAACAACAACCTGACCACTTGCTAAAGCATCATATATTGCTTTTGCATGACCAGATGGTCCCTTGCCAAATTTACCTCCAGAGCCGGCAACACTGATTCCAATAGAATTATAAAAACTATTACTTTGATTATAATCATTAACTCTACCACAAAATGAACTACTTGAAGCATCAGTATTAGTACTTGTTGGATTACCATTTAAACCGACCTGATTCATTCCCACATAAGTTGCAGCTGCAAGTTTATTAAAATCACTTCCATTATATCCAGTAGCACCTTTCAAATTATTTGTTTTTCCTAAAAAATATGCTGCTTCTGTAATTGCAATTGGTCCACATGCACAAGCAAAGTTTACATCATAAGTACCCCATTTAGTTGTCACATTTTCACGTCTATTAGATTGTTGTATACCAGCAGGGGCAATATTAAATCCAACATCATGTAATTTTTCTTCACTTGGTGTATCTTCACCAGGATTTGTCGGCGTATCTGGATTACTAGGATTTACATCAGGTTCTTTAACATTTTCTCCAGTACCCTGACTATCTTTAGTCTTTGTTTCAAGAATAGCATCAATTTTATTAACAATGTCAAATGTTGTAGAATCACCACTTATATTAAAAGCTGCTGATTTACTTGAAACTTGAACACCAACTTTTGGTGGAGCTTCATATATTTCTGCAAATTCAATAGTATAAACGGTTGAAAGTGATGCTTCTTCAGCAAATCTTCTTAAAAAAACTTCATAGAATTTTTCTTTATTAATTTTTACTTCGCCAAATTGACGATAATAAGCATAATCTACTGCATCAACCATAGCTGACTCAGTAATTTCTTTTACTAAATAATAATCTTGTGTATTAGTTGAAGTATAGCTTTGGACAAGAAGGAGTACTACTATGATAAATACTCCTAAAACCATTAGCCAATAGCCCCAATAGGATTCTTTCATTTCATACCCTCCTTACTTCCATGATGGTCCAACATCTGGTATACCATCGCCATTTGTATCTAGTGAACTAAACTTATAAATTGTCCAATAATCATTTGTAATAACGTCACTAATCGCTCCAGCTGGACCAACGTAACCACCATCAAAGTTTTCTTTATTTTCCGTTCTGTTATCTTTATTAATTAATTCTACTTTACCATCGTTTTCATAATCATCAAGAAGTTTATCAATAAATGTACTATAACAGAAAATATTTGTCATATAACATTCACCATCTTTATAGGTATATCCACTTTTTTTACAGCGTGTTTCATCATAACCAGCTATTTTATAATCTTTACATACTAAAGTATCATTATTGTATGTACCTTGCTCCTTATTGTACTCTCTAATCTTTGTTATCATGTCAGTATCCATTGTAACTTTTAATGAATATTTTTCTACTTTAGGTATTTCTGAAGTTCCACCACTTCCTTGGCCTGTTTCATTAGTTGCACGCGCAGTTATTTCTTTTCTTGTATCATATGCTTTTCTTGCAACTAATTCATTTCCATATACCTCTGGATTTGTTTCCCAGTTAAATCCAACAACGCGATCAGTTGGGAATAAATTTCCAGGACTAACAGGTCTAAAATCATATGATGGTTTAGATGGTGTACTTGGATCATCTTTAGTTACAACACAGTCTATACATTCGACTACGCAGTTTGGACAGCAGTTATAATTTCTTTCACATTTTTCACCTTCTACACATCCAACTGATGCAAGTGCTTCCTGTCTTGAATTCATTTTTTGACAAGTTGAATCAAAGTAATTATGAGCACATACATAATACCCTTTAGATTCCATTACGCAATAACTTGTTTCTTTAGATGATGGACATAGTTCTTTTTCTTTACAAGTATCCCAATCCATTCCTTTAGGGCATTCAGTCTTATAACGTGTCTTTCCAGAACTATCAACACATTCACTCTGAGATACTTCATAAGTACATGCATATTGATTTCCATCAAGTGTTATGCCAGAATTATCATTTGTTGTTGTCGTTTCTGATTTTCTAATGTCCTTTTCAATATAATATTTTGACATACTTTGATCAGAAGTACCAAATATACGACCAAGCGCTGGACTAGTTGAATAGAATGTACCAATATTATCAAGAGTTAAAATATAATAATATATTCCCTTCGCAGTATTTATTCCAACAGGTAAACCATCAACTTTATCATAGTTTGCCATTTCAGTTTGGTTAGTTATTTTTATATCTCCATCGTCATGGCCAGAGAAATAAACTCTTGCAGTGTTATATGTACCTTCAGAAGAAGCAATTTTATGAACATATTTAATTTTTGTTACCTTAAATTTTGACTCTGTCAAAGTTGTAGCGCATGTTATTGCAGCATTATCACTTTCAGGTATATTACAAACAAAATAAGATTCCTCATCATATGATATTTCTGTGCTTCCATTACATGTATCATATGCATTATTTACTTCTCCATCGCAGCGCCATGTAGTTTCATGAATATTTCCATCAATATCTTCTACTTGAGTAGCCTGTTTACAATTAGTACTACCAGATGCGCAAACCTCTGCTTGAACTTTCTCATCTGGACTTATCATAATATCACAAGTACCTTTATCACAAGTTAAATTTTGAACACTAGTTATCCATCTATTTTCTATAGACGCATTATTTGGTTCTGGTTCTTGATAACTATATTTAACATATGGGTTATAAGCATAAACCATATCCCAATATACTGCCATATCTTCCTCTGAAACCTTCTGATAATTTTTATCATCACCACATGAATTATATTGGTCAACCATTTTTTTAAGTTCTTTTATTGCCGTTTCAATCGTTGTTTTAGCAGTATTTTTCTTTGTTTCAAAATCACTTTTTTGATTATCCCAATCAGCTTTTGCTGTTACACACATTGGGTCTTTGCTTGAATCTTTTTTACCAAAATAAGTATTATTACCTTTTTCTGTACTTCCTTCAAAAACATCACTAGGAGTTCCTGTAGTAAATGTAATTTTTTTACCATCATCATCGATTGTATATTTTACAAAACTCTTACTATGAACAATATAATATCTATTTTCAGTTTCAGCATCTTCTTCATCACTACAATTAATTATTCCCTCATTTGTAGTGTCCTTTTTCCATGTATCAGTTTGAGTTCTCCAATTATTTTCATTAATGAATTTTAAATTTTCATAATAAAATAACCAATCATTATATGCATCTGCAATTTCTTTTTGCTTTTTAACTATATCAATGTTATATTGATCCTTATCAATTTTTGTAGTATAGCAATCTTGTTGTCCTTTAATTTTTACACTTATTTGGAAATATCTTCCTGCTTCGGCTGTCTTTTTATAAGGAACACCAAATTTATAATCTTCCTTACACCTAACTTCACAATAAGGATTATCTTGAACAGCTTGAGCATTAGTTGCATCAATATATTTATAAGAGTTTTCTGCAATATCCTTACTTTCTTTCTTTAATAAACATTTTTTAATATTATATGTTTTTGTATCAGGATTATAAGCTTCTCTAAACTCATAATCTAAATATTTTTCAATATCATCCTCATCTGAATTAGATGGATTTTGAGTATTGTTATTTCCCCACTGTTTTAAATTATCACTATCACCCGGTTCACAAATTGTAGGAATTGTCACTGTAGGTTGACATTTAGTTTCACTACAAAGCTCAGTAGTTAAAGTAAAATCGCCATTTACTGGTTCAGTACTTGAAACTAAAAACCTTTGAGCGTATTGAGATGCAGATGAATTTTTTGGAGCAATTTTGGCTCCAGCAAATGCTGAAGTGTATTCGTATTCAATTTTTATATTAACTGAGCAATCTTCTTCAGTATCTTCTTCCTTCGCATCATCGAATTTATCTTTTTTTGTAAGGGTTAAAGAAAATTCTAGATAAAGTGTTCCTTTTCTATCACTATCCTTTAATCTTTGTGACAAATCCTCACCGTAAGTTATATCGGAATCCCAGCCTTCTTCACTATCAATAAAAGTTTTTGATATTCCTAGTACTTTTACTGTAGCACCATTATTTGCCTTTATTTCAGGTTCCTTTGTTATTTTAAAATATTCGTTATCGCCTGTACCAGTTATATTGTTAATATCTAATTTAATTGAAACAATTTTTGTATAAGTTATTAGGCCATTTTCGGTAACTTTATTAACTTGTCCTTCTTCGCCTTTTTCTACTTTAGTGGCTTTATTATCTTTAGAATATTCAGCAGCATAATTTAATGCTTTAGTTAAAATTTCTTTTACAGGAGAAGCTTTACTAGCGTCACCAGAATATGTGGCAGTTGTAGTAATTTTTGCTCCGCCATAAGCACTATAGGCTTTACTAAACTCTTCATCTTTTAAAAACTCTTTAACAAGGGCTTTTTCCTGATTTACATAATCATCTGCGTTAGCATTACTAAAGCTTGCTTGAACAACGTCAGTAAGAATTCTTAATGCATAATGCTTAACGTTATATTGATTTGAGTTATTCATTATGTATAGAGCAGCATAATCATATTTAGCAACAGTTGTACTTGTTGCTGATGGTAAAAGTCTTTCAACCTCGAAATTCGAAGCATCCGGTGTTTTACCTCTATCTATACAAAATGCCTCAAAGCTTTTTCCTGTGGAACTTTGAGTTGCACTTGATATTGAATAGCCCATATTAGATGGGAAGCCAAGTCCAGAATCATTTGAATTATGGTCATTTCTAATTGTAAATGCTTCACCTAGTTTAAAGGCATAAACATTTGGAACAAATATTAAAGTGAAAATAAATATAAATAATAGTCTTGATATTTTTTTCATATTATATTATGTCCTTTCTTCTTTTCTTGCTAATTACTATATAACCAGTTGCACCAGCTACAATTACACAAGTTCCAATTATAAATACTGTTTTATTTTTCTTAACAAATTCCCATACTTTTTGAAAGAATGTTTTATTATTTTCTTCCTCTTGTTTTATTTGTTCCTCTTTATAATCTTCAATTTTGTTTACAAAATCTTCAAAACCAGTGTCCGTATAAGATACATATTTATTACACATATAAAATTCAGGATTTTCAGTACAATAAGAGTATGAAGAATATAAATTATATCTTGGTGTTGTCAAATAAAAAGTTCTATTTAGTGTCCCCTTACAATCAGTTTTATCTGAATTATATACATTAAAAGTGAATGTATGTACCGTCATAATATCTTCAATATCAAAAGATATTACACCATTTACTGCATTTTTACTAGTAAAAGTTTTATTAAATCCATTATCACCTTTTACAACTACATAAAAATTTTCACTAACATTTAATATTGATATTTTAAAGTACCTATATGATAAATCACAGTCGTCTTGTCCATCAGCACAAGTGTATTTGCTACGATCAAGTTCTGCGATTTGTTCTTCATATATTGCTTTAATTGTTACAGCTTCACTATTAAGCTGAGCTTGCTGCTCATATGAACACGCTGCATCTACATTGAAGCTAAATAGTAGCATCAATAACATAAGAAAAAAATATTTTGTTTTTTTCATTTTTTCGCACCATCCCTACTATTAAAATAGTAACATATTGACAATTTTTTTTCAATAAAAATTGATTGAATTTAAAAGATATGTTATATTTTTATATAGGATGGTTTTATGAAAATAAAAAATTTTTTAAAAAATTTATTCAAAGATATTAGTGTAGTCATTGGTTTTATTTTCATCGTAGTTTTACTTGCTAATACATTTAGGAAATATATTAATAAAAATCCTATGTTATGGCAAATAATCATTTTTTCAATAGCAAACCTATACTTATTAATTATTTATAGAAAAGAATTTAAAGATTATTTTTTAGATTTTAAAAAAAATTATAAAAAACACTTATCAAAAGGTTTTAAAGTTTATATAATATGCTTATTTTTTATGTATATAAGTAACATATTAATTTATTATCTAACTAAATCTTTAGCCACTAACGAAACAATGAATCGCACATCTGTTTCTCAAAATTTAGTACTCTCAATTATTGATATGTGTATTCTTGCTCCATTTTATGAAGAAACTTTATCTAGATTAAGTTTTAAAAATTTATTTTCAAACAAATGGACATTTTCTATAATAACCGGGCTTGTATTTGGCTCAATGCACCTTTTAGTGGCTGAATCTTTAATTGAATGTTTATATTTAATTCCCTACTCAACTATGGGTTTCTCTTTAGGCTATATGTTTTATGATACAAATAATATATTTACTTCAATGAGTTTTCATTTTTTGAATAATTTTGTAAGTATATTATTACTTGTTTTATAGGAGTAAATAATGAAAAGATTTTTATGTATAATAATATTAATTTTATTTTCTTTATTCTTATACGCTAACTATATTAATGTTAAAGGTTATAAAATTTATGAATATGAAATAGCCTCTAATAAAATCACCAAAGGCTTTGATGGATTTAAAATAGTTCATTTTTCTGACTTATTATATAAAGATGATAAAGACATTAATGAAATAAAACTGATTATAAATAATCTAAATAAACAAAATGCTAATATGGTAATTTTTACTGGTGATGTTGCAAACGCTAACATTTCTTCCGAAAAAATGAACGAAATTGGTACTTTGTTTAAAAGTATTAATGCAGATTATAAATATGCTATTATGGGAGACCATGATGATGAAAATATCAAAAATATGCTTAAAAATAGTGGCTTTGAAGTCTTAGAAAATAGTTATGCCTATGTTTATAATAAAGATATATCACCAATAAAAATAATGTCCTTAAATAATTTTAATGTTGACATTTTAAAAAATGAAGATGAAATTATCCCAAGTTTTGTAATTGGGTTTTTACATAAACCTGATGAATTTACAAATATAAAAGAATATAATATTGATGTAGTTTTCGCTGGACACTCTCTTGGTGGTCAAATTAGATTACCCTTCTGGGGTGCTTTAATTAAAAAAGATGGTGCCAAAGTATATACAAATAATTATTATAAAGAAAATGATACTATGATGTATGTAAGCTACGGAGTTGGCGTTGAAAAAACTCCATTTAGAACTCTAAATAAGCCTTCATTTAATATATATAGATTAAAAAGCTTATAAGAGTTTTTTTGTGACATAAAAAAACATAGTGATTATAAAAATTCTACTATGTTAATATTTTTCTTCAATTTTTCAATTAAATCAGCTTTTTCATATTTAGCAAATATTGATTTAAAATTACTACTATCCATTAAGAACATATCATAATATTTTATAAATATATCTTGATAGTTTGTTACTCCCAAATCTTTTAGAAATGAAAGATTCTCTATAACTAATTTTCTTTGTTCTTTAATAAGTTCAATGAACTTTTCTGGTGTATTTTCTTCAAAATATGCAACATCGTCTTTACTAAATCCAATTTTTTCTAAAAATTTCATGCTGCACTCCTTACATTATTTATACTTTCTTCTTTAACTAATTTTAATTCATTATCAATTGCTTTATATATCTTAACTTTCTCTTCATCAGTTAAATTCTTTTTAAATGTTAAAGTGTAATAAATTATTTCTCTTTCATCAGTAATACCACTAGCAAGTAATTTAATCATATTATCTGATTTAGTTCCATCAATTTCGTTTCCATAATTAAGTGCCTCTAAAACGTGTCTTAAGTGAAGTGATAAATCTTCATATTTAGCAAGCATTTCATCAGTTAAACGTATAGTTTGATCTTTTAATAATGCTAATAAATATGGATTAGTTTCGGCTTCAACATTTTTTTCTGTTTCATTACTTATAGGCTCATTTTTAGTACTCATCATAGTAGTTGCACTAGGATTAGGTACGTTACTTACTTTTT
Organism: uncultured Bacilli bacterium; assembly: GCA_934096705.1. Taxonomy (GTDB): domain Bacteria; phylum Bacillota_I; class Bacilli_A; order RF39; family UBA660; genus UBA6448. Next base: position 83,347 of record CAKOMR010000003.1, read on the forward strand.
GAGTACCTTGAATATTATTATTTTCTTTTACTGAAGGTTCTTCTTTTTTTACTCCTTCACCAAATTTTCTTTCAAAATCTCTTTTATTAAAAATAAGTTTATTATATTTACCACTTTCAGATCTTACTGGAATACCATTTTTTAAACAATATTCAAGTCTTATAGTGCACTCTTTAGAATTAATACGTGTTGGATCTTCTATAAAAGCTTGTAAATGACCAAGTGACTCCATCTTGCTAACTTGAGATTTAATAAAATCAAATGGATTTGCAAAAACTTTAAATTCAGATGGTTTAGTTATATTAATGCCTTTACTCTTTAAGTAATTTACTATAGTAGTTAAATCTTCATAAGATACTACATCGTCAGTTATACTAGCGTAAAATTTAAATAAAGTTTTATAATTTTCTGGAGTTAATGATAAAACTTTAATTTTTTCTACAAGACTACTACTCATAAATTCTCCTTTCTAATAAGCAATTAATGGAACATTTTTAGGTTCTAAACCACTTTGATTTAATAAATTAATTGCGTCATTTAAACCTTTCAAATCATATTTAGTTAATACTGCAGGGTTTAAATATATATCTTGTGGAACTTTTCCAATGCTTGTTAATTTTTCTATCTTATTTGGCATTTCTTTATCATAAAGAAGTTCTACATTATCTGCAAAGAAATCCAAAGTTATCTTTAATGATTTAATATATTCAGTATTTTTTCTGATTGTATCTTCATCATAATTTGCAAGTAATTTTTCAAAATCATTACTTGTAAAATCTAAGTAATCATAACCAAGTGACTCTAATAATTTAATTAATGATTCTTTATTAGGTTCATCTTTTTCTTCACTTTTTTTAGAAGATTCTACATTACTAGTTTTAATTTCAGATATAACTGGAGACTCAACTTTTGGAGTTTCCTCAGTATTTTTCATAAAATCAAATTTAAACGTATCAATTGATTCAGGTTTAACAACAGGTTCTACATCAATTACTGGTGTTTTAGTTTCTTTTGCTTCCTTTAAAACATCACTGATTGATTTTCCTGATTGACGATTTTTATAATTTGTTTCATATTCAAACAAACCATCTTCTGGGAACATCAATAGTTTAGCGGCTTCTCTTTGTTCTTCTTCAGTAAAATTAAATTTTTCTAATAATGAAGTAATCTCATCTCTTGTAATATTTATATTGCCTTCTAAAGCAAGTTCAAAATATTTATTTAATCTATCTTGATTTGATAAAGCTTCATCTTTTCTAATTCCAAGTTCTTCTATCTTAGTTGTTGCTTTATTCATTTCATCTTCAACTAAAACAAGTTCTTTTTCTGCTTTATCTTTTTCAGATGCAAATTCTTCTAAAGTTTTAGGTAATTTTACCTCTAACTCTTTTTTTAATTCATTTGGGTCAAAAGCAATACTAAGTTCTTTTAAAACATTAACGAAATCATCTTTTCGAATAGTTTCTAAAGCATTTTTAAAACTCTCGCCCTCTTTTGCAAGTACTTCTTTTTCACTAGTAAGCTTTTCAATTTGTTCTTGAAGTTCTGTAGTTCTTTTACTAGTTCTTTCTTTTGTTTTTACTGCTTCATCTTTTTCCTTAGCCATTGATACTAGGATAACACTATCTTCTCCTCGTAAGTTATATAACTTATCAAGAAGTATTCTCATTTCTGTATTCAAATTTCTCATTGTCTTCACACCCTTTATCATATAAAAATTATAGCATAAAAAAAAGGCAGATGTAAACTACCTTTTAATTATTTTTTCTTAATTTAGTAATTATATAGCCTATTGCTAAAATGCTTAACGTAAACGTTGTAAAGTATACAGTTATATTATCAAGTGTGTTTGGGTTACTTAAATTATCACTTGCTAAAATATAATTACTAAAATGATTTGTTTTAAATGAAAGATATTTAACTCCATCAATAGTTGTTTCTTCAACTTTATATTTTTCAATACTTCCATCATCATTAATGTAAAGCATTACTAGTCCTTCAGAACTTTTGTCATAAGGAATTAATACTTCAGTAACATCATTAAAATTACTAATAATTTTGTCTAAAATATCTGAATATAATTTTAAACTATATCCATCTACTGTTTTAAACCCTTTTTTAGAAAGAATATTAATTTCTTCGTCAGAAAGTTTATAATTATCACTTATTAATTTAGCATCTAAAGGAACATTACTAGCTTTTGTTTTTAAAATTATTCCTGTTTTAGTGTCTACTGATGAAATAACCCCAAATTTATTTGAATATTCTTCAGGCATTTGTAAAATACCAATACAATATTTTTTATCATTAATTGTAAGAACATAAGGAAGTGTTGTAATAAGTTCATCTTTGTCTTTATAGTAATTAATTACATTTTCATTACTACTACCAGATTTTAATTTTTCATATTCTTTTTCAAAATTAGTATTTACAAGTTCATAGTATTTCTTTGTATTAATTCCCATTGTAAGAAATAATACTTCCTCAACAGGAAGTGCTTCATTTTCCCATTCTTCAATACTAAAATCACTTTCAACTTTAACATTAATCTCTGAATTATTTATATATTTTTTTAAACTGTCTTCTAAAACTTTTGCATAATCTTTTACATCAGTTCCAACTGGTACATAAAACATATTTGATTGATAAAAGCCATTAAATGTAAAGCCATAGTAAATTCCATCATATTTTACAAATGTAAAACCATCAGCAATACCAGTAAGTGAAATACCTCTTCTTGTTTCTTCAAATGAAATTGAAAAATCAAAATCAGGATTTTTTTCAACAACATTTTTTACTTGAGCAAATTCTTTAAGCGATCTTTTCGGAGAAAAAAACGTAGTTGTATCACTTTCATAGTTGATTAAATGATTTATCATATCCTTATCTGCAACATTAAATGTTCCAAATAATTCATTTGTTATTAAATCAACCTTTTTGGTAATATTTTCATTTCCACTTACTTCTTCATAAGTTACATCCAATGTATATTTATCATGGACTTCATCTTCAAAACTTTTGCCATAGTAAACCATTACTTCGCAAAAATCTTTATCTACAATCTGCGTTGTATTACCGTTGTGATAAGTATCACCTTTTCTATAACATGCAGTATCCATACCTAATACATTTTCAAAATCAACTATGTTATATAAGTCATCACGAAATAAATATTCAAAAAATTTGTTATTTAAAAATTCCTTTTCATAAGTGCTACAATCATAATTATTTACTTTTAGCCAATTATAATTTTTTTCAACCATTGAATCTAAATTTGTGTACTTAAATGAAAATACATGATTTTCTATAATGTTTTTATTTTTTTGCCTACTTTCCTCAATTGTTTTCGCATTAACACTTGTTATCACAAACAAGCTTACAAATAAAACTCTTAAAAATTTTTTCATCACACTCTCCTACTCTTACAATTATTATAAAAGAATAAAATTATTAATTCAACATCAAAAATCACAAATTTAAAAAAACTGAATATAATACAAAGAAATACTAAGGAGGAAAATTTTGAAAAAAATATTTTATAGTTTCTTAACTTTATTAATTATCATCATTTGCTTACTAATATTTTTACCAAAAAAAGAAAATAAAAATATTAAAACCATTAAACTTGCAGAAGTTACACATTCAGTTTTTTATGCACCAATGTACGTAGCTATTGAAAATGGTTATTTTGAAGAAGAAAATTTAAAAATTGATTTAATATTAACCCCTGGTGCGGATAAGGTAAGTGCAGCAGTACTTTCTGGAGATGTAAATATAGGCTTTGCTGGAGCTGAAAGTGCAATATATATCTATGAAAAAAATGAAAAAGATTATTTACAAATTTTTGCAGGTCTTACAAAAAGAGATGGTCAATTTATTATATCTAAAACAAAAAATGAAAATTTTAAACTAACAGACCTTTATGGAAAACAAATTCTAGTAGGAAGATCATCTGGAATGCCGGCATTAAACTTTTTAAACGCCCTAAAAAAAGAAGGTATTGATGAAAGTAAAATAAACATTAATTACAGCGTAGATTTTGCTTCTTTATCCGGAGCATTTATCGGGTCTAAAGAATATCAATATGTTAACTTATTTGAGCCAAATGCCTTAAAACTTGAAAATGAAGGTTATGGACATGTTGTTGCAAGTATTGGACTTCTTTCTGGTGAAATGCCTTATACGACATTTTATGCTAAAAAAAGTTATATTGAAAATAACGTTAACGTAATAAATGGTTTTAGAAATGCAATTAACAAAGGATTAAAATTTGTAAAGGAAAATGATGAACAAACAATTGCTAAAAGTATTCTCAAACAATTTCCTGATATTTCATTAAATGACTTAACAAAAATTGTAAAAAGATATAAAGATGCCGATTCATTTTTAGAAAGCACTTATATAAGTGAAAACTTGCTTGAAAATCTCGAAGATATTATGATTGATAACAATCTTTTAAAAGATTATGTTCCTTATAATAAGTTAATTATAAATTAAAAAACCACTAAAATTTAGTGATTTTTTATTTTGATATAGATAAATCATTCTTACTTAAAAACAAATTTAAGTAATCATTATTTAGAATTGTAGAAAGTTCAAGCTTATCTAAATATGAATCAAAACAATTTAAATAAATAGTTAAAGGTACTTCTTTTTCATTACTCAAATTTTCATCAGTAGAAAAAATTATCTCATTTTCTTTAGAAAGTTTTGCACCAACTCTTCCTTCTTCATTATATCCTATAGATATTGTCACAAAACTATCAAGCATAATATCTTTAACATACTTTCCCTGATAAAATAATGGTATAGCCTTATATAAATGTGGACTTACTTCCCTCGTATCTGTAATAATTTTGCTCATGAAATTATCATCATTGTATGCATGTATATTCATAAATGTATATACCATAAAATTATCTGACTCAAAATTAATTTTAAGAGAAAAATGTTCATCCAAAGAAACTGATTTATTTCCTGAAGGAGTATTTATAAAATCTTCACCATTATCATTAAAAAGTTCACAAAATAATCCATTATAATAACAAAACTCTTTTTCGCCTTTAAAATCATTGGTTTTACTTGCCAAATCTTTATAAGTAATAATATTTTCATAACCTAAATTAGATAAATATTTATTATAATCTATTAAATAGTTCGTTAATGATGAGTGATCATTTAAATATAAAAATATTTTAGCAAAACTTTCAAATGGTTCATACACATTATTAGAATTTATATCTACACTTAATTTAGCAATTTTAAACAATTCTTCAATTAAACTCGGAGCTTTATCAAACGACATATTTACTCCAAAATCTCTTTTTGTTGTGTATAAACCGTCTAGGACGTTCGTAATAAAATCTACGTCAATTGAAGGATAAGTTTCTTTTAATAAAATTAAAAGTCCGTCAATTCCATTTATACTATAATCACTAATGCTATATCCCACTCTCGAACATAAAAAATCGAGTACAGCTTGGTAATCGCTATAACTATTATCATTTATAATTAAATTAGTAATTTTAGAATTTATTGCTTCGCCCAAAGCTTCACATGATGTTGGGAATCGATAATAATTAATATCTTCAGTTTTATAATAAATATTTTGTGTAGAATGTAAAAACTCATGATATCTAGTATTTTCACTAGCATCGCTTGGATAGCATATTTTATTTTCTTTTACATCATAATATCCTAGTATATTTTCCCCAATCGAAGACGTAAAATCATTTGTACTTAATTTTTCAATTTTTATACTTTTAAGGTTTTCATAAAAAACCCTAAAATCGAAATCAGGATAATAACTATGAATAGTATTTACTAAAGTAATAGCTCTTTGTTTATCGTCACTATCAAAATTTGTGTTTTTTATCATTTCAATAACGCTTTCGTAAGAAATATCTTTATATCCTAAGACATTAGTTAACTCTTCATTATTTGTAATAGCTTTCTCTTGAGTAATTTTTAAATCATCCGCATAAAAAGAAGATACATTATAAGTAGTTTTTTCTTCATTTACCACTGGTTTTTCCTCAAGAGTTACTTCAGGTTTTTTTATCATATCTTTTATAATTGATGCTGTAACTGTTGTAAGAAGTGCAAGCGTTATAGCAGTATTTTTTAATAAAACTTTTTCTTCGAAATTTAATTTATGAATTTCATATGATATAAAACTGCTTTTTTTATTATAAATATTATTTAATAATATATAATCCTTGTATTCTGGATAAGAAAGTTTGTCATTTTTCATTTCTAAAAAAGCCTTATGACCATCATCACAAAGAAATATTGCAAAAAACTTATTATTTAACTTTATATTAAACATATATTTAAACATTTCTTATCACCTTTTTTTACATATAATATATCAAAAATATTTGTTATTGTATAGTTAACTTAAGATTTATTTCTTCTTAAGTTTCTTTTTCTTTTTATCATCATCAAATATATTAAATATATCCTCTTCGTCTTCGAGTTTGCCTTTAATTTCATTTATTTGGTTATCAATGTGTTGTTCTGTTATAGGATTTTTTACTTGAGTTTTTTTACTTTTCTTTTTCGAACTTAATCCTATAATAGCAATTACTGAAAGTGCTGTTGAAGCAATAAATGCAATTGTTGAATATGTTAATGACTTATTTTTAGTTTCTAAAGATTTTACGTAACTATCATCATATTTGATAGCATTATGATCTTTAGTGTCATATAAATAAAGTCCTTGTTCATTTGTTTCAACATTAATTGCTTTAATTATTTTATATCGATTTTGAGTATCAAGTTCTAAACATTCGACTTTAGTTTCTCCTACTAAAACTTCACTTTTTTTATAATCTTTAAGACTTTCATCCATCTTAAGTGGATACAAAGTAAGACTTCCAAAAGTAAGTTCTACATATTTTGTATACTTACCATCTTCGTAGATAAATAAAGAAATATTTGCTTTTTCATCTTTTAAGCCGACTAAAGTAAAGTCAGTAATTTCGCTATAAAAACCTGGAACTTCCATTTCATTTATTGTTAATTTTTTTTCAATATAACTATTCGGTTTTGATAATAAATTTGCAACTTTTACAACAGTATATCTTTCATTATCAACCATTACTTCTATAGGATTTTTATCAATAACTTCAACATTTAATTTATAAGTTTTTTCACTGCCATTTTCAGCAACAACAACTATATTAAATGAGTTAGTTCCTGCACTTACTTCAAGTTCTCCATCGCCATTTACACTTGCTTTTGCATCGTCTTTTTCTGCAATAACTTTAATCTTTGTTTCGTCTTCATTAACTTTAACAGTATATTCTGTTGTATCTTTATTAAATGTAGGACTTATTTCATAACCCTCAACAGTTAAATTTTTTAAATTATTATTATTTGACAAACTTGCTTGATACTCCGCATAAGTAATTACTTTTACATTTCTTTTACCATTGCTAACATCAAAAATACTTTCATCCCAGCCAAGTACTGCAGAAGCATCTATATAAAATGAAGCATTACCACTTTTATTGGCTTTAAAAACATATCTATGTGACTTAGATTTAGTATTAGCATTGGGAGCAGCCTCAGCGTAATGTAATTCTACATCACTGGAAACTAAAGTAAATAAATTTTTGTCATAGTTTAAATTATATTCCCAAGAACCAAGAGCAGATGCTGATGATACTGTTACTGTAACTGTTATATTATTTCCCACTATTATTTGTGAAGCATTAGTACTAACACTTATTGTAGCACTTGCAGCATATACATTGCTTACGCAAAACATGCACATTATTACAATTAAATACCCTATTATTTTTTTCATTTAACTATCCTTTCTAACTAATTGTTGTATATCCTAAAATATGTTTCTGAACTTTTAATAAATCTTTTATATCTACTACACCATCACTATTAACATCAGCGGCTTTAGCATAACTTCCCACTAAATTTAAATACCCTAAAATATGTTTTTGAATTTTTAGTAAGTCTTGGATATTTATATTTCCATCGCCACTAGGGTCACCTTTAATAGCAATTATATAAGTTTTAGAATCATTACCATTTACTAAAGTAAGTTCATCTCCAGTACAAAGTTTACCGCTGGCTCTATTTGCAAAATTTACGGTAACTGTTGATGAAGACTTTTTAAATAACTCTGTTAAAGATTCAACTGTATAACCAGCACTTAATATAAAAATATTATCACTAAGTGGAATTCCACTACTAGCAACTATGTCACTAACAGATGCACTTTCTCCTTCCGTTTTAATAATATTAATAACATATTCTTTAACTTTTTGATTTTCGGCAGTTACTTTTAAAGTTACAGTTGTCTTATCACTACTTAAATTTACTTCTCCAAGTCCAGATATTGTTGCTTTACTATTTATTGTTTCAGCAGTAATATTTACTTTGTTAATTCCTTTGCCGGTATAATAATTATATGTATAGTTATCATGGCTAAAACCAATTACATCATTATTATTTATTTTTATATTTTTTAAATGATTATTAGGATTTCCACCATTTGGAAGTGAAGAAGTTTCTGATGGCATATTATCATAAACTGGAATTACAAATTTATAAGCTACGCTTCCTATCAAATCCATTTCTTTATAGCCACTATATGTAATTGAGGCTTCTGTAGCAGCGCCCCTTATATTAGTCATATATTGATGTGCATAAGGTGCATAAGCTGAATATGAACTTACGTTAAATTTTTGAAAATATGAAGTGTCTTGTCCTTTGGAAATATAATTATTTGTAATGTAATTTGCTCCACCTTTTATAGCATTATCAAGATTTGTCCATGGTCTTAAATAACTTGTACCACTTACAGCCCATACAAGTCCATCATAAACTCCTGTAAAAGCACCGATATTATAAGGATTATAAACTGGATAATACTCTTTATTATCATAAATAATTTTAGTTCCTTTTAAAGAGTTTCCAGAATAATTTCCTCCAGTCTCTTGTTTAATTCTACTTGCTAAATATATTGCACTTGCATTAAAACTTTTTCCAGCTTCATAAATAACGCTTGCTTTTTCTTTAATATCCTTACCATCTAAAATAGCTTCAACGCTACTTATTGTTTGATAGCTTTCATCAAAGGATAATTTTTCAAACATAAATATAGTTCTTTCGTCTAAAAAGTTTCGTGGATCCATATAATATGCCACGACTTCTTTGTTTGCAGCATACCAATCTTTTCCTTCTTTTACCTTAAATGTATCTGTTAAATAATCATAACTTCCACTTTCAGTTGAAAAGTATCCTTCATAATTGGACTGAATAAAACTTTTACCAACAACGCTTTCCTTTTCGGTAGCTATATCAAATGGTAATCCATTTTTATCCGCTGTAAAAGTCCAATTTGGATATTTTTCTTTAAGAGAGCAAAGCATTGGCCAATAAGAATTTGGAAAACCATTTTGTTCCATTTCTTTTTCACAATCTGTAGTCGCAGAAATTGGAGTATCTTTTACCGTATAAATAGTTACATAACTTGCACATACATAGCCAACATCTTTATTTGAGTAGTATATTTTATACCATCCATCGGAACAGCCTTTTTCATTCGGATATAAATTTTCATCCGCTAAATCAAAATTTGCACTTACACCGAGTTTTTTTATCGAAGAATAATTTGTTCCAGGACCAGTTCTCAAGTTAACATCGTTATAATCTACTCTAAGTTTTTTTGTATCTGCTAAAACGTTACACATAAAGGTAAATAAACAAATAATAAATAATAAAATCTTATTTATTTTATACTTCACTACTTCTTACCTACCTTTCTACTCATAATACATTATAACATATCTTTCAATAAAAAAAATACTATAAAAGTATTTTTTAGCCTAAAGCAACATCTAAAATCATCATTACTGTAAAGCCAATTATTGTAAAAAGTGCCATTAAATCTTTGCATTTATTTGTCTGACTTTCAGGAATTAGTTCTTCGACTACAACATAAATCATTGCTCCAGCGGCAAATGACAATAAAAATGGTAATATCATTTGTACTTTTAATACTAAAAGAGCACCAATAACGCTTGCAATAGGCTCAACAACTCCTGTAAGAGCACCAATAATAAATGATTTCAATGGGCTCATTCCCTCCCGTCTTAAAGGAAGTGATACTGCCGTTCCTTCGGGAAAATTTTGAAGGCCTATACCTAAAGCTAATACTAATGAAGATAAAAGAGTAGCACCTTCAATATTATATCTTAACGAACCAAAAGCAACACCCACAGCTAAACCCTCGGGAATATTATGTAAAGTAATTGAAAGTACAAGCATAAATGTTCTTTTTACTTTATTGTTACCAGAACTTTTAATTAATTTTGAAGAAATCTTATCGCCTATGTAAAGAAGTATCCCTCCACAAATAAATCCAAAGGCTACTATAAAAGGTGCATTAAGTTTTAAACTTTCTGCCATTGATAACGCCGGAGAAATAAGTGAGAAAAAAGATGCAGAAATCATTACTCCTGCAGCAAAACCGAGCATAGCGTCTAAAACTGTTTTATTTACTTTTTTAAATAAAAATACTATCGAAGCACCCATTACAGTTATAAGAAATGTAAACATGCAGGCGATGAAAGCAAGTAATACATAATTCATATTAGAAAAAAAAGCAATCATAAATTAAAACAACTCCCTATTTTAATATATAATTACTTTTTAAAATTGCTACTTTTTCTTTGCTTCTTTTATAATTGTTGATAATATACCAATGCCTAAAAAAACATACAATAAAATTCTTTCAAATTTACCATTATTTTCCTCTAAAACACTAGTTATTTTATTATCTATTTTTTCAAATTTTTCTAAGTTTTTATTAAGTTTTTCTTCATTAATAATTGTATTTTCAATATCATCATATTTAATATTATCAGTAACATTATCATAGCTAATTGTACTGCAATACCCTTCTTCATATCCATTCTGTGACCAAACGTTTAATTTATTTTCTAAAGCTTTTTTTTGAATTAAACAAAGGCTATCAGTATATCTATATTTTCCATAAATATAAGCAACTTTTCCTAAACCATTTTCAATTAATTCTTTTTGTAAAAGATTACCATCTACCCATATCCAAGCAAGACTTCTACCATATTTATCAGTTTTATTGCTATCTTCATATTCTAAAACAATTTCATTTGCTTTAGTTAGTTTTTCGCAAGTATAATCACTTGCCTCTTTTCCATATGGTTCAACACTTTTTGTAGTACTTACAGATTCTGGAGTATCTATTGCTAAAAATCTAAATTTTACTTCTTCATCATCAACTATAAAATAAGCCGTGTCGCCATCAACACATTTTGAAAATTCTGCCTTTTTTATAGATGTCTTTGCACTAACATCTATAAGAATAAATAAGCTTAATAAAAATACACTAATTTTTTTCATAATCCACCTTTTCTATTTATTTTGATTATTGTAATAATTAAATTCGTCAATATCCATTGCTAATAATTCAAGTTCTTCATCGTCTTCAGTAAGTTCATTTAATTTAAAAATTAAACTGGATAAATCTTTATAATCTTTATAATTAACGCGATATTTTTGTAATAGTTTCACTTGATTATTTGAAAGATACATTCCATTTTCTCTTTCGACCCTTAGGTCATTTGGATCAAATTCAAATTCATTAATTTCTTTTTTACATTCTTTCTTCATTTTTATATAGTCCTTTATATATTTTAGATTTATTTAATAACTCTTTATGAGTTCCTTTCATTGATAATTTTCCTTTTTCTATTATAAGAATCTCATCAGCGTCAATGATTGTTGAAAGTCTGTGAGCTACGATAATAATCGTATGATCTTTTGCAAGTGCATCAATAGTTTTTTTGATATATTCTTGACTTTCATTATCAAGAGCAGAAGTTGCTTCATCAAATAAAATTATTTTTGTATTTAAAAGAAGTGTTCTTGCAATTGCAAGTCTTTGTTTTTGTCCACCAGAAAGATTTATTCCGCCTTCACCAATTATTGTATTATATTTTTTTGGCAAACTTTCAATATATTCATCTATATATGCTTTTTTACAAACCTCTTTTATTTCTTCTAACGTTATATCAGGTTTAACAATTTTAAAATTATCAAAAATTGACATATTAAATAAAAATGGGCTTTGTCTAACACATGATATAGTACTTCGAAGAGAGCTTTCAGTTAAATCTTTAATATTTGTTTCATCAATTAATACTTCTCCAGATGTTGTATCAAAATATCTAAGTAATAAATTAAATATTGTAGATTTACCATTCCCACTTCTTCCTACAATAGCGGTCTTTTGATTTGGCTTAATTGCAAATGATAAGTTATCTAAAGTTAAACTTTCCTTCTTAGTATATTTAAATGATACATTTTTAAACTTCACATTGCCGGTAACATTTTCTAAATTAATGTTTCCAAATTTTTCATCTTTAAATACCCTATTATTTACTACGTCGTCAATTCTTGATAAAGAAACCTTAACCTTATTATAATTAACTCCGAAAGAAGAAAGTGTTTCTGCTACCTCATCAATACGCCAGATATAATTATTAATCATCATAAATACACTATAAAAAATATGTCCTTTTATAAATAAATAACCACATGTTAGTAAAATAATAAATTGTAAAACATAATAAATAATGTTATTTAATCCATTATACCAAGATTCATATTTTGAAATTTTAAGTGATTCTTTACAATAATTATCTATATCTTCATTAATTAACCTAGCCATATTATCTTTTATACCCAAAGATTTAATTTCTCTAATTCCTGTTATGTTTTCTGTAGCTCTTTTGATTAATTTATCACTTTCATTTTTTATTTTCTTTTGAGTTGTTTTAATAACTGGAAAAAATTTAGCAGAAATAAGTCCCATTATAACAGCAAATATAGTTATCTCGATACCAATAAATATTGATATTTTAAATGAAATAACTACTATGATTAAAGCCATTATAATTTTCAAAACCATTTTTACTAATTGATTTAATAAATCAAGTACTCTATCTGGGTCAGTTGAAAGTCTATTAATAAGTTCTCCAACTCCTGCTTTTTCAAAAGCAATTGCAGGTAAATCTTGATATTTTTTATACATATCTTTACAAACATTATTTACAAAAGTCATTTGAAGTTTATTATATAAAATCATTTTTGGTATAAGAAACGCTCCATATATTGTAGCATATCCTAAAATATAAAAAACTAAATATTTTACAAATAGTGTATAATTTTTTAAAAGTAAAAACTCTAGTGCTTTACCCACAAAAATTGGACAGCATAAATCTGGAATATAGTTAAATATCATTAAAATAATCAATAATACCACATTTACCTTTTCATGCTTCAAATAATGAAATATAAGTCCAAATGAATTTTTCTTTTTTTTACTACTTTTCATATAAAATATTATATACTAATTAAGAAAATTTTTAAACAAAAAAAATAAGGTTTTAAAGCCTTATTTTATATTGATTAATTTCTTAGTGTTTGTATTTTCTTCTTTAGGAACAACAATCTTTAATGTGCCATCATTAAATTCAGCGGAAATTTTGCTTTCATCTACATCTCCTAAATAAAATGATCTTTCACATTTTTCATAGAATTTTCTTTCACGATGAATATATTTCTTTTTATTGTGTTCTTCCTTCTCAATATGTTTTTCTGCAACAATCTTAAGATTTCCTTTATCACACTCTATTTTAATATCTTCCTTTTTAAATCCAGGAACATCTACTTCAATAAAGTATTTTCCATCTTGTTCGTAAATATCACAAACCATCTTATTATTGTGCTCCTTATTTGAACTTAAATCATCTAAAAAATCATCTAAAAATATTCTACTTGGTAACATTGTTATCATCTTCCTTTCATGCTTCCATTATATTACTATAATTAGCACTTGTCAATAGTAACTGCTAATTATTTTTAAAATATATTTTACATTTGATATTATAAACATTATATGATAGAATATACTTACTTTTTCGGGGGTATTATGGAAAGTTTTATAACTATAGGGACAAAATCTATTAACCAAGAACTATTTCGTAAAGTAGTTCCATTTCCAAATAACTATGTAACCAAGCCGTATGGTGGACTATGGCTTTCTCCTTACTATGGAATAAATGCTAATGAATGGTTAGGTTATTTAGAATATAAAAGAAGTCTATTTTACATGAAATTTAATGGTTATGGTGCTTTAGTAAATATAAAGGATGATGCAAATATTCTTAGAATTAATTCTGTTCAAGATTTTGAAACTGTATACAAAAAGTATCCTTGTCCATTTTTTGAATTACGCGTTTTAGATTACATGAAAATATCTAAGGATTATGATGGCATTTTTATTAGTCGATATGTACTTGATAAAATTGGTTATAGTGATTGGTGCATATCAAGTCTAGTTATCTTTAATTTAGAATGCATTAAATCTTACATACCTTTAGACATTGATTATGTATGTGAACCATATTCAATCGAATTTAGCATCGCTAAAGCGCATGAAGAACGAAATGTTTCTCCATTAAATAACACTTATCAAACATTATATAGAATTTTAAAAGAATCTTTTGAAAAAGAGATAACAAAAACAGATTTTATAAATTTAGCTTATGATGAATACTATCATAGTTTATTTCTTATTATTGAAGATTACGTTAAAGGTTTTTGTTATAATTTTAGTAATATGATTGAGCTTATTTTAAGAGACCCTAATTTAAGTTTTGGCAGAAAAACCCCTGATGACATTGTTTACAGTCTTATGTATAAACTATTCGAGGAAGAGTTCATGAAATTTATGCCTAGTGAATTAACATTTAATCGTCGCCTTAGTAATAAAAAAGTGAATTATATTTAAAAATTCTTCACAAAAAGTGAAGTTTTTTTTTGCAAAATATGTTATTATTATATTACATTATAATAGAAAGGGTTTAATTATGAATAGTGAAAACAATACTAATTTAAATAATCAGGTTGATTCTTTGGATTTTACTCCTCCACTTGTGCCTGAACAAAATATAGTTAAATACGAGCCACCAGCTCCACCAAAAAAAAATATTTTTGCTATAATTTTTTCTGTAATAGGTATTCTTATCGTTCTTACACTGCTTTCAGCGTCTTTTTATTATTTATTTGTTTTTAATAAAAATGGCGAAGAATCATTAAAAATGGCGGTTAACAGTGTAACTAAATATGTTGATATGATTTATAACAAACAAAATGAATATACTAATATCAATTTTTCAAATAATAATGTCAGTGTTATTGGTAATATAAATATTAATAATTCAGATAATAATAGTAAATATTTGGCAAACTTTGAATTTGACTTAGATTATCCTAATGAAAAAGTTGTTTTCGCAGGTTCACTATTTGAAAACACAAATGAAATTATAAATCTTATTTACAATTATGAAGATGAAATGTCATATGTATTAATGAAAAAAATTTTTAACAAACCTTTAATTTTAGGTAAACAAAATTTATTTACTGCCTCAAGTAAACAAGTTGTTACAATTAGTGATTATTATTTGTTATTTAGTAAAACAAAAGAATATGTAATTAATAATTTACAAAATGAAGATTTTGATGTAATCTTTGATATCAGCAAGAAAAATGGTTCTTATGTATTTCAAAAAAAAGTTGTATACTTACTTCAAAATACAATATTTGATACGCTTTTAGAAAATGTTTTTAATAATATTGAAAATGACGAAGTTTACATGGAAAAATTATTCTATATTTTAGAACAACAAAATGGTTATCCAAAAGGATACAACATGGATAATGTTAAAGATTATTTAAATAATCTAAAAAATGAATTAATTAAAAATTATGATGGAAATATTGGTATAAATATATACACTGATTTACTAGGAAAAAAGATTAATAAAATTGAATTTGCCCATGCTGGCGAAAAAATATTTTATTATGATAATGGTAATTTTGAAATAAACTTAAGTAAGGAAGAAAAAATTACTTATGAAAATAATATTCTTTCATTAATAAAAAATAATAAAGTAATAGCCAATATAAAAGTTAATGCTTTCAATGAAAATTTTATAGACGT
This sequence comes from uncultured Bacilli bacterium, assembly GCA_934096705.1. GTDB lineage: Bacteria > Bacillota_I > Bacilli_A > RF39 > UBA660 > UBA6448. The sequence continues at coordinate 99,422 of CAKOMR010000003.1, forward strand.
TGAAATAAGTAATCCCGATAATACTCAAAACATAAAAATAAAAATTGATAATAATATAAATGCTTCTTACACACAAAAAAATCAAGACATTTCACTTAACATAAATAAAAAAGATAAAAATGATTATGAATATAAAATTACTATTAATGATGGTGTTAGTCCTTATGAAATTTATGGTGAAATAATTATTAGTGACGAAGGAAAATATACATTATTTGATAAAAAAGATGCTGTAAGTTATGATTCTCTAACATATGATGAAAAAATGCAAATCCAAGAAGCACTAAAACAATTAAAAGAATTATTAAATTTTAAAATTTCAACTTAAAATATGATATTAAAATCATATTTTTATTTTGCACCCTAGAAAAATATAGTTTACCTTATTAAAGTTATAATTGAGGTGATTATAATGGGCCGTAAAGGCGAAAGTATTTACAAAAGAAGTGATGGGCGATATGAAGGAAGATATATTAAGGGAAAATATAAAAACAAAGTTATATATGGATATATTTATGGTTCTTCATATTCGGAAATAAAGGAAAAGCTTAGAAATTTTTGGAATACTAATATTGAAATCGAAGAAATTGACTCTTTTAATGAAAAAATTGATATTTGGCTTGAATACAAAAAAAGCACAGTTAAAGAATCTACATATTCTACTTATTATGAAGTAGCCACTAAAAAAATAAAACCATTTTTGGGTCATTATAAAGTTATTAATTTAAATAATGAGATAATCGAAAGATTTATTAATAAACTATCTGAAAATGATAATCTTAGTATTAACACAGTGCATGATATAGCTAATATTTTAAAACAGATATTTAAATACAATAAAATAACTAATATTGATGTTAAAGCTCCAAATAAAGAGCATAAAAGCATTTCTGTTTTTACAACAAAAGATATAAAAAAGCTCGAAAAATTTGCTTTAACATATGACAATAGATTTGTTTTCGGAATTATTTTAAGTTTATACACAGGTATTAGAATCGGAGAACTATGTGCCTTAAAAAAAAGTGATTTCGATGTAAACTTGATGACTCTTTCTATAAATCATACAATTATACGAGTTAAAAATACAACAGGAAATAAAAAAACCAAAGTTATTTGTTCTGCACCAAAAAGTAAAAAATCAGTTAGAACAATACCTATTCCAGATATTTTACAAAGCTATTTAATTCATTATTTAAGTGAAATGAATGCTGATTACTACTTTCTTACTAACAAAATTAATGCAATTGAGCCAAGAAGTTATACAAATAAATATAAAAAATATTTAAATTATTGGGGTATTAATCACAAAAAATTTCATACAACTAGACATACATTTGCTACTAAAGCTGACGAAACAAAAATGAGTACTAAAGCACTTTCTGAAATATTAGGACATTCAAATGCCTCAATTACTCAAAATTTATATATTCATCCTTCATTAACATATAAAAGAGAATGTATAAATACGATTTACACAAAAAAAAGCTGATAATTTTAAACTTAATCAGCTTTTAAAATGGAAAGTTTTTCTTTCTCTTCTTTTAATTTATTTTGTTCTTCTTCCACTATATTTTTCGGCGCTCTACTTACAAATCCTTCATTACTAAGTAGTTTTTCTCTTTTAGCAATCGACATTTCTAAAAATTCAATTTCCTTTTGCTTATTTTCACTATTTTTCGTATTATCTATTTTAAATAACAATTTAGCAAAGTTTGAATTATATTCGGCACCTTCAGATAAATCCAAATTAACAGTTTTTAACTTAAGCATATTTTTATAAAATTCTTCATCATATAGATACCTAATGTTAACTTCATCATTGTTAGTAATTTTATTTTCTGCTTTAAAATTACGGATTGCAACTATATCATTTAAAATATCATTTACAAGTTTAATATCAAAAACTTCATTCTTATTATATTTCGGATAAGAACTATTCATTATAGATTTGCTTTCTTTTATATTAAGATTTTGATATATTTCCTCAGTTACAAATGGAATAAACGGATGAAGCATTTTGATTATACCGGTTAAAATTTTAATTAATATACTTTTTGATGTATTATTTAAGAAAATCTTACTTATTTCAATGTACCAAGAACAATAATCATCCCATATAAATGTATAAAGTTCATTAAATGCATTATGAAATTCATATTTATCCATATACTTAGTTACTTCTTTAATAGTTTTGTTATACTTAGTTAAAATCCATTTATCATATATATTATATTTTTCAAAAGAAAGTTCATTTAAATCTTGTGTGTTAAGAATAACAAATCTTGAAGCATTCCATAATTTATTAATAAAATTCCAAGATGATGCAACTTTTTCTTCATCATATCTAAGATCCATTCCTGGAGCACTATTAGTAGTTAAAAATAGTCTTAATGAATCACAACCGAATTTATCAATTACTTCAATTGGATTTACTCCATTTCCTAAACTCTTACTCATTTTTCTGCCTTGTTTATCTCTAATAAGTCCATGAATTAAACAATCCTTAAAAGGTCTTTCTCCCATGAATTCTAGTGATTGGAAAGTCATTCTATTTACCCAAAATGGAATAATATCATATCCTGTAACTAGCACGTCATTTGGAAAATATCTTTCTAAATCTGAAGTTTTTTCTGGCCAACCTAATGTTGAAAAAGGCCATAATGCAGAGGAAAACCAAGTATCTAAAACATCTTTGTCTTGAACCCAGCCTTCACCAGCAGGAGCACTTTCGCCAACATAAATTTCACTACCTTTATACCAAGCAGGAATTCTATGCCCCCACCAAAGTTGTCTTGAAATGCACCAATCATAAGTTATTTCCATCCAATGATTCATAGTTTTTTCATATCTTTTTGGAACAAAATTAACCTTTTTGTTTTTATCTTTTTGATTTTCAAGTACTCTATCAGCTAAAGGACGCATTTTTACAAACCACTGACTTGATAAGTAAGGTTCAATCATTACTCCTGTACGTTCTGAATGACCAACATTATGCGTTATTTCTTCTTTTTTAATTAGTAAACCTAATTTTTCTAAATCTTCAGTTATTTTTTCCCTTGCAACTTCACGAGTAAGTCCTTCATATTTACCTGCTTTATCATTCATTGTAGCGTCGGGATTAATACATATAATTTGCTCTAAATTGTGTCTAAGTCCTACTTCATAATCGTTAGGGTCGTGTGCTGGAGTAATCTTAACACAACCAGTTCCGAATTCAGGATCTGCATGCATATCTGCAATAATAGGTATCTTTCTTGATGTAAGTGGTAATAAAACATTTTTACCAATTAAATCTTTGTATCTTTCATCGCTAGGATTAACCGCTACAGCAGTATCTCCGAAAAGTGTCTCAGGTCTTGTAGTGGCAACATCTAAATATTTATCTTCTCCATCAATATAATATTTAATATGATAAAAATAGCCTTTAACATCTTTATAAATTACCTCTTCATTTGAAAGTGCAGTTTGTGCTTTAGGATCCCAATTTATTATTCTATATCCCCTATAAATAAGGCCTTTATTATATAAATCAATAAATACTTTATTTACAGCCTTACTAAGGCCTTCATCTAAAGTAAACCTTTCCCTAGTATAATCTAAAGCAAGCCCTAACTTAGCCCATTGTTTATGAATATTTTCTGCATATTCGTCCTTCCATGCCCAAGCATATTTAAGCCAATCTTCTCTATCTAAACTACGAGGATTAATTCCCATATTTGTTAGTTTTTCATCAACTTTTGCTTGTGTTGCAATACCAGCATGGTCCATTCCAGGAACCCATAATGTATCAAATCCACATAACTTTTTATATCTTATGATTATATCTTGAAGTGTAGTATCCCATGCATGTCCTATATGTAAGTTACCTGTTACATTAGGAGGAGGTATAACTATAGAAAATGGTTTCCTATCTTTATCATTACTTGCTAAAAATGTTTTATTATTTAACCAATAATCATACTTTCCTTCCTCAACTTTTTTAAAATCATATTTTGTTTCCATATTTCCTCCAACAAAAAAAGGTAGTACAAAAGGGTGCAAATTGCACGGTACCACCTTTATATTTAACTCTTTATCCTTAATGCGGAATTACAGCCTATCCTATTTACTTAGATAAGCAACTTGCAAGCTACTTCATTTAACCAGTGTTTAAGAAAAGCTTTCAGCTAATAACTTTTCCTCTCTAATAAAATAGTTAAATTACTCCTCTTGTTCTTCGTTTTTATGTTCATAGTATAACAAATTCTTTTCTTTATTTCAAGACTTTAATATTTTTCTAAAACTTCTAGAATGCCACGATAAGGAAGTGTTGCACAAGTTTTCCTACTTTGCTGTTTATAAATATCTTCATAAACAAGTGCTTCATTTAAAATATTATTATCATATTCTTTTTCATTAACCATATTTAAAAAACTATTTACATATTTTTTAGCTTCCTCAATGGTTTTACCAATCAAGTTTTTTATCATTATTGAAGTTGATGAAATACTTATTGCACAAGCTTCGCCAGTAAAAGCAATATCTAAAATTTTACCATCTTTAATTAAAATGTATAAGTCTAAATTATCTATACAAGATTGATTTGCGGTGTTAACTTTTTCATACCCATCATTAATAATCTTATCTCTGTTAAGTGGATTTTGATAATGTTCCATTATAATTTCTCTTTTTAATTCAGGATCCATTAAAACATCTCCTTTAAAATTTTATCTTTATTTTGTAAAAGTTCTACAAACATATCAATTTCTTTTTCAGTATTATAAAATGATAAACTCACTCTAATTGTATTATTTACTTTTGTAGCATTTTTCAAAATCTTTGCACAATGATTACCGGCTCTAACACATATTTTATATTTATTTAGATAAAATGCAACATCTTGAGCAAATATATCATCAACATTAAAAGCCACTACCGCACTATCGCATTCTAAGTTTATGATATCTATAAATGGTATTTTAATTAATTTATCTATTAAATAATTTTTTAATTTAGTTTCTCTTTCGTGAATTTTTTCAATACCTATATTATTTATGTATTTGATAGCTTCACCAAAACCAATTACTCCGGCGATATTTGGAGTCCCTGCTTCAAGCCTAAATGGTAAATCCTTTAAATATATTTCATTTGGATTATCAAAAGATTCATTCATACCACCGCCTAAATTAATTGGTTTAAGTTCATCTAGTAATTCTTTTTTACCATATAAAATACCAACACCAGTAGGTCCTAACATTTTATGTGCAGAAAACGCCAAAAAATCAACATCTAAATCCTGAACATCAATTTTTATATGTGGAGCACTTTGCGCAGCATCTACGACTACAAAAATGTTATTTTCATGAGCAAGTTTGCATATTTCCTTTATAGGTCTTACGTCACCTATAACATTTGTGATTTGAGCAAGAGCAATTACTTTAGTTTTTGGAGTAATTGCTTTCTTTACATTTTCCAAAGTAACATGTAATGACGAATCAAGTTCAATTAACTTAGTAACTGTTTTAATTTCATTTTCACATTTAAACCAAGGAAGAACGTTTGAGGCATGCTCTGATGTTGTTATTAAAACTTCATCTCCAGGTTCAAGAAGCGGTGCAAAAAAGCCATTTGCAATATAATTTAAACTTTGAGTCGTTCCTGATGTAAAAATTATTTCTTCATTATATCTAGCATTAATAAATTTTTTTACAAGTTCTCTTGTTTCTTCATACTCATTTGAGGCTTTAAAAGATATATCATAATCTCCACGATGCGCATTCGCACTGTAATTACTATAATAATCCACTACTTTATCAATAACACATTTTGGTTTTAAACTCGTAGCTCCATTGTCAAAATAAACTAAGTCACTACTTAACATTGGAAAATCTTCTCTATTCATTATTTTCCTCCTTAAAATTTAATAAATTTAAAAATTCATCATCAAATATACCATATTTAAAACTCTTTTTTAATAAGTCAAAAGTACTTTTTTCATTTATTCCTAAGGATTTTAGGTAATTAATACTTTCCTCACTAAATGGTCCAATTGTTACAAAATGAGATGCTTCAACTTCATTTGTATCAATCTCCAAAATAGGTTTAATAACAATTTGTCCCCCATTACACAATCCTTTTAAGTTTTCAACAATAATATTTCCATTCGTTTTTTCTTCAGCCTTTACAGTAGCATTAACACTACACAAAGCATTATTTGCAAGTCCTCTAAAATTTAAAACACATTTATTATTGTCACCTAGAATTTTAACATTAATATTAATATTAGAGTTTTCAAAATTTTCATTAGTGAAGTTAACTATTAATAAAGAATTTTCCTTTTGAATAACGTTAATATCAATACTTTCATTTTTATCATTATATATATTTAATAAAAGTTTTTGTTTTACTTCAAAATCAAATATGCCACTTTTATTTATCAAATTAACATTATTCATTAGTAATATATTCTCCTTTTCATTATTCACTTATATCACTTGCCTTATTAAAACCTTCATTTTCTATATTTTCTGCTAAATGATAATCACCTGTTTTAATGATTTTTCCATCAGATAAAATATGAACATAATTTGGTTTAATATACTGTAAAATATTTTTATGATGTGTTATAAGCAAAATACTTGGTTTATTTTCATGATAGTATTCATTAATAAAATCAGCTACAACTTTTAATGCATCAACATCAAGGCCAGAATCAAGTTCATCTAAAATAATAAAACTAGGTTTTAATATTCCTAAATGTAATAGCTCTATCTTCTTTCTTTCGCCACCAGATGCGCCAACATTTATGTCTTTATGAATAAAACTTTTATCTAATTTAAGTTTTTCACAAATTTCTTCCATTTGTTTATTAAACTTAAAAATATCAATATTTTGGTTTTCACGTTCTCTTAAAGCACTTCTTAATGCTTCAGCATTAGTTACTCCCTCAATTGCTGGGGGATTTTGACTTATTAGCATAACACCATTTTTAGCTATATCATAAGTATCAAGTCCTATTAAATTTTTATCATTATATATTATATTTCCACTTACTTTGTAATTTGGATAACCCATAATTATTTTACATAAAGTGCTTTTGCCAATACCGTTTTTTCCCATAATCGCATGAATTTCTCCATCATTAATTGTCATAGAAAAATTATCTAGGATCTTTTTATCATCTATATATGCATTTAAATTATTAATTTTAAACATAATTCCTCCACACATATTGTAAAACATTTTTCATATAAATAAAAGGAAAACTTTTCTAAAAATATGCCTTTATATTTTGGTAAAATTATAATATAATTTATTTAGTGAGAATTATGAATAGAGTTTTTGATCCAATTGATATAGTTTTTATTGTACTTATATCTGCATATTTAATTGTGCTTATTTTAATTGTGCTTATTTTATGGCACCAAAAAGAAAAAAGGATGGCCTTAGAGAAGAAAACTTTAAATAATAACGATAAAGTTACCACAAAAGAAAATAATAATATTTCTAAAAAAGTTAATAAAGATAATAATAAGGTTACTGTTAACAAAAAAAGGAATAATGAAAGTAAAACTATTACAAATAACAAACAAAATATCAATAAAACTAATAAGAAAAAAACTAATAACGTAGTAAGATATAAAGGTAAAGGACCTACAAAAAAGAAAAATATTTCAAAAAAAAGAAAACCAAAAACAAATGGTAAAAATAAAAAAAGGAAATAATTTATGAAAGACGATAAAAAATTTGAATTAATCGATGAAAATAATATAAAAAAGAATTATCGTATTTTAGCGGATTTTAATATTAATAATGCATTTTATTTAATTTATACAGATGATAGCATTAACAATGATGGTGAAATAGAAACATATGCTAATGAATATGAAATATTAAAAGGCAAAATAGTTCTAAAAGAAATCAATGATGAAATACTACCTTTGGTATACAAAAAATGGGATGAATTATGTCAAGAAGTATAGTAATTAAATTAGATAATAATGGTAACCTATCTGAGGCATATTATTTACACGGTAATCGTACTGATAGCTTAAATAATTATTTAATTAGGATTAACCGCATTTTAAACGAGTTTGATAATGTATCATATAAAAAAATTGGGTATAGCGAAATTGAAATTATAGATACGGCAGTTATAAAAAAACTTTTAAGTAGGCTTCCTAATAATAGTATAAGCAAGGAAAATGCTAGTAAAAAAGTAATTGCCAGTGTCATGGTAGTTGCAACAATGCTTGGGGCTTCTAAAATGCTTAAAGAATCCACAAAAAGCAATAATAAAACAGATTCTTTATCTAGCATACCTGCACAAGAAAGTACAATTGAAAATTTAAAAAACAATAATAAAGAGGAAAAACCTATAATGCAAGAAAATGACATTATATCTTATTCCATAGAAAAAACTGATACTCTAAATCAAAATGTCACTTCTTATTCTGTAGAAAGTCTCGAAGAAGATAAAGAACCAACAATAATAATCGAAACACCATATACTTTCGATGAAGACATTCCAGTATATGAATTTGATTATGAAGATCGCTCAAATAGTGAAAAAAGTAATTTTGCTAAAGATAATTATACTGATATTGTAAATAAGTATTCTGCAATGTATGGGCTAGATAATAAACTTGTATTAGCTATGCTTACACAAGAAAATGCTTATAATGAAATTAATTATTCAAATATTGGAGCAAATGGTGTTATGCAAATAGAATCAATTTGGTATGGTCAAAATATTTGCGCATATAATTATCAAAATAATACTTATGAAACCATAACTATTGAAAAAGATAAATTAACTGATCCAGATTACTCTATTAAAATTGGTTGTATGATTTTAAACAACTATTATACTAGTTTATATAATAATTATGTTACTACTGGAATTATTTCAAAAAGTGACTCTATCTTAGCTACTGTTATCGCATACAATAAGGGTATTACAGCTATTTGTAATTTAATTAACACATATGGTTCTAATTTTACTTCACATATTTCGGAAACAAAAGGTGGAGATAATGACTATATAAACCATGTTTCTAGTTATATGGAAGATATGTCACTTGTACAATTACAAAATAAGGAAGACTCCCCTTCTGAATTAGTATTTGACAATTTAAGCAGATAAAAAGGTTCATATCATAATTTGATATGAACCTTTTTTAGTTCTCTAAAGCCGATGCTCCATTTATATAAAAGTTTATTGAATTAATAGTTCTCAATAAAGTTCCTGCATTTACATCTTGATGCGATATTAAATCAATACCAATTTCATCATTATAATAATCGCTATGATTATCAACATATGTAAATTTACAATTCAAGTCATTTTGGCTGCAATAATCCCTTGCATCATCTTTACTTTTACCAATAAAATTTGGTAGTGTGCTATTTGTCGCTCCACTTCTTAAACCCTTTCCTGCTATATAAGGCTCATAAGTATCATTAATTGAGTAACTAAATGTTTTTTCTATAGTAGGATTTTCCTTGCCTAAATTTATATTCATTACGTTAATAATATCCTGTAAACTTGAATCATAATATCCAAGTGCTGAAGCAACTCTACCAGATGAAATATATACATTTAAATTATAAACTTCTAAATAAGTTTTTTGAATATTAATAAATTCCTCATCTTTCATCATATTGCTGACCATTTTTTTCAAGATTTTATATGATGATAAAATTTGATCAGTTGACATATTCGTAGATATATTATCACTTACAGCATTTAAAACTTTCTCAAATTGATTATAGCTTCTTATAGTAAGCATTTTCTTTGCCATTGCCATAATTACATCTTGTTGATGTTTATTTCTAGCTAAATCACTAATTGCATATAAATGCCTACAACGAGAATAAGCTAGTGCCTGCTCGCCATTTAAATTTTGAATACCTGTATCAATATAAACTGTATGTGGTCCCCATAATCTATCACTATTTTGTTCACATACTTTTCCCTTACAATCAACTCCTTGATTATAATTAAAATCTGGTGGTTCTACATCAACTGTAATTCCTTCAAGAGCTTCAACTAAATCAACAACACCTTTAAAATTAATTTTGACATAATAGTCTATATCAATACCAGTTAATTTTTCAATTGTGTCAGTCACACATTTTGTTCCATATGCAGCCGAAGAATTTATCTTATTATATTGATTGTTTCTACATACAATTGGAACATATGTATCTCTTGGAATTGAGAATAATGTTGCACTATATGTCTGTGGATTAAATGTAGCTAAAATAAGTGTATCGCCGTTAAACGCCGCATCATCATCAAGACCATCTCCTTCTGAATCAACACCTAAAATAAGCGCTGTAAATGGTTCATTTAAACTTTTATTAGTTATAAGTTTTTCATCATTTGATATCTTCTTTTTCTCAGACATTTCGAACACTTTTTTAGTTTCGTTACCAATATTTGAAAAATCTTTTTCACTACTATATCTTATAACATAACTACCACTTATTAAAATTGCGCCAATTTTTTTATCATATAAATCATATAGCATGTCTAAATAGTTATCATATTCTTTGATTTCATTATCTAAATTTTCTTTTGTTAATAACTTGTCTGCTAAAATATATCCTTCATAATCACTTTCGTCATTTATTTTTCCAATTACAGAATTATTATCAAACTTTTCATTTACTAATGTAACTAAGTATGTTTTGTAATTTACATTATTTTTTGAACTAAGTGAACCAATTTTGCCATAAATGAAATTAATAACAGTTGAACCAAAGCAGAAGATTACTATTAAAATCATAGAAATTATTGATGTAATTATTAAATGAGTATACTTTCTTAAAACCAATTTAAATAAATTTATTATAATAAATAAGATAAGATACAATGCAAGGAATACAAGTACAATATACCTTATAACTGTTTCTATTCCAGTTAATGAAATAATACTTTTAGCAAAAAAGACAAAACTTACAGTATAAGCAATAATTACTATGAAATAAAGAATCCTTGCCCATAATTTGCTACGATGAAATTTTCTTTTCAATTGTTTCATTATTTTACCTCCGGCGTAAATGATACAACATAAAGTTTATCATCAATTTTAATTATTTCAACTTTTCCTTTATCATCATAACCTAAATCTTTTTTATATGTCCAATTTAAAGTAATAACATCAGAATCATATTTTACATTATCATATGTAAATGTAGATTTTTCTTTGCCCGCTATTGAAATACTTTCAACAACTGGATATTCATTATTTTTTCTTACACTTTTATCTTTTAAATATTTATACATGGTACTTTGAACTCTATTTTTAAAATTTTCTTTATCATAAACATATTCCAAAGAACCAACATCATACATATTCTCTTTATTATCAATTGTATATAAGTCTATTATAAATAATTTACTTAATATTTCAGCGTATTTGTCATAATCAATTTGGTCACTGCTTAAAATACTTTTTAATTCGTTAAAATTTTCTTTCATTAAATTAGTATTATTTCTATCAAGTGTGTAATCAAATTTTTCTGTTTTATCCACGCTTTTAGTTAAAAAGCCATTTCCATTTTTATTAAAAAGTAAAAAATATAAAATAGCACAAATGATTATTAAAGCAATGACTATAAAAATTATTGCCTTTTTTACCCTTTTTTTCTTTTTACTCATTACTTTGTCTCCTTTTTATTTAATAAATCGTAAACTATAATTGAATTTGATACATCCAAAATTTGTTCAACATAATCCTTATTCTTATTAACATAATTGTCATCAATAATTGTACCATCCTTTAAAACATAGTACTCTCCAGTAGAATTATTATAATACATTGTGTTTGTTAAATAATTGCCATTAGGAAAAGCAATAACATTGTTATTTTTTATATTAAATATATCATGGCCTAATGCAAATTCATTTTTTAAACCAAACATATTTAGTATTGTTGGAGATACATCTATCATACCCATATAATAATCAATTTTTCCTTTAAATACATTTTTTAATTTCTGATTTTTAGTCCATATAATTAAAGGTGTCTTTTTATTTAGCTCATGTTTAAACGAATCGTAATTTATATAATTTTCGTCATTTTCTGAGTACAATTCTCCAGTTTCTGGATTATGATTATATAAGTAATTTAAATCCTTACGAGTGAGTTTTGCATCATGATCACCATAAAAAACAAATATTGTATTTTCAAATGCTGGTGATTCATTAATATAATTAATTAAGTCTCCTAAAGCACTATCAGCATAATGAACACTTGTTAAATAGTTACCAGCATCTGTGCCAGCAAGGTAATTTGACGAACTAGTAATTGATTTATTTGTTGTTTCGTCAACGACAGTATAACTTTCAGTAAAGTCAAATTCTCCATACTTATCAATAAATATAAATGGTGAATGATTAGAAAGTGTTATTACAGTTCCCATATAATTAGAATTATTACTTTCAATATTTTCTAGAATTGGGATTGCCTCTTTAAAGAAAAGTTTATCATTTATACCTAAATTTATGACATCATCTTGAGTATAAGTAAAACTTTCTTCAAAATACATTCCGTTATACCCTAATAAAGGATGAATTTTATTTCTATTCCACATTGAGGAAGCGTTTCCATGCATACTAAATGTATAATATCCTTCATTACTTAGTATTTTGGGTAAAGTATTATAATTTCTATTGTAATAACTTACAAAAACTGTACCTGAAGCTGCTGGCATTAAGCTAGTTAAAAGTGTAAACTCTGTGTCTGATGATGTACCAGTAGAAACTTGAGGATAGAAATTAGAAAAAAACATCCCTTCTTTTGCAAGTTTATTTAAATTCGGAGTAACTTCTTTATTGTTAAATTTTAAATCCATAACAAAGTCTTGCATACTTTCCATATGAACAAATACAATATTATACCCTTTTAAAATATTTGTATATTCATTTGCTTCTTTATATTTATTATTTTCATCACTTGAATAATAAGTGTTAAACAATTTTAAAGCATCTTCATATCCAAATAAACTATTAATTTTTGGTCTTAATGTTTGAACTAAATCATTTCCTTGATATAAAATTATGCCAAATCTTTCTACAATATATACACGATTCCATTGTTTAGATAGTCTTGAATAATCAGAACCTTTTGTAAATGCAAAACTAAGAGCTAAAAAAATTATACCTGCAATAATAGTTGATAAAACCATTTTTTTACTTTTTTCAACACAGTTAATATAATTGTAATAGCTCGATTTTGAAAGTTTTCTATGAACTAATTCAAAAAGTATCGGAAATATAATAAATACTAAATAATTTATTTTAAACTTTTCCCAAATTGAACCCGTAACTGTTTCAGTCTGTGATAATGATGCAATTTCTCCAAAAGAAGCAAATGATGAATAAAAAAGGTAATATATAGAATTAACAAGACCCATCAAACAAAAAATACATACCCAGATAAAAAAATACTTATATTGTTTTTGAGGTTTAATAAAATATCCAAACGCTCCAATAAGCAGTATAAGACCAATATCTGTTATAAATGGGAAAATTGATTTACCAATTCCAATTGTATTACTTCTCGCAATAGTAGTACTTAATATCGATATTAGTACATATGATAAAAATAATCTATTAGAAATAATATATTCAATAAGTGATTTTTTGATTTTTTTATACATTTTTTTATTTACTTTTTTTTCCATAAAATCCTTCTTATCAAATTTAATTATATCAACTTTTATTTTTTTTTACAATTAGTCTTGAAATATTTATATATAATATGGTAAAATATTTACACGTACAGGAAATGCAGGTGTAGTACAGCGGTTAGTATGCGGCCTTGCCAAGGCTGAGACGGCGGTTCGATTCCGCTCACTTGCTCCAGAAGCAAAAATCGTCGCACCAAAGCGATGTTAATGATTAAATCAATCAGGAATGATTGATTTTTTTGTCGTTTAAGAAAGGTGCTTATGATTATAAATTGCCATTTGAAATTAATCATAAACAAGAAATGGTTTTAGTTTCATCCCCGATGAAAAGAAAACAAGTAAATAAATACTTGGGTTATTTAAGAGAATCTTTTGAAATTGAATATAGTGAAGATAAAGGCGATAGCACAGAAAATGGTATGACAGTATTTGATTCTGCAATACCAAATAATTATGAATTGTTGAAAGTAATACCAATAATAGATTTAAATTTATTTAGGGGAAAAGATATAACATTTGGATTAGTATTTAGACCCACTATTAAAGAGATAATTAATGAAAAATAATAAGCAGGATAAAGGGAATGATAGTACTGTCCTAATTTATTCTATATAAATAAAGGGATAGTTGTGCTATCATTTCTTATTTTGCACTTGCAAAATTGAGTTAAAAATATGTAAGCATTTTACCATACTTTTAATTATAGTCTTTTGATTAAAGCCAACAATGAAGAAATTACTGATTCTGAAATTGATGAATTGTTAAAAGAAGCCAAAGAAAAATCTTCTGCTAAAAAAACAGCTAATAATGGTAAAGGCATTTCAGTAGGAATCTCAAATGCCAATGATCATTATTAATATCAAGTTATTAGATTATATAAATAATAATACAAATTACAATTTATTTTTGACTTTTTTTACTTTTTATTCATCCACTCAACTGTATCCTTTATTGTATCTTTCATATTTCTATTTTTAAATTTCAACTTTTCTTTAGCTTTTTCATTACTGAAATTAGCATTAGAAGATAGTGTATATAGTGAATACTTTGTAAAAAGTG
>CAKOMR010000004.1 GCA_934096705.1 uncultured Bacilli bacterium
ATGGTGTCCCCTTAGGGATTCGAACCCTAGACCCACTGATTAAGAGTCAGTTGCTCTACCAGCTGAGCTAAGGAGACATCTCATTACTTAATTAGTATAACACATTTTTAAAAAAAATAAATATATTTTTAATAATTTCTAATAAAAATGCAAATAAAAAAGTTCTTAGTTAAGAACTTTTAACGGCTACCGCCTCCACCGGATGAGCCACCGCCACCGAAGGAACCACCGCCTCCACCGCCAGATGAGAATCCTCCACCACCGGCAGAATAGCTTTGTGCAGCGCTTCTTGCGGCACTCGCAGCATTGACACTACGTGAAGCTATACGATTAATGCTTGTGATTGTATCAAAGTCAAAATTACGATTTTGAAATTCTTGTTCCATATATTCAGGATATAGGTTTTTAAGCTGCTTAGCAACTCTATCAGCCATTCCAAATAAATAAGCAAACATTAAATATTCATCCCATAATTTAACTTCTAAAGTTTCTTTTGTATCCATTTTTGCAAATTCTTCGAAGAATAATTTTAATCCATATAGCTCTTTACTATCTTCATAGATTTTCTCTGATAAGACTTTTTTAGCTTTACATTCTTTTCTACTGATTCTTTTTCGAATTTGCCCTTCTTTCATAAGTTTTTCAACTTGATCCATATTATTTTTTGAAAACAATCTAAAGAAACTTGAATAATGACTTCGGCAATATTTTTCCAATTCTTTACTTTCAAGGTATCCATCTCCTGATGCTTTATACATTGTAGAAAATAATCCACTTTCAAAATCATTATCGAATGTAGGATTTTTAGTTAAATCTAAAACGCTTTCTTCTCCACCAAAAGCTTTTTCTTTTTTTATAAAGGTAATTTTATCATCTCTAACCCATTTTAAGATAATTGCTCCAATAATGTTTGATTCCTTATAACCAAATTTATTTAAATAAATAAGTGTATTTGCATATTGAATATCTTTGTTACATGGTATTTCTCTAAATATATTGGTATTATTTTTATCTATTTTTTTATTATCTTTATAACCAAATTCTTGTCCTGCAAGAGAAACACCACTTGCAAGTACTGCTACCCAGAAAAGTATTGGAATAATACCACTTAAAAATTCTAGCATTTTACTTAAGAAACTTTGTGAGTTTGTATTATAATCATAATCATACGTATTTTCTGAGTTTGCATTATTTACATCTTCGAAAGTATTAAAATTAGAATACCTTACAAGATTTTTAAAAGTACCTTTAGGAAATTTTGCTTGTAAAACCACGTAATTTGTTCCCATGTCTCCTTCATTTGACATTTGAATAACTCCATCTTTTACATAAGCATATCCTTTATAACCAAATCCCCAAACATCTAATGAATCGGGAAAAGTATAATAACTTTTTATTATGGCAGAAAAATTTTGCCATCTAGTTTTATTATTTTGGTATTCAAAAATTCTCCAACTTATTACATCTGCATCATTTGTTGTGAAAACAAAATTAGATATAGTATATTTAATTACAAAAGTATGTTTTTTATAGTCGGTTTTGCCGAAACAAAGTTCAACACCATTATCAATATAATTATATCCATAATATCCTGCTTTTTGTTTAATACTTTCATTTACATTCCAAGTTTTTTGTGTAAGCATAGTTCCGTCCATCATAACACTAAAGTCGCTAACGGAACTTTTTCCAAGATTTGTAAGTGGTATATACCACTCAGTTCCATCTTGCCCTTTTACTTCCCAAGTTTCAGTTACATTTGCAGTACCATATTCATCGATATAAATGCTCGCGTTTTTTGAATAAATATCATTTTTAGCAAACACACCTAAAGGAAATAAAAGTAAAATAATTAATAATATAAAATAATTTCTTCTCATAATCCTTCCTAATAAAAAAAGGCATTAACAATGCCTTAGAATTTTACTTGTACATTTTTTCTTTCTTCAGCACTTGCTTCAAAGAATTTTTCTTTTTCAAAATGGAACATTCCAGCTACAATACTACTAGGGAATAATTCAATTTTATTGTTATATGAAAGTACTGAATCATTATAAAATTGTCTAGCATAAGTAATTTTTTCTTCACATGTAGTTAATTCCTTTTGAAGTGATAAAAAGCTTTCATTTGCCTTTAAATCAGGATAACTTTCTGCTAAAGCAAATAATTTATTAACAGCACCAGTAAGTTCATTATCAGCTTTTAATTGATCTTCAGGTGTTGTTGCAGAAAGATATGTATTTCTTGCTTTAATAACATCTTCTAAAGTTTCTTTTTCATGTTTTGTATAGCCTTTTACAGTTTCAACAAGATTTGGAATTAAATCAAATCTTCTTTTTAATTGTACATCAATTTGGCTTAATTGGTCTTTTACTTTGTTTCTTAAAATAACTAATGCATTTCTTGTACTTATAACATATAAAACGATTAATACTAAAACAACTACAATAATAATTAATGCTATTTTCATCGTATCCTCCTATCTACTTAAAGTATATTATATTTTATTAAATAATTCAATTAATTATTAATCATTTTACAAATAATTTTATTAGACATTTAATCTTTATTTTGTTATTATATTTTTAGGTGAAAAAATGAAGAATAAATATCAAAGATTAAATAAAGAAGAAAAAAAGATAGTAAGCAAGGAATATTTTAATACAAAGCTTGGAAAATATGTAAAAAGAAAACTCACATCTGCTTTTATATGTGGTATTTTATGTATAATTATAAGCATTTTTTTATTTGTTTATGGCTATAAAGATGGACTTACATTTATTGATTATTTTTACAATATTAGTACATTTGTTTTTAGAATAATATTTATTATAGCTCCATTTATAATAAGAAATAAAAAACTTAATGAATATGTAATAAAGCATAAAAAATAAACTTTATTACATATTTTTTATTATGGAAACAAAGTTAAAAGATATAGAAAAAGAAAACATAGTTTGGCTTATATATATTTTTATTTTTGCAATGGCAATAGTTTCAAATTATTATGAAGAAAAATTTATTTTTTCCAAAGATTATAAAAGTAAAAAAATTTATAAAAATATAAATATTATAATTTTAGCAATTGGATTTTTAATTTATCTATACTTTGTACACATAAATAAAGAAAAAATTAATGAAAATAAATATGGCTTGTTAAGAGAGTTTGCCTCCGTAATGTTTTTAATTGGTGGTGCGATATATTTATATATTGAATATAAATCCTCAACTGAAGTAGAAATTGGTATTATTTAAAGCTATAATACATTTTCCCTTTCTCAAGATTTATACCATAAAGGCGTGCATATTCATCTATTGACAAGACTTGTATATCCATAAGGTAAAGCTCTTCACAAAGTTTTTTAATTGCTTTTACAGTGCTTTTATAACTATCATGAAATAATATAATATCTCCATTTTCTATATTATTTAATACATATTTTTCAATATGTTTTGCATCTTTATATTTCCAATCATTTGTATCTAAATCCCACAAAATAAATGATGTATTAATGCTTTTTAAAACTTTATAATTTATTAAGCCATATGGTGGTCTAGTTAAACTTATATGACTCTTTGTATATAAATAATATAAATTATCAGTCATTTCGAACTCATCAGCAATTTTTTTAGTCTCTTCTTTAGTTAAAATATTATGACTGAAACTATGATAACCAACATCACTATGCGAATTATAGATTTTTTGAATTATTTCTTTATTATTTATAAATTTTTCACCAATCATAAAAAAAGTTGCAGACATTTTGTATTCCTCTAAAATATTTAAAATTTCTAAAGTGTTTTTTTTATGTGGGCCATCATCAAAGGTAAATATAATAGTTTTTTTATTTTTATCATAGTTAAATCCATTATCGGGTAAAACATCGATAATTTCATACTTAGATATATCAATATAGTCTTTAAGATCACCATAACCAACTTTTAATTCAAATATTCTATCTGTTTCCAAAACATTTTTATCGAGTGTATATGTAACAAGTAAATAATTATTTTTATATTCATACTTGATTTTTGCATAGTTATCCAGTATTTGAGCAATCTTATATGGGTACTTTATATAAAGTAAATCTCTAATTTTACCTTCAAAAGTAGTTTTTTCATTAAAAACATCTAAAGTATTTATATTACTTATAAATATAAGAAAAAGTATTAAACAAGTAACCATTATAATTTTTCTTTTCATAATAAAATTATATATAAAAAAACAAAAATTATTGTTTATTTTTGCTTTCTTCTTTTAATTTATATAAAATATTTAATGCTTCAAGAGGCGTAGTATTTAACACATCAACATCTTTTAAAATGTCTTTTGGTTTAGGTTTTTGTTCTTCAAAGTCAAATGATAATTGCTTATTACTTGCCTCTTTTTTGTTTGAACTTTCTAAGTCGACTAAAATTTCATTTGCTCTTTTGATAAGAGATGTTGGAAGACCTGCAATTTGCGCTACATGAACTCCATAACTTTTATCAATAGAACCATTTTTTACTTTATGAAGAAAAATTAGTTCTCCATTTTGAAGCATAGCATCTACATGAACATTTTTAATAGAATTATATTTTCTTTCAAGCGATGTAAGTTCATGGTAATGAGTTGAAAATAAAGTTTTACATTTAATATTTTCGTTAACATATTCAATAATACTTTGGGCAAGTGCCATGCCATCATATGTAGCTGTTCCCCTACCCAGTTCATCAAATAGAATTAAACTATTTTCTGTAGCATTTTCAATTGCATTATTTGCTTCACTCATTTCTACCATAAATGTAGATTGCCCCCCGGCTAAATCGTCGGATGCCCCGATTCTTGTAAAAATTTTATCAATAATTGGTAAATTGGCTTTCTTACATGGAACAAAGCTGCCTAATTGAGCCATTATTATAGTAATAGCTACTTGCCTCATATATGTTGATTTGCCACTCATATTTGGTCCAGTAATTAATAAGGTTGATATTTTATTATCCATTCTACAATCATTTGCTACATAGCCATCTTTCAAAGAAGTTTCTACAACTGGATGACGACCATCAATAATTTCAAGATTATGTTCAGTATTAAGACTTGGTCTTACTAAATTATACTTTTCAGAATCCACAGATAAAGTTACAAGAACATCTAAATAACTTAAATTATCTGCAGTTTTTCTTAGATCAGCAATTTGAAGTTTAATAGTTTCTTTTATATCAATAAAAAGCTTATATTCGAGTTCTACAATCTTTTCTTCTGCATTTAATATTAAATCTTCTTTTTCTTTTAATTCCGGAGAAATAAATCTTTCACCATTAGCAAGTGTTTGTTTTCTTTCAAAGCCAAATTTTTCAGCTGCTTCTTTGGCTTGAGCTTTACTTATTTCAATATAATAACCAAATACTTTATTAAAACCAATTTTTAAATTTTTAAATCCCGTTTTTTCTTTTATTTCGCTTTCAAATTTTGCAATGAAATCTTTGCCACTTTTTTTAATTTCTCTAAGTTCATCAAGTTCTTTATTATACCCAGTTTTAATTAAATAGCCATCTTTTAAAGTAATCGGAGGATCTTCATAGATACCTTTTTCAAGTAAATCATAAATATCTTTAAACTCTTTTATATTTAAATTAAAACCAAGTTTACTATTAATTTCTTTAATTTCAGGTAAAGGTTTTAAACTTCTTTTTAATTGTAATAAATCTCTTGCATTTAATGAACCATTTGTAATTTTACCAGTAAGTCTTTCAATGTCATATACTTCATCAAGTAAAGATATTAATCTATCTTTCAAAATAAACTCAGTATTAAGTTTTTCGATCATATCATAACGTTTATTAATTTCACTAATATCCTTAAGCGGAGATAATAACATAGTTCTAAGTTTTCGGCTTCCCATCGCAGTTTTACATTTATCTAATAGCCATAATAATGAAAACTCTCTTTCATGATTTCTACTTGTTTCCACAAGTTCAAGATTTGCCTGACAATATGCATCCATATAAAGGTAATCTTCATTATTTATAACAGTTATTTCGTTAATACTTGATAAATCTTTTAAAGATGAAAATGTTAAAAAACCAAATAAATGTTTAACGCCAATAGTGCATCTTACATCACTTAAAGAATCACTAATACTTTTTGGTATTTCCTCTTCAAGGCCTGTATAATAATCAATCTCAATATTAAATTTAGTCTTAAGTTCATTAACAAGATTTATATCTTCGTTATCTTTTAGAACAATCTCTTTAATTCCGTATTTAATAATTTCATTAGTAAGTTTATTTATATTACGATTTATTTTATTACTTAGAAGTTTTCCCGTAGATATATCTAGGCTTGTTAAAATAAATACGTCAGGGTATATCAAAAGCGAAGATACATAACTATTTTCATAAGAATTTAATAATTCCAAATCTGCAATAGTACCCTTACTAATGACATCTATTACACCTCTTTTAACCATACCTTTTACAAGTTTAGGATCTTCAAGCTGTTCACAAATTGCTACCTTATAGCCTTTATTAACAACTTTTTCAATATAACTTTTAACTGCATGATATGGAACACCACACATTGGAACTTTTTCGTCTAAACCAGCAACCCTACCAGTTAAGGTAAGTTCTAGTTCTTTCGAAGCAATTAATGCATCTTCAAAAAAAAGTTCATAAAAGTCGCCTAACCTATAAAAAAGTAAAACGTCAACATATTTATCTTTAATCTCCATATATTGAGCCATCATTGGACTCAATTTTGTTCTATCTACTTCACATCTTTTCATAATTAAAATTCATCTAAAGCACTAAGAGGAACATTATTTAAAATAAGTTTTCTTTGCATGCTTGTTAAACTATCTCTTACTTCCTCTCTTTCCTTTCCGCTTAATTTTAAAAAATCAATAAAAACTCTAAACATTTGATAATCAAATAATTTAGGATCTGACCAATTAATATTTTCATCGTTAATAATAGAATACAATTCTTCTGAAAGACTTGTACCATTTTCCCTAAAAGAAACATACTTATAAATATCATAATACATGATTTTCACAAAATAAGGAAAATACGTTTTTATAATATCAATTTTTTCTTTTATAAATACATTTGCTGTCGTAGCGTTCCCTTTAATAAAATCATATGCAACAATCGAAGATTCTTCTGCGTCGCCTTCAAAAGCCATTATAAACTTAAATACAGATTTTACATTTTCTCTTAAATAATCATTAATCCCTCGAACTTCCCATCTATAAGGAGCAATAGATTCTTGATATACTTTTGTATTTAATAAGCTAGATTCTAAATCATCAGTTTTTTTATCAAAGAAAAGTTCATAATAAGCATCAACAATACTTAGCCCAAAGGACATATCTGAAATAAATTTATTAACTAATTCTTCTTCTGAAAGTTTGGCAGCATTTGGATACTTTAACAAATAGTAATAATAACAAGTCTTAATCATATTCTTAATTGCATATGGGTCTTCATCAAGATACAATTCACGTAATTTCTGATATAAAGCCATACTATCATCATTACTTCTAAAAAAATCAAAAAGTTCTTCAAAACTACTAAAGTCAGTAAAAGAAACATCACTTATAGACATGATAATGCCAAGTAATCCACTCTCAGCATTTGAAAAATCATCCATAGTAACCTCCTTTCATGAAAAATTATTATAGCATTTATTCGAAGGTTTTTAAATAGTTTATTGCATCATCCAAAGTTTCTACCATAACAAGTTTAAATTTTAAGTCATGTTTTTCATAAACACTTAAAGCTTCTTCGTAATTTTCTTTTGGTATAAAAAATATTTCTGCCCCATCATTTGCAGCTCCAAGCATTTTGTATTTAACTCCGCCTATTGCACCAACGTTACCATTTTCATCAATCGTTCCAGTTCCCATGACATTTTTACCATGAGACAAATCATTTTCAGCTACTTTTTCATAGATGGCTAAAGTAAGCATAAGCCCTCCGGAAGAACCGGCTTCTGATGCTCTGGTTGAAATGCTTATTTCTGGACTTGTTTCATACTCATATTCGCTAGTTATACCAATGCCAACTTTTTTTTGCCCATCAAAATCTTTAACGATGCCATATTTGTTTACCTTTTTACCATTTTCATTTACAGTAAATTCAACTTTATCATCTATATTTAAAGAGCTAATATACTTTTGAAATTCGCTTAAACTTTTAAAGTTATTACCATCAATATTAACTATTTCATCCATTACCTTTAAATCAGTATCACTTTCATCACTTATAATTGATACATAGTTTTTTTGGCCAGTAATGTTTACTTCTTTTCCAGCTTTTTTATATGCGTTATAAGTTGCTAAAAATAGTGAATTTTTTAAATCAATTTTCTCGATTTGAAAAAGAGTATCATAATCCATATTTCCAGTAACATCTTTTTCCCTTTTTAAATCCCAATCAGGGATAATAAATGAAAGTCCAGTTGTTAAAAGACTTCCCTTAACAACAGTTACATAATTCATTGAATATTTCCCTGAAATATTATAATTATTGTCCACGTCAATTCGATCGTTTAAATTAATTGATCCTCCTGGTTTATAAATAATGTAAGGAACTTTTACAAAATTTATCACTAAAAGAAAAATTATAAATAATAAAGATATATAATTTTCTTTAATAAACCCTTTTACTTTATCATATATTTTATTAAACACTTTATATCACCTAGTTCATTATAACAAAAAATGGGAAATTTATGAATAAAAAAATCAAAAATAGTTTCTTTATACTAATAATTCTATTATTAATATTTATTATATTTAAAAATAATACTATTTATGTAAATTCTTTCTACTCTGCTTTAAAACTTTTTATTTATAAAGTATTTCCTTTTTTATTTATAATGATGATATTAAATGGACTTCTTTTAAAATGCAATTTACCATATTATTTAAGTCGTCTTAAAATAAATAAAGTTTTTTACATTTTTATTATGTCAATTTTTTCTGGTAGTCCAATTAATGCAATACTTATAAATGACTATTTAAAAGCTAATATAGTTAGTGAAAACGAAGCAAGTCTAATTCTTTCATTTACTACATTTAATAATCCACTTTTTTTATATAATTATTTATTTAATATACTAAAAAGTAATAAGGTAGCAATAAAAATAATGTGTATCATTTATGCTTTAAATTTTATACTATACTTAATTTTAATTAAAAATATTAATAATAAAATCGTTTTAATTAAATATAAAAACTATAATTTAAAAAAAGAATTATTTGAAATCATTAATAAGAGCCTAGTAAACTTACTTAAAATTATGGGAATAATAGTATTTTTCAAAGTTATTACAGATGTTATATTAATTAACAAAAATAACATATTAACTATTTTATTAAAAGGTATAATTGAAATAACTCAAGGACTTAATGAACTTGTAAATTTAAATATAAATATAAAAATAAAGGAAATTATTTCCTTTATCTTAATTATATTTTCTGGTTTAAGTATTCATATGCAGATAAGCTTAGTTTTAGAAAAATATCAAATAAATTATAAATACTTTTATTTATCTAGAATATTTTTGATAATCATTGGAGTAATTATTATACTTCTTTTATAAAGGTAAATATAATATCATCTAAAGTATTATTGTTACCAGCTTTATCATTAATATTGGTAGTATATATAGGAATAGTGCATTGTGTAACAGTTGTTTCAGTTATTCCATTACCACTGCTTACACAATCAATCTTACCAAATGTTCCACCTTTGATTGTCCATGTTTGCACATCTGTTCCATTAAAATAAGTAATCTTATAATTACTACTGGATTTTTCTGTAGTTATTACATAATCTTTAGTACCTTTTAATAGTAATCTTTCTCCTGAAGAAGTTGATGTAATACTCACAAGTTTTACTAAACTATCACATATTAGATCATTTTCAATAGTGCCAATTAAGTCAATTCTATTAGCCTGATTTAAACTTGCAAAAAAATCATCATCTTTTTCAAAAGTAACATTTGATAAAAGATTATAAAGAAATAACATAACCACACTCATTAAAGCAATACTTACAATTAGTTCGATTATTGATATACCCTTTTTATTTAACATCATATCCCACACACACTTCCAGTACCACTAGCAAAATCGCTTTGATTAGTAGCAATTATAAATGGATTTGAACTAGAACCATAATTACTATCAGTTTTTTTAACTAATTGAGTATCAGCTTTGATACTAATAACTGGTCTTATACGTCTTGCAGAATCAACTCTTAATGTATTTACAGAAGAACCACTTGCATAATAAGTATATGCTCCAGAGTTATAATATCCTGGTGATAATGTCCATGTTTCACCAGTACCTCTAACACTAGTGCTTATTTTCTTAGCTTCAGCGGCGGTAAGAAGGCCAACCATATAAGTAAGTGCACCATTACCATTTAATGTACTTAAAGTTTCATAATTGATTCTTGTGTCAAAACGATCAGAAGTATCATCACATTTAAAATCTGAAAAAGATTTATTATAATCCTCAAAATACTGAGTATCCATACCAAAGCCATATGCAGGCGAAGATTTTGATGTATTAGTATAAGCATTTCTATTTACACAAAATATCGAAGGGCTTATATATTCTTCATATTTAGTGTTACTTAAATTATTTTTATACCATGAATCTACATATTCTTTAACTGTACTATTATTTGAAAGTCCATTACGAACACTTTCACTATACATATATCCAGAATACACAGCATCATTATAACTATTGTTAAATTTCGAAGAGCCTATATCTCCTGCATAAATCAATCTAATACTACCGTCTCCATTTATTCTTATTATTCTCCATAGCATAGCTTTTCCAGCATCAGAACCAGTTTTAATAACTCCAAAATTTATATAATTTTTATTACCACTATTTAAATATTTCGAACCTGAATCACTTAGATCGTCTTTATAAACTGTGTAACTATAGCTCCCAATAACATTTATTATTGGTACAGTTTCAATACTTTTTGTTCTTATAAACATCTTTTTTATATCATTTTTAAGTAATTTAAAGTTAACTCTATTATTTGTGTATGTTGTCATAATTAATATTAATAATAAACAAAAAATTAAGAAAAATGAATAAATTACAGAAACAGATATAACACCTTTTTTATCTTTAATCATAATACACCCACGATAGATAATAAGCATTTTCACAAGCCATATTATAACTTATTGCATCTTGTTTATTATATTCTTCAATTGTACTACCAGCAGCACTTATTTTTTGATAAAGGCATGATTTATAACCGCCTCTTACTAAAGTGCTTAGTGGTGTACCATCCTTTTTCTCATAAAATAAAGCTACAAGAATATGTGATGCGTTTGCATCTTCACTATTTAGTGTTTGCATAAATTCATCTAAATTACTATCAGAATATTTTGATGTATATAGTTTATAATTTTTACATTTGTCGGTTAACGTTCCATCTGGATTTGTATCAAGACCGTTTATACAATTTTTAATATTTTTAATATCACTAACATTTAAATACATAAGCATTTTAAAATTATATATATCATGAAGATTATGTATGTATGAATTATCCATGAATAGTGATTTATATTCACTTGCATCACATTTATTATTAACATTATCATAATTCATACAATATTTGGATTCAGAGTTAAATAAGAAAACATAATTTTCATTTAAATTATTTGTAAGTTTTGCAGCCCCGCCATTTACCTTAACATTTTTAGCATTTATTACTGCACTATTAAAAACTTCTTTATCAAGTTGTTTTAGCAATGCTTGCCTAATAAATAAAGTTTTATAAATGTAAGCAACATCATCATAATATAATCTTCTTTTTTCATCATTAATTGTTTTGCTAAAATTTGAATACAAAAAAATAAGAGTTGTAGTTAAAACAACTGTTACAATAATTGTTTCTAGAAATACAAAACCCTTATTATTCATAACTCTCCTATAATAATAGTTTAGCAAAGTTATATATAAATGTCAATTTACACTTATTTTGTATATAATAAAGTATGAAAGATTTTTTTGATAATATTTTTTTGTATATAATATTTTTTCTATTCACCATATTAATTTTATATCAAATCGCTTTAGTAATAGTTCTACCATTTAAAACAAATATTTTTATTTTAGGTTTAACCATTACATTACTATGTGCCATTATTATTTACATAATACGGTTTGATTAATTTTTCGGTTTTATATAAATATATTATATTTTCATGCATCTTTTTCGTATTTTCAAATTCAGTATTCCCTTTGGTAACAAGAAGTGGAATACTTATTAAAATGAATAATAATTTTTTTTCTTCCTCTAAAAGTTCAAAGGTAGATAAATACTCAGTTAAAAATGAAGAAAAATCATAGTTTAGATACTCATTATGATATAACGTAACAAAATCTAATACTGGTGTATCAATTTTATAATTATCCCAACTTATTAAAACTGGACTTTCGTTATTGTCTATGAAATGATCCATAGCAAGATTATTATGTACTACACTTACTCGAACGTTTTCTTTATCTTGAACTAAATTATACCAATTTTCTAGTTCATCAGAGCAAAATTTTATTGCCTCTTTTATTTTAAAATAATTTCTAGAAAAAAGATATTTACTAGGACTTTGATATTCATCATTTAAAAAAGTCAAAAACATAACATTATAATAATTTGATATATATTTTAAATTACTAGAAATATTTTCATAAATTTCTTTATAATTATCTAAAGACGTAGATTTAAAATAAACAGTCTTATTATGTAGGCTACTTAAAACGCCAGATAAAGAAGCAAGTTTTTGTTCTTTAAATGTATCATCTTCGGAAACATATTCAAATAAATTTTCTTCATCTCGAAAATTTTTTACAAGTTTAGGAAAGTTATTAAACCCTCTCTTATTTAAATAATTAAATAGTGTATATAAATCTTTATTTTCTTTTTTTAAAACAAATCTGCCTTCAGTTGAATCAATTATCATAGCGCTTTTGTTTTTAGTTATCCTAAAAGGTTTATATACACTTTTAATATAAGATAAATTATTCATTTTCTAAAGGTATTAATAGTTTATCGTTTTCTTCGGCAGTAGTAATATTATTTATTTTCATAACCTCATCAAGTGATATATGATAATGCTCACAAATCATTTCTAAAGTTTCATCTTTTTTAACGATATGAATATGGTACGTCATAAAATCATCTTCCGTATCCATCATCGAAGTTACAACGTTTGTGATTTTCTCTTTATCAATTCTTTCATTTTCTTCATCTTTAGTTTCTTTTTCTTCCATCGTTTCTTCTTGTGATTCTTTTCTTTCATCAAGTAATGACTCAATGCTCGGTGATTCTGGTGCTCTTTCAAAAGCTACCTCTTCTTTCATTTCTGTACCTTCTACCACATAATCAATTTTAATATCAAGTTCATCATTATCAAGATTATAAGTAAAGTTATCTATAGAAAACTCTATTGAGGATAAATCAATTCTATTTGAAATATCTACAGAAAAAGGTAAAGTAAAATTAAAATCTTGTTTATTAACACTTAATTCATATTCTTTGTAAGTGCCAGATACTAAAAAGTTTCCTAAAATTTCTCCTTCATTTTTAGTTATTTCATGTTCTAAAGATATACTGCATATTTCTTTTACAGGTCCACTAAATTTAACTTTTTTCTCAAAAGGTATAATTAAATTCATAAAAAAATCATCTCCTACAAAAGTATATGAAGATGACTTTTATTTATGATTATTTATTTTTACTATCAATTATTATTGTAATAGGTCCATCATTATTAATATTTACAAGCATTTCCGCCCCAAATACTCCAGGTAAAGTTTGAATATAATTATTAAACTTTGCAAGTAATTTTTCATATATTGGTTTTGCTAAAGAGCCATTTAAAGCATCAATATAACTAGGCCTATTACCTTTCGAAGTATTTGCCATTAAGGTAAACTGGCTTATTAAAAGTATCTTTCCATTTACGTCTAAAACGCTTTTATTCATAACGCCATTTTCATCATCGAAAATTCTTAAATTAACTACTTTTTTTACTATGTAGTCTAAATCAGTATCAGTATCATCATGAGTTATTCCAACAAAGATAGTAAGACCACTATCAATTTTATTTATAAGTTTCCCACTCACGCTCACAGAGCTTTCTTTACTACGTTGAATTACTACTTTCATATTCTTTTTACCTCTTTTACGTATCTTAGTTTGCTAATATTTTTTATAACGTTATCTATTTGACTTGTATTTTCAAGTTTTAAACTAACTTTATAAGCATCACTACCTACTAAATCAATAGATAAAACATATACTTTAGGAATATTTATTTTGCTAATTATATCAGAAAGTTTATTTTTATCTGTAGAAAGCCTAATAATAATTCTACATACATAATCATTATTTGCATATTCTATCCAGGATGCATTAACCTTTTTTTCATCATTATTAAACGTATTTGGGCAGTTTACTCTATGAATAGATATCCCATCGCTTTTGGTAATAATTCCAATGATATCGTCTCCTTTTACAGGATTACAGCATTTTGCTAAGTGAGTTAATATAGATACTTTTCCATCAATTAAAATATCACTTCCCATTTTAAGGGAAACGTTTTTATGAATGGAGTTTTCTTTAACTTCATCTTTTGGATTTAATAAATTAAGTAAATGAATAACAGTAACTTTATATGATCCAATGTTAAAGTATAGTTCATCAATATCTTTGAGTTTAAGCTCATTTAATAAGAAATTTAAATTTTCTTTTGATAGAACTTCGTTAAAAGCAAGTCTTTTTTTGCGTAATTCCTTTTCTAAAATGTCTTTTCCTCTTTCAATATATTCATTTCTTGATGTTTTAGAAAAGTACGCTTTAATTTTATCTTTTGCTTGTGTAGTTTTAACAATATTTAACCATTCTTTCGAAGGGGTACTATTTGGATTTGTAAGTATTTTAACTATGTCTCCATCATGAAGTGGACTATTAATTGATACCATAATATCATTTACAATGGCACCAGTCATTGTATCTCCAACCTTTGAATGAACTTTATAAGCAAAGTCTATTGGTGTTGCATCTATAGGAAGCTCTATTACATCTCCTTTCGGAGTAAATACATACATAAGATCTCCTAAGATGTCACTTTTAATAACGTTATTAAATGTATCATCATCAGCTTCTTTACTATTTTCAATTATGTTTCTATATACTTCAAGTTTTTGTTCCATATAGGTTTGTATTTTTTTAGTACCTTTTTCTTTATAAGACCAATGAGAGGCAATACCTTTTTCCGCAATTTCATCCATTTCATAAGTTCTTATTTGTACCTCATAAAGCCTTCCTCCAGGTCCAAAAACTGTTGTATGAAGACTTTGATACATATTTTCTTTAGGAACTGCTATATAGTCCTTAAAACGCGAAGGAATTGGTCTAAATTTTGAATGGATTAAACCAACTACAGCATAACAATCACTTTCTTTATCAACAAAAATTCTTAATGCTAAAATATCATATATATCTTCCCATTTTTTACCATTATTAAGTTTATTATAAATGCTATATACGCTTTTTACTCTTCCCTTAATTTCAAATTTAATTTCATTTTCATTAAGTAAATCACAAATATTATTTTGCATTTCAATTAAATAGTCATTTAATTTATCTACAGTATCATTTAATTTATCTAAAATATCTTGGTAAACGTCAGGTTTTAAGTAGTATAAACATAAGTTTTCAAGTTCACTTTTAATAGAGTTAATACCAAGCCTATGGGCAATTGGTACAAGTACAGATAAAGTTTCATTTGCAACCTTTTTTTGCCTTTCTTTACTAATAGCATCAAATGTTCTCATGTTATGAAGACGATCCGCAAGTTTAATAAATAAAACTCTTACATCTTCACATAAACCAACCATTACTTTTCTTAAATATAAAGCAGCACTTTCTGATTCATCAATCATTTCTAAGTGATTGATTTTAGACAAAGATAAAATAATTTTATATGTATCTGCTCCAAATAAAGAAGAAATTTCGCTTTCAGTTACATCAGTATAATCTAAAATACTATGTAAAAGTGCGCAAACTAAAGTTTTTGTGTCAACATTTAAGTCCATTAAAATATTGGTAACTTCTAAAACATGAGTCATTTCAGTATCTTTATTTTTACGCATTACACCTTTCAAATGCAAAGAAGCATAGTCATAAGCCCTTTTTATATCTGGAATATCATCTGCATTTTTTAAGTTGTTTATTATATAATCAATTGTTATCATCATTTATCCTTTCTTTATTAATAATTTTTTCTTTAGTTACAGAAAAAATATCACTAACCATATCATATAAAGTTAAAGAATTATTATTTTGCCAATTATTATTTTTTAAATAATTCCAAAGTTCAACTTCAGAAATATTTACACCATCACTTTTAAGTTCTTTAACCTTAGTATTAAAAGCCGGATATAATCTATTAAATAATTCATTTAAAGAATTAAATTTTATTTCTTCCATAACCATACTACTTTCTTTTTTCTATTAATATTTTACCACGAGTTAAATTATATGTAAAATAATTAGACTTAATTAATAAACTTATAATGTAATGAAAATAAGAAAAAATAAATTTTTAGCGTCAACTTTTATTTTAATGTTAAGTGGACTCTCTACAAAAGTATTAGGTCTTATTATAAAAGTAATTTTCACTAGAATCGTAGGAAGCACTACAATAAGTCTTTATACAATTGTAATGCCAACATACTCACTTATTTTAACAATAG
The DNA here is from genome assembly GCA_934096705.1 of uncultured Bacilli bacterium. Taxonomy (GTDB): domain Bacteria; phylum Bacillota_I; class Bacilli_A; order RF39; family UBA660; genus UBA6448. Next base: position 16,788 of record CAKOMR010000004.1, read on the forward strand.
GAACGTTTGCTATGCCCACAACAATAGCTAAACTTATTGCCCAAAAAAATAATAAACAAGTACTAAATAAAGCTCTAAAAATTATTTTTTTATTAAATATATCATTAATTTTAATAATGTTTTTATCATCAAAGTTTATTGCAAACACTTTATTAAAGGAGCCTAATGCTTATTACCTTTTAATTGCTATGGCATTAACACTTCCATTTTCCTCAATTGCTTGCATATTTAAAGGATATTTTTACGGAATTCAAAAAAATTACCCTCACGTTTTATCAAATACTATCGAGCAAATAATAAGACTTATTTTAATTTTAACAGTTGTTCCAAAATTAATTGAATATTCATATGTACATGCAGCTGTAGGTCTTATTCTTACATTCTTATTTACTGAAGGCGCCTCAATAATAACATTTTCTTTTTGTATGAACAAAAATGATCTTAAAACAATGTTTTCTTTCAAAGAAAATAATTTTGATTCAAAAGAAATATTATCACTTTCAGTGCCATCTGTTTCAAGTAGAATAATTGGTAATATATGTTATTTTTTTGAACCTATAATTCTTACTAACATACTTCTTTTTAAAAGATACTCAAATAGTTTTATATTAAGTGAATATGGAGCATATAATGCATATGCAATATCTACTCTTACGATACCATCTTTTTTTATTAACGCAATATCACTTGCTCTAATTCCTGAAATATCAAAGTTTAATGAAGAAGGTAATATTTTATATGTTAAAAAAAGACTTAAGGAAGGAATATTTTTTTCTTTTCTTATAGGGCTTTTTTCAACATTTATAATTTATATTTTTAGATATAGATTACTTTTATTTTTATATAAAACCACGTTAGGAGTAGATTATATAAAATATTTAGCACCATTTTTTATCCTATTTTATTTTGAAAATATATTTGCATCATTTATGCAAGCAATTGGTAAAGCTAAGATAACCTTAAGAATAACAGTAGTATCATCGATTATAAAACTTCTGTCACTTGCAAGTTTATCATTTTTAAAAATCGGTATATATTCACTACTAATTTCTGAAATAATAAATATTTTATTTGTGGTTTCAATAAATTATTTTTACATCCATTCATACTTAAAAAATAGATAAAATTAAAACATTTTATCTACATTTTTAGGAACTTTATCATTAACTATTTTGCTAATAATTTTTTGTTTTTTCTCTTCACTAACACTTTTTCCAGTGATATCAGAAAGAGTATCAATAACCTCTCTTAAAGTATTTTCATCTTTCATATTACCATTTGCAAGTTTTTGTGCAAGAGACATAATTGTATCTTTAGAAACTTTTGTTTTATTTTGTACTTTACCCCAAAATTTATTATCCATGTTCATTTTCTCACCTATAATATATTATGAAGAAAAATAAATATTGAAACAAAAAAAATGAGCATTTTGCCCATTTTAATTATTTTCTTTAATTATTTCTAAAGCTTTATGCATAGTCATATCATATTTTACAACATCAATAGTTCCATATGCTTTAATAAGTTCATCAACTGAAATACCATAGTTTTCTGCCATTTCTTTAGCTTTAGCATCAATTTCTTCTTTAGTAAATTCAATTTTTTCTTTTTCAGCAACAGCTTCGATTAAGAAACGATATTGAACTCTTTTTAAAGCTTCGCCTTCCATTTTTTTATGAAGACCTTCTTCAGAATCTCCAGTAATTTCAAAATATTTATGTAAGTCTAATCCTTGCATTTTAAGTTGTTGTTCATATTGATGGATCATTCTATGAATTTCATCGTCAACAATTTCATCATTAATTGTAACTTTCATGTTTTCACATGCTTTATCTAAACATTTATCTAAATGTTCATCTGCAAGTTTAGCTTCTTTTTCTTTTTTGATATTTTCTTTAATAACTTCTTCTAGTTCAGCTTTAGTTTTTACATTTTCATATCCTAGATCTTTGAAGAAATCTTCATTTATTTCAGGTAAAACACGTACTTTTACTTCATTAATTTTTACTTCAAAAGTAACTTCTTTACCTTTAAGATTTTCTACATAATCCTCAGGAAATTTAAGATTTAATGTAACTATTTCACCAGTTTTATGACCAACAAGACCTTCTTCAAAACCAGGAATAAATGAATGAGTACCAATTTCAAGTGAATAATTTTCTGCACTTCCGCCTTCTAAAGGAGTACCATCAACTGTACCTTTAAAGTCAATTATAGCAGTATCACCATTTTCTACAGTGCCTTTTTCTTTAACAACAAGGTCAGCCATTTGATCTTGCATACGTTTAATTTCTTCTTCAATTTCTTCTTTAGAAACTTTAGCAGTTTCTTTTTTGATTCCTAAATTTTTATATTCACCTAAAGTAATTTCAGGTTTCTCAATAATTATAAATTTAAATTCAATTTCAGTAGCAGAAATATTTTTAATATCAACTTTAGGTTCAATAATTGGACTATATTTATTATCATCTAAAGCTTTTTTGTAACCAATTCCTACAGCTTCATCAACTGCATCCATATATAAACTTTCAATACCAAATTTTTTGATATAAATATCTTTTGGACAACTACCCTTTCTAAAACCATCAACTTTAACTTCTTTACTTTTCTTTTTAAATGCATTATCTAAACATTTTTCCCATTCAGTTGTTAGTTTAATTTCAATTTCATGAACATTTTTTTCCATATTTAATTCCTTCCTTTTTTCTACAATATTATATAATATTAAATATCATTTTACAAGAACAAAAATAATAAATACTTTACATATATTTTGTAAAGTAACAAACAAATTAAGAATTTAATAAATTTTATTCTTGATTTTTATAAGAAATAAATGTAATATAATAATTGTTATAACGAATCAGTTATAACAGTATGCTGTTTTTTGTGTTTTTACTTTTTTGTTTAAACCAAAAAATAATAGGGATGCATTTATGTATCCCCTTTTTTCTGTTTAAAAATAAGGAACTATTTTTTAATAGTTCCTTTCTTTTTTCGTTGCCATTTTCTACTAGGCTGGCTTCACTCACTTTTTTATTACACTTTTAATATAACGTATTTAATGCTTTATGTCTACATTATATTCAATTATTGAAGATGTATTATTTTTTCTATAAAATCAAGCTTTTTTAACACTTTATCACATTTTTCGGACGACTTTTATCATAAATTTACACATTTTTCGGGTGATTTTTGAATTTTTAATAAAATTTAAAAAAATAATTTACATAAGTAAACTATTTTCTAGGCATATTTTTTAAATATTCACTTTTTATATAATCATCTGTAATATGAGTATATATTTCCGTAGAGGATAGTGAAGCATGCCCTAAAAGTTCTTGCACACTTTTTAATGGGCAACCATTATTGAGCATATGAGTAGCAAATGTATGTCTAAAAGTATGTGGACTTACTTTAGTTTTAATACATGCTTTATCAATAACATTTTTAATTATTAACTCTATTCCTCTGATACTTATTTGCTTTCCTTTATTATTTAAAATTAAATATTCACTTTTAAGTTCTCTATTATCTAAATATAATTTTATAGCCTCATAAGCATAATCTCCGAAAAAAACAATCCTTTCTTTACTACCCTTTCCAAATACTTTAATGCTTTTATTATTAAAATCTATATCATTTATTTTAATATTTCTAAGCTCACTTACTCTTATTCCGGTAGCATATAAAAGTTCTATAATCATTTTATTTCTTATAGATAAAATATTATCAATATCAATACTATCCAAAACAATTCTTATTTCCTCATAACTTAAAAATGAAGGTAATTTTTTCTCAAGTTTAGGATTACTAACTAACTTAAATATATTTAAACTAATATATCCATTATCAAGTAAATAACTATAAAAACATCTTAATGAAGAAAGAATTGTACTAATACTTTTATTAGATAGTTTTTGATCATCTAAAAATTTTAAGTAATTAATAACATCATTCTTATTTAAAGATAAATAATTAATACCATTATTATCACAATAAGTAATAAAATTTTTAACATGTAACACATATTCTTTTATTGTATAAAAAGAATAATTAAGTTCATATTTTAAATATTCATTATATTTTTCTAACATATTTTTTCCTTTTTAAAAAGCCACATTAAGTGGCTATTATTTTTTTTATTCTACTACAAATGGTTTTGTATATGACCCATCTCCTACAGTATAGCCAGTTCCAGGTTTCAAGGAAATGGCCGGAAGCACGCCATATTTACTACCGATGCTGGATCTAGACTGGGAACCATAGTTGGCTACGACACTACCATAAGCGAGTGAGGCATCGAAACTGTTAGGAGAAGCAAGCCAGTAATTGTTACCGGTATTCAAATAGAAAGTACTCGAACTGGCACCTCTATATGCTAGCCCTACCTCAGGAGCAGATAATAACCCAACTGGGTAAGTAAGTTTCGCTTTACTATTACTCATGCTAAATCTATCTGTCTCATTTGTACATGCTAAACTATAATTGGTATTAAAATTTTCAAAATTTATATAGGTTTCTGTACTTCCCCCGTTTGGATTCCAGCCATTTACTGATTGATTGCTTATAGTTCTGTCATTACAAAATACGGTATCTTCGAGTTTATCTGTATAACTTGTCATTTTTTCTTTATACCATGAGTCTATATATGTTTTTATTGTACTATCAGTTTTATTTACATCATCTGCATATAACATTTCATTTAAGGCATCATCCACTGATTTACCACCTGTAAGTGTTATATAATATGCACTACCCGAACTTGTAGAATGTACATAATAAAGTGATGTACATGTTGTTCCTGTCGTAAAACATGTATAATGATTACTATTAATTGTGTTATATCCACTTGACCATGTTGCTACTGTTTTTGTATCACTTAATGTATATGTTCCATTTGCATACGTAAATGTATTTCCGAATACTATATTTGATTGTGACGACATACTTTTTCTAGAAAATGTATAAACGGTATTATACATATATCCTACATATGCTGGTGAGACGGAACTACTATTAAACGCTGATGTATTTGTAAGTTGTGAAGCATCATTAGTATTATCACAAGTTTTGAATGTATTATTTTCATCAATTTTATTAAGATTAAATGTTATAGTACTACCCATCCTATTATTGTATGTAATTTTTATTGTATTAGAAGATGTTATAGTACCCAAATTCAACTTACTATCTGCATTACCACTAAATCTGCCTTTATCCGTTCCATCGATAAAAATATTAAAATACGAAGGTGCTTGGCCTTTACTAGTAATGGAATAATTTAGAATATAAACACCAGTTTCTGAAACATTGAATGAAATAGTAGCTGTAGCAGTGGCATTACTATTCGACCAAATATTATTTGTACTATCAAATGTAAATGGATTACTTGTATCATTGTTTATATTTGTATATTCACCACTAACTAATGGCGTGTTTTCTAATTCCGGCACACCATTATATATCATTTTAATCCCACCAGTGTCAGTAGTTCTTACTATCTTCCAGCAAAATCCTCCGAAAAGTACATTGTTATTTTTAACTGCTCCATTAAAGTAATATATATTATTAGGATAAGTATTTGGATCACCCTCAGCAGTTGGATCATATAGTTTTACATATGTATCACTATTTTTATACCTATTTTCAATTGTTTCATATAAAGTATTTACTTTATCACCAAAATCAGTTGATACTCCAGTTCCAATTATAATTGTACTTAAAAGTTTTTTATCCATTGTTGAACCATTTCCAAGCCATCCTTCATTTTCATCAATCCACACATATAAATAATAACTTTTTGAAGAACTTGCTGGAACGCTTACTTCTCCAAGAAAGTATCCTGAAGTAACCCCACTATAACTTGTATTTTTACTACTTAATTCTTTTTGAGTTACAGAAGATAAATTAATTTGACTAGAAATATTGGTGCCAGAACTTGGTACTGCTGCGCTTTGTTCTATTAAAGCATACTTAAGTGCTCTAACTGGCATTGTTGATGATTTTTGTGGGACTAGTATAATAGATATGCTTTGTGCTTTAGTACAATTGTTTTTAACTACAAAAGGTGTTCTAAAAGTCGTTGCGCTTAAAGCTTTAGCATCAGATACAGGTACAGAGTTAGGAGGTTGAATAGTTATTGAACTACTACTTGAAAATGAAATGGCTGCACATGATGGAGCGTTAACCATAACCTGTGAGTTCGCATTATTTTGGCTATTAGAAACTTTAAAATAAGCGTAAGAAATAGATACAAATGTACAAAGAATTAAAAGAATAACAATTACACGTAAATATTTATTACTATTTTTCATAATCTATTCCTTTCTTAATTAACTGTATATGGATCATTATAGGTACCTGTACCAGACAACGATACATTTTTTGCAAGTGATATAACTGGTCTTACGCCATATGGCATAAAAACTGATTTATAATCAATTCCACCATTAGAATTTGTAAAGACGAGCATACTTCCTGAAAGATAATTGCATGGTGACACTGTCCAATATATATCTAAAGAATATAAAAAGTAATTTAAGTTATTACCTGTACCTGATCCAGCAAAGGCCATTTCATCAACAGTAATTAATCCTATAGGATAAGTAAGTGCCCCATTTCCAATATCAGTGTTAACAGTAAACCTGTCACTAGCACTTTCACACATAAATGTCGGATTGAAAATACCATTAAGAACAAACCTATTGTAACCACCATAATTTGCGGCATAGGAACTATATGTACCTGATCTATCATTGCACACAATTTGGTCCGCTATTTTGCCATTTTCATATAATGTTTTTAAATTTGTACTTCCAGAAAACCAATTTTCAAGTAAAATTTTCATTTTGCTATTATACACCGTTCCATTAGAAGTAGAACAAGTTGTCTGTGAAGGATCACATTTTCCATAACCATGTTGAGAACCGTCAATATACTGATATCCAATATTTTCAGGTTTTGAATTGTCACTTACATAAGTTGGTGATGATATTATTTGATTCCTATATTTTCCTACATATTCCTCATTCTCTGTAGGCACAGATGTTCCAGCATATAACATTCTTATACTACCATCACCATTTATTCTTATAATTCGCCAGTACATGTCATTATTACTACTATTTTTTCCAAACTTTACCCAATTATTATTAATAGCACCTCTAAAAAAATATGTTTTACCTAAATCATCGTTAAGACTATACATACCCTCATTATCAGTTGCGGCAGCAGATACATCAAAAAGGCTTTTGGAAGAAACATAACTTTCTCCACCATTTAAAGCAAGTATGTAGTCTTTTGCACTAAGTGCTGACATATCTCCATAATCGCAATTTATATTTTCAATTTTGATATTTCCTTTATATGTTTTTCCAATAATACTATCTTGTGGTTTTTCAATATTATAATATTTTAAAGTAAAATTCCATGTATCAGAAATTGTTGTTTTAGATGAAGTTGTTTTAATAAGTCTTGCTCCACCTATAACAATTTTGCTCGAACCATTTAAACTAGTTTCAGATATTTTTCCACCATTTTTAGAACTACCACTTATAGTAAGCTCATTATATGTAGTTTGTGATGCCATATAAGCAGTTGAAGGTACATAAACAATATCATAAGTACAATACACTGGAGTAGTACTTTTAGCATCAAGCGTAACTGTGATATTTCCACCACTATTTGATACAAAAGATGTATAATTGTTTGTGGCGTTTTCAACATCTAAATCTGTTTCATTGATTGTTAAAGATATGCTATTTGCTCCCGTAGAATTAAATGTATAAAAAGTAGTATTTATCTGTGTTATTGCATTTTCTGTGTTATTTATAACAAGTTTTCCAAAATAGGCATAAGCAATTCCAGAAATTATTGATAAAACTAAAAGCGTACCAATAACAGTAAGGATTTTAGCTCTATTATTTATTATCTTCTCTTTTATATCCATAATAAAAATACCTTTCTACTATACATTAAAATAATACCACATTTAATATCATAATGTCAAAGTGTTAGACATAAAAAAAGATAAATAATTGCTTATTTACCTTTAATGGGTTTTTAGTACATAATATACTTAAAAACATATACTTAAAAACCTACATATATTGGCATAGATTTTTTCCATGCAAGATGTAGTATACAATAAATGTTTAACAAATGCAAGTATTTTTTAATAAAAAATAGATAAATTTTTTGGGATTTATCTATTATTCATTTTCTTTTTAAAATCTTTGAAAGCATCTTCATTATCTAAATTTGAATCAAGTAATTCTTTGAATAATTTTTTTTGTGATAATGTAAGTTTTGTAGGGATAATAATATTTACTACTACATACATATTACCACGAACTAAAGAGTTTGGACTTTTAATACCTTTACCTTTTAATTTTAATTTTGTATAATTTTGCGTTCCAGGTTTAATATCTAAAATAACATCTCCTGTAAGAGTTGGAATTTCTACTTCACAGCCTAAAGTTGCCTGTGCAACATTTATAGGAAGTTCTAAATAAATATCATTACCATCTCTTTCAAAAAGTGGTGATGGTTTAATATCAAAATCTACGTATAAATCACCATTTTCTCCGCCTGGAGAAGCATTTCCTTTACCTGCAAGACGAAGTTCATGTCCACTATCAACTCCTTCAGGAACTTTTACTTTAATTGTTTTTTTATTATTTATAATTCCTGTGCCTTTGCAATCAGGACATACATCTTTATATGTTACACCATTTCCTTTACAATCGGGACATACTTTTTGAGTTTGCATAATTCCAAAAAGTGATCTTACTTGTTCAAGAACAATTCCTTTGCCACCACATGTTTGACAAGTTTTTTCATTAAAGCCACCTTTTCCATTACAATGAGGACAAGAATCTTTTAAATTTACTTCAAAAGATTTTTCACATCCAAAGCAAGCTTCCTCAAAAGATAAATCAACAGTTACTTTTATGTCAGAGCCCTTACCCCTTCTTTTCGAAGAAGAATGAGAAAATCCTCCAAATGGATTACCTCCAAATGATGAAGAAAAATCAGAATCACCAAAAACACTTCTTAAAATGTCATCTAAATTAATATCACTTGCATCAAAGCCAAATCCACCATTTCCTTGAAAATTACCAGTACCATCAAAAGCACTAGAACCAAACTGATCATATTGTTTTCTTTTTGCTGGATCTGATAGAATTGCATAAGCTTCACCAATTTCTTTAAATTTTTCTTCATTACCAGTTTCTTTATTATCTGGGTGATACATCTTAGCAAGTTTTCTAAATGACCTTTTTATCTCTTCATCTGAAGCATCTTTTGATACTCCTAAAAGTTCATAATAATCTTTTTTACTACTCATATAAATCTTCTAACTCCTTTCTAGTCTTATCACAAAAGGCAAATACTTCGTCATATAATGTTGGACTTTCCATATCAACTCCTGCTACTTTTAAACTTTTAACAGGGTCAAGTTTAGAGCCAATTTTCAAAAACTTAATGTAACTTTCTAATGCACCATTTTTTTTATTTATAATGTCATTTGCTATTTTAAGTGCTGCAGCATAACCTGTTGCATATTGATATACATAGAAATTATAATAAAAATGTGGAATTCTATAGCATTCATATTTAATATAATCATCTACTACTACATTTGGTCCAAAATAAAGTTTATTTAAATCTAAATATTCTTTTTGAACAAGTTCTTTAGTTAAAACTTCTCCACTTATTTCTTTATTATGAATATTATCTTCGAAATGAGCAAACATAGTTTGTCTTACCATCGTAGCTTTAAATCTTTGTAAAATACTATCTAAAATATATTTTTTCTCATTTATATCATTTGTATGATTAAGCATATAGTTTGTAAGTATTATTTCATTTACTTGACTTGCTACCTCTGCTACAAAAATTGAATAATTATAATCCTCATAAGTATTATAATTTTGAGCGTAATAATAATGCATTGCGTGGCCAAGTTCATGAATCAAAGTTGATACATCATCAAGTTTTCCTTCATAGTTTATAACTACGTAAGGATGAGCTAAATAAGCACACGTACAGTATCCACCTTCTCTTTTATTTTCCTTTGGAAGTACATCAATCCAGTGCTCATCGAAAGCTTTTTTTATAACATTTATATAATCCTTACCCATAACTTCTAAAGATGAAAGGACTAAATTTTTAGCTTCATCATAAGAATATGTTTTATCAAAGTCTTTTGTAATATTTGCATATGTATCATAAATATGAAGCTCTTTAAGTCCTAAAACTTTTTTCTTTAGATCATAATATTTATAAAATATTGGTAAATTATTTTTTATACCACTAATTAAATTATCATATATATCATTTTTTATATCATTACAATATAAACTTAAACTTCTAGCAGTTTTAAAACCTCTTATTTTAGCAATTTTATTATTACTCATAACTTTCGTAGTATAAATTGAATTAAATGTATTTTCATAATGAGCAATTTCTTTATATAAATTTTCAAAAGCATTTAATCTAACACTTTGACTACTACTTTTAATATATGTACTAAAGTTTGATATTGTAAGTTTTACTTTTTCACCTTTTTCGTTAGTTATATAACCAAAGTCCATATCAGTAGTTAATAAAAGTTCACTTGAGTCTTCACTTTTTGAATATACTGATGAAAGAAGTGTAATTAGTTTTTCTTCTTCTTTTGATTTTATATATTTTTTTGCTTTATAAATACTTTTTAATTCATTTTCGTATTCCTTAAGTTTAGGAAATTTTTTAATAAAATCTTTTATATCACTAAAGTCTTTTTCTAAAAGTTCTGGAACTACAAAACTTTCTTTTTCATTTAAATCATTTATAAAGTTAAGTACATTTCCAAGCATATTATTATAATTTTCATTAGTTAAATCTAAATCATTATTAATATGAGCATAAAGATATAATCTTTCTAATCTTTTTGATATATTACTATTATACTCTAGATATTCATATAACTTTTCTGGACTGGAAAGTAATTTACCCTCATAAGAAGTAATTTTTTTTGAGTATTTAGTTAATGAATTAAGCTCCTTTTTAGCTTCCTCATCATTTTTAAATAAAGCACTTAAATCTATTTTTTCGTTCATAATATAACCAAATATTAGGTCCTAGAAATAGGACCTAATATCATTTACCTTTCTTAATTATTTTTCTTTGTATTCAGCTTCCTGTGCATCAGAACTATCATCACTTGCATTATTTGAAGCATTTCCGTTTACTTTTGCATTTGCTTCATAGACTTTTCCTGCTAGTTCCATAGCCTTTTTATTTAAACTTTCAGTTTTAGCTTTGATATCATCGATATCATTACCTTTTAATGCTTCTTCAAGTTCATTTCTTAATTTTTCAGCTTCTTCTTTATCTTTAGGATCAACTTTATCACCTAAATCTTCAAGTGCACGATTAGTTGCAAGAATCATTGAATCAGCTTCGTTTCTAGCTTCACTTTCAGCTTTCTTCTTTTCATCTGCTTCTTTATTAGCTTCAGCTTCTTTCATCATCTTATCAATTTCTTCATCAGAAAGGTTAGTAGATGATGTAATTGTAATAGATTGTTCTTTATTAGTTCCAAGATCTTTAGCAGTAACATTTACTATACCATTTGCATCGATATCAAATTTTACTTCGATTTGTGGTACTCCTCTTCTTGCTGGAGGTATATTTGTAAGTTGGAAGTTACCTAAAGTCTTGTTATCAGATGCCATAGGTCTTTCACCTTGAAGTACATGTATATCTACTGCAGGTTGATTATCAGCAGCAGTTGAGAATACTTGGCTCTTACTTGTTGGAATAGTTGTATTTCTTGGAATTAAAACTGTCATAACATTTCCTAAAGTTTCAATACCTAGTGAAAGTGGTGTAACATCAAGAAGTACTATATCATTTACTTCACCAGTAAGTACTCCACCTTGAATAGCAGCACCCATTGCTACAACTTCATCAGGGTTTACACTCTTATTTGGCTCTTGTCCAAGTTCTTTTCTAACAAGTTCTTGAATATAAGGTATTCTTGATGAACCACCTACTAAAATAACTTTATTAATATCTTTAGCAGTAAGTCCAGCATCTTTTAAAGCTTTTCTTACTGGCTCTAAAGTTGAATCAAATAAATCTTTATTTAAATCTTCAAATTTTGCTTTTGAAAGCGTAATATCCATATGAAGTGGTTCTTTATTTTCATTTTGAGTTATAAATGGAAGAGAAATTTGTGTAGTACTCATAGAAGATAAGTCTTTCTTTGCTTTTTCAGCAGCATCTTTAACTCTTTGCATTGCCATAGCATCTTTAGATAAATCAATACCATGTTCTTTCTTAAATTCAGAAACTAAATAATCTGCTACTCTTTCATCAAAGTCATCTCCACCTAAATGGTTATTTCCAGCAGTTGATTTAACTTCAAATACACCATCACCTAGTTCAAGAATTGAAACATCGAATGTTCCTCCACCTAAGTCATAAACTAAAATTGTTTGAAGTACATCTTGTTTATCAAGACCATAAGCAAGTGCAGCAGCTGTTGGTTCATTAATTATTCTTTCAACATCTAATCCGGCAATTTTACCAGCATTTTTAGTTGCCTGTCTTTGGGCATCGTTAAAGTAAGCTGGAACAGTAATAACTGCTTTAGTTACTTTATCTCCTAAATAACTTTCTGCATCTTTTTTTAGTTTACTAAGAATTTTTGCACTGATTTCTTCTGGTGTATATTTTCTTCCATTAGCTTCAACTTTTTCATTTGTTCCCATTTTTCTTTTTATTGAAGAAATAGTATTTTTAACATTTGTAACTGCTTGTCTTTTAGCTGTTTCGCCAACTAGTTCATCATCACCTTTAAAAGCAACTACTGAAGGAGTTGTACGATTTCCTTCGGCATTAGGAATAACCTTAGCCTCTCCACCTTCAAGTACAGCAACACAGCTATTTGTTGTACCTAAATCTATACCTATAATTTTACTCATATATAATCATTCCTTTCTTTAATCTTGAGTAATTGTATTCACTCTAACCATAGCTACCCTTATAACTTTATCATTATAAGTATAACCTTTTTGCATAACATCAATAACTTCATTATTATTTCTTTCAGGTATTGATGTTGTCATAATAGCTTCCATCGTATTTGGATCAAACTCTTTACCAATGCATTCTATCTCCTTAACTCCAATGCCATTAAGTGTAGATAAAAATGATGTGTAAATCATTTTAAATCCAGATAGGAATTTTGATAGTTCATCAGTTAAGTCATCATCATCAAGACTAATAGCTCTTTCAAAGTTATCAATTATTGGTAATAATTCTTTAACTAGTTTTTCACCATCATATTTATAAATATTTGCTTTTTCTTCATTAAATCTTCGACTCATATTTTGCATTTCTGCATTAAGTCTTAAGATTTTATCTTGCAAATCTTTATTTGTTTCAAGTAGTTTTTCTTTTTCAGCATCAATATGCTCTACATTTTTCTTTTCAACATTTTCATGTTTCTTATGAGATTTTTTATTTTCTTCTTTCAAACTTTCACCTACTTTTTCTCAATTTCTTTAAGGACATAGTCTAATAATCCATATACTCTTGCATAGTCCATTCTTTTTGGCCCAATTATAGCAATTGTACCTTTTTCTCCACCTGCTTCATAAGACCTTTTAATAACTGTGGTATTATCATCAACATTTGAGTCAGTACCAATATATACAGTATACTCGTTTGTACCATCATCGCTAGTAACTTTTTTAATAAAGTCTTTATCCTCAAGTTTATATGCAAGTTTCTTAATAGAGTTTGGATCATTATACTCAGGTTGTTCTAACACTTTTGCTTTACCATTAACTACAACATTTGAACTTTCATCAATAAAATCAGTAAATGCATTATAAAATATATTATATATTTTTTCATAATTGATTATTTTACTTGCAATTATTGGCTTTATTTCAAATTCAAGTCTTTCTGATACATCTTTAATAGGAGTACCAATAAGCATTTTATTAATTATTTCACATGTCTTAATTAGTTCCTTTATATCAGTTTTTTCATCTAAAGCAAATTTTTTATTTTCTACAATACCTTTATTTGTACAAACTAGTGCGACAACTTTAAAATCATCAATTGGAATAATATTTACTTGTTTAAGTAAATTATCTTCACTTGATGAACCAAGTACTACAGATGCATAATTAGTTAAATCACTAATAATTTCCATACACTTACTAATTGCATCAGTTAATACTAGATCACTATTTCTAAATACTTTCTGAAGCTTTAAAATATCTCTACCATTTAACTTTTCTGGTTCCATTAAGTTTTCAACATAATAACGATATCCTTTTTCTGAAGGTATTCTTCCTGAAGATATATGATTTTTTTCAATATATCCAAGATTTTCCAAAACAGCCATCTCATTACGTATCGTAGCAGATGAACAATTAAATTTTTGACATAATGATTTACTTCCTACTGGTTTAACTGTTTTAACATAAGTTTCTACAATAACCTTTAGTAGTTGTTCTTGTCTATTATCCATATTGTCCTTTCTAGCACTTATTATCCCTAAATGCTAACAATATTATAATATGCAAATTAGCACTTGTCAATACATTTTGCTAAGATATTTTTAAATAAAAATTATGCAAAATATATTGCATAATCACTTTAATTTTGATATCAACAAAAATAGGAAGTATTCATTTGATATTATCACTTTTATATGAAGGCGTTCAAAATGACTAAAAAATTTAAGGATAATCTTTGCCTAATAATCATTTTAATTTTAAGTATCATTATACTGCACTTTTTGTTCAAATAAAAAGTGCCTATATTATAACTTAATATAAGCGCTATCCACAACATGGTAGCGCTCGCCAAGCAAAAGCGAATGCTTCCTTTTTTAATTTATGTAAGTTTTCCTTAAATATTCATCATAACATAAAAAATATTAATAAACAATAAAAAAACATCTAACATTTGTTAGATGTAATTTATTAAGGTTGTACGTCTAGTACTTGAGTATATTCAATATTAGCAACAAATTTCTTTTGACCATTTTGAATTTGGTTGTGCATTAAATTTCTAAGTGTTACTCTAGCCATATAATATTCATTAATTTTGCCAATTGCTTTAGATGTAGTTATAGATGTTTCATCTAATAAAACTTTTGATGACTCATTCGGTTCAGTAGTAATATCAAATGAATCTTGAAGAACATAACATCTACTTGTACTATCATCATAATAATCAGTTACCCAACTACTACCATCTAAATCATCACAAGTACTTTTTGTTGTTGCTGAAGAAACAAGTTTTCTACTAGAGTCATAACATTTTCCAGTATTACAATTGTCTTTTGTAACAGAAGTATCAGCTTTATAAAAATCTAATACAAGTTCAGCAACTTTTTCTGTAGTCCAAATATAAGTATTACTTGCAGTACAAGAGTATAAATCAGTATTTGAATTTGGTGTTCCTTTTGGATAACATGCGTAATTAATTCCATCAGTTGTTGCCCAAATATTTCCTTCACCACATTCACTTTCACCAAGTTCATTTGGAGTAGTTTTTGAATAACATACACCAGATGTATATTCCATATTGTTTTCAGAAACATTTAAAGCAATTTTATACTTTCTTGTAACTTCACTTTCTGATGATGTTTGATATGTAATACTTCCTTTTGTTTCTGATGAAAGATCTTCTTTATTTTGAGCTTGTTCTTGTCCAAAATTTTCTTCAGTAGCTAAAATATCAATTTCACTACCAGCGTCAATTAAAAATAAATCACTTGACACATTTGTTGTAACGTTAATATTACTTTGACCCTTTCCATCAATACGGCTTGCTAAATATGCAAATGTTGCTCCTACTACGACAACAAGCATAGTAACAATTGCGATTACTGTAAGAAGAACTACATTATTTTTATTTGATTCCTCGTTCATTTTAATCTCCCTTCTATTATCAGATTTATCATATAATATTTTTACATTTTAGTCAATAAATTAAAAAATATTTTTAAAAAATTATACATTTTTTTATAATAATTTGATATTATTTTATTAGGGTGAAAAGTATGATACTAAAAATTAATAATGATGAATATATAAAAGTTTATGAAGCTAAAACTTTCTTTAAAAAACTAATGGGCTACATGGGTAAAACAAACATTAAACATGCCCTTTTATTTAAAAGGACAAATAGTATACACACTTTTTTCATGAAAGAAAATATTGATGTTGTAGCAATTGATAAACATGATGTTGTTATTTTTAAAGCATTAAATATTCCTAAAAATAAAATAGTTACAGTTAATAATAAAATAAAAAATACAAGCATTATAGAAATGCCTGCATTTAAAGCTAAAAAACTTGTTATCGGGGAAAAACTAACCTTTATAAGTAAATAAATAATCATTAATGGCAACATCATCGCCACTTTTTGCGCCTAGAGATGCAAGTTCATCTTCAACGCCCATTGCTTTTAAAATTCTGGCAAAGCGCATTGCACCTTCGTCTTCTTCAAATTTTGTCATTTTAAATATTCTTTCGATTTCTTTGCCTCTAATTACCCATATATCATCTTCTTTTGTAATGGTATATGGTTTTTCTTTTTTAAATTTAATATATACTTCTTCTTCAAACTCATTTTCATCAAAAAGATTTTCTTCTTGAGCTGTTTCTAAAACCTTACCAATATTATTTAAAAGTTCGTTTACCCCACTCATTGTTAGTGAGCAAATTGGATATACTAAAATATTTGGATAAGCCTTTTTAAATTTTTCTAAATTATCTTTAGAATCAGGCATATCCATTTTACTTGCAGCAACAATTTCTATTTTATTTGCAAGTTTCTTTGAATACTTTTCAATTTCGTTTCTTATAACTTTATAATCATTTATTGGGTCATTTCCCTCTAAAGAAGACATATTTACCATATGAAGTAAAATTTTACATCTATCGGCATGTCTTAAAAATTTAATTCCAAGACCCACGCCTTCACTTGCTCCTTCAATTAATCCAGGAAGATCTGCTACTACAAATGATGAAGATTCATTTAATTTAACAACTCCTAAATTCGGAGATAAAGTAGTAAAGTGATAACTAGCAATTTTAGGCTTTGCACTACTAATAACTGATAAAAATGTACTTTTTCCAGCACTTGGTAGTCCTACAATACCAACATCTGCTAAAACTTTAAGTTCACATCTTAAATATCTAATTTCTCCTTCTTCGCCATTTTCGGAAAATTTTGGGGCTGGGTTTTCATGAGTAGCAAAAGCTCTGTTTCCTCTTCCACCTCTTCCGCCATGGGCTACTATAACACTTTGACCATCTTTTGTAATATCACACACAACTAAAGAAGTATCATCATCATAAATAATTGTTCCTAGTGGCACTTTAATAATAACATCTTCACTATTTTTGCCATAACGATTAGAACCCATACCATTTTCGCCTTTAGAGCCTTTAATTATTTTTTTATATTTTAAATCTACTAAAGTTTTAAGTGATTTGTCACCTACAAAAACAATATTACTGCCTCTTCCACCATTTCCACCATCAGGGCCACCCATAGGTACAAATTTTTCTCTTCTAAAAGAAGTACAACCACTTCCACCATTACCAGCAATTAATTTAATTTTTACTTCATCAACAAACATAAATATTTCCCTTTCTCTTGATTTAAAAAAAATGCCCTAAGGCATTATTTTTCATAAACAGATACTTTTTTCTTATCTTTACCCATTCTTTCATACTTAACAACGCCACTAATTTTAGCAAATAAAGTATGATCTTTACCCATTCCAACATTATTTCCTGGATAAATTTTAGTTCCTCTTTGACGGTAAATGATACTTCCTGCATTACAAGTTTGTCCATCAGAAAGTTTAGCACCTAATCTACGACCTGCAGAATCACGATTGTTCTTAGTAGAACCTTGAGCCTTAACGTGAGCAAATCTTTGAATGTTTAAACTTATTATTAACATAATCAATTCTCCTTTACTATTATTTTTTATTAATTACCTCAATATTTTTTGGATAATCTTTTGCTAAAGATTTTAAAAGTTCTAACATATTAGTAATTAATTTTGTTGTAATATCATCAGATGAAAGAATTAATATTTCCATATATTCATCATTATCTGAAAACTTAATGCTTTTATCGTTGATACTATAAAGACCATTAACAGTCGTATATATTATGCTAGATACGCTAGCACAAACTATATCTTTTCCAAAAGTATCAAACCCAGCATGACCATAAATTTTTATACAGTTGCCATTTTTAATAACTTTTATCATAATTAACCATTAATTTTTTTGATTTCAACTAAAGTATAAGCTTGTCTATGGCCTTGAGTCTTTCTGAATTTCTTTTTAGGGCGATAATGGAATACTTTTATTTTCTTTCCGCGACCATTTTTAATAACTTCAGCCTCTACAGTAGCTCCTTTAACAAATGGACTTCCTACTTTACCATCTACGAATAGTACTTCATCGAAAACAACTTTTTGACCAGCTTCAGCATCTAATTTTTCAATATAAATGCGACTTCCTGATTCTACATAATATTGTTTTCCACCAGTTTTAATTATAGCTTTCATTTCTTTTCCTCCTTTTAATAAGTCACACCTTTAAGGTAAGTAAATACTTTTTTAAAACCTTTTTAGAGTGGATGAAATGACTTAAAACAATAAGATTTTACCAAAATATACTTACTTTGTCAACAATTGCTTCCTTAAATATTCTCTATCAGAAATAATTTTATCATGCATAAAATAATAGTATTTTACGTTTTTATAAAACTTATTACTAAACCCATTAATTTGTTTAACTCTTTTATATTTTATATTATAAAAAATCTTTTCTAAAATAAACTTTTCATAAAATATATTTTTATTTTTAACTACTTCAATAGTTTTATAAATAAGCAAAATTATAATCATATAATTATTTAAACTATATTTAAAATTTAATATAAAATATAAAACAATAAATATAAATGACGTAAGATAATATAGTTTAATGGACTTTTTATAGTTAAAAAAATAAGCATATATTTCAAATACTATTTTTGATCCATCAAGGGGTATTATAGGAAGTAAATTAAATAATATTAAATAAAGATTAATTTTAATAAATTCAGGGTTTTTAAATATTAAGAATAAAATGCTTTGAAAAACCACTCCCATAATAGCAATTAAAAAGTCAACTAAAAATCTCTCATTTAAAAGTTTATCTATTTTGCTAACTCCTCCGAAAGGAAAAATTTCAATAGAAATAATTTTACATTTAAAAAGTGTTGCAATAAATATATGGCCTAGTTCATGAAATAAAATAATTAAAAAAATAATTATTCCCTTTTTTATATAACCACATAAAAAAAGAATAAATAAAAAATACCATGTTAAATAATTAATTTTTATCTTGAATATATTCTTCATAAGTATAATATTTATTATCTTTAGTAATTACTAAATAAAGATTTTCTAAAGATGATCCAATTAGACTATTTTCACTTACATAATCATATATTTTAACATTTACGTTTTCTAAATTACCATACCAAATATCAAAGCCATCACTGCCTTGTATAATAACCGTATTTCCATATCCTTCTTTAGCACCAGAAAATATTACTACACCACCAGTTAAAGCTGGAACACTTTGATTTGCATTTTTTATTTTAATACCATTTAAATAAGGCGCGCTTTCACTATAGTTAATTTCATTAAACATAGTTTGCGTTTTATTTTCACCTAAAACGGAACCAAAATATTTTTCATAAAATTTATTAAAAGAAGAAAACTTAAACGTCTCACCAAAAACATATTTTTTATATAACTCTTTATTTTTATCACTAATTTTTACAAAAATTAAACTAATAATTAAAATTACTAAAGATATCAAAATTCGGTTTATAAAATTTTTAAAATATTTTTTAGATTTATTATCCTCGTTTAAATAATCATTTAAAATTTCATAATCATTATTTTCCATACTTAATTATATGAATTTTTATAAAGCATAATACTTGTTAATTGTAAAATTATGCTATTTTTAAGTAAATGAAAAAAACTTACATTAAATATGAGGCTAAGTAAAAACAAAAAAACTATATAATTAATCACATTTTTTAAATAATAGGGTTTTATAAATTTATCTAAAAAATATAAAATAAGTAAAATTAGAGTAATTATAAAGTAGGTATTTAAAAATAGATTATCAATTAATAAGCCTATAAAAATAATAAAATAAATATTTTTTTTATTTAAATAATTTAAAAAGAAAAAGCTATAATAGCTTGTATAATTATAAGTAATAATATCAAGTATCATAAATTATCCTTTGATAAAATAACTACATAATTATTATCCATATTTTTAGTTTTTATAATATAATTATTTTCTAAAGTACTTGGGTTAATTTCATTTTTAATAATTTTTCCAATAATAATATTTTCGTTATAACCCATAAGGTTAGATACATATATGGTGCTTCCTATTTCATATTTATTATAAGTTTTAAATGATAAAATATTTTTATTATTTTCTAAAATAACATATTCATCATTTATTTTCCCCTGAATTATAAAATCACTATTATTAATATTTTCGATAATAGCAAATCCCTTAAATACTTTTTTAACTTTACCAATAAGATAGTTTCCATTTAAGACTAGATCCCCTACTTTTACTAAAGATGTATCACAGATTACTTTCGTTTCATTTTTTACATAATAAATGTTTCTATTAAAAATTTTTCCATAGGTAAAAGCATCTTTATATTCAAAATTTTTTACTAAAGAAATATTTTCAATTTCTTTTTCTAAAGATAAAGAGTACATTGATTCATAATTTATTTTCTCATTATTTTTAAATAAACTAAAAATAAAATTCTTTGATAAAAGAAGTGCAAATAAAAGAAAAAAAAGATAACTATTTTTAATAAAACTTTTCACATTTTTATTATTTACTAGTTACCTTTTTATTATTCACAAATATTATCATTTATTTTATAGTTTTTATTTACAAAAATAGTTTTTTCATTTGCACATCTTACGATATTAAAAGAATCAAAATTATAAATTCTATCCATAGATTCATTTTGTTTATATTCTTTTCCACTTACCATATTATCAATGCTTTCTCTTTTATCAGATAAAATATAGTTTAAATCGTAAATATTATTGCTATCATATTTATAATAAATATTTTCTATTCCTAAATAATATATATTATTTTGCATATTACTAAGCTCTTTAGAATTATTATTATTTACCATTATTTCATATTCATCATATAGATGGTTATCAATAATTTTTACATTTGTTAAATAAATGATTTCTGTATTTTCTTCGGTAGTAAAAGAACTTACTAAACCAATTACTTCGATTTCATCAAAAATATAGTATTTCGAAGGGTCTACCTTAATATCCTTTATAACAACTTTTTTATTATCGATAAAACTTACATAACCATTTATACCAATATTTCCTTCATAAGGACTAATTTCAATAGAATTATCACCAATAATTTTACTTATTTTTCCTTTTAAATGAACAAACTTATTTTTTTCTTTACTATATACTAATGAAGCATTGCTTTCTAAAAAATCATTTATGTTTGTAAGAGGAACATCATTATTATCACAAGCATAATTTTTTTTATATTTTTTATCTAAAACTAAAGATTTATCGCACTTATAAACTCTATATAAAAGGCTATTATAAGTACTTACTTTATCAGAGGATTTATATTCAATTGCCATAACAGGAACCTTTTTAATCGTTATAAAAGAATAATAATCAATCAAGTAAGTAAAAGCAAAAATCATAATTGGGAAAAGCATAACTTTATATATTTTATTATCCGTATTAGCAATTAAACCTATAGAGGTTAAAATAATTCCAATAAGAACCGCAATAAGTTTAAAGACGGAATAGATTTTTATAAAAAATGGTACAAAGATAAAAAGTACTCCCAAAACAATAAAATAAATATTTTCTTTCTTCATTTTTACATCAACCTACTTCCATTATTAGTATACAATATTTTGTTATTATTAGCCATAATTTTTTTGTGAAAATTTATTTTTTTAAGTTGTTTATTAAATAAAAATATTATATAATTATTTATAGTAAAGGGCTAGTGTGATAAGACTATGTTTAGAGAATTTGATTATGATAATAAACCAGTTGTAGAAATAGTTAATGAAATAATCGAAGATGCTATTAAAAAAGGTGTTTCCGATATTCATTTCGACCCTGCAGAAAAAGGAATAAATGTAAGAATCAGAATAGATGGTGAACTACATGATTATTGTAAAATACCAGATTCTGTAAAAAAGAATTTAACAACAAGAGTAAAAATTATCAGTGGTATGAATATTACTGAATCAAGACTTCCCCAAGACGGAGCTATTAAAAGACTTGATGATGGTAAACAATTAGACCTTCGTGTATCTTCCCTACCTACCATTCATGGTGAAAAAATAGTTATAAGAATACTAGATTATTCAATGAGTTTAGCGGGTCTTGAAACTTTAGGCTTCTCTGATGCTAACTATGAAAAAGTTAAAACTGCGCTTACTGCTCCAAACGGTATTATCTTAGTTACTGGTGCTACAGGTTCAGGAAAAAGTACAACAGTTTACTCAATGTTGCAACTTCTAAACACTCCCGAAACAAATATTATTACAGTTGAAGACCCCGTAGAAATGAAAATGAAAGGTTTGAACCAAGTACAAGTTATGAGTGAAATTGGTTTAGACTTTAATACAACACTTCGTAGTATTCTTCGTCAAGACCCAGATACAATAATGATTGGAGAAATTCGTGATGATGAAACTGCAAGAATAGCGGTACGTGCCTCTATAACAGGCCACTTAGTACTTTCAACAATCCATACAAATAACTCACTTAATACTATTGAAAGATTACTTGATATGGATGTAGAAAGATATTTATTAGGTTCTGCTCTTACTGCTATAATTTCTCAAAGACTTGTAAAAAAGTTATGTCCTAAATGTCGTAAATCAAGACCTACAACAGCATATGAAAAAAACTTATTTAAAAAGGTTTTAGATATAGATGTTCCTGCAATATATGAAGCTGTCGGCTGTGATGAATGTTTTAATGGATATAGAGGAAGAGCCGCTCTTCATGAAGTATTACTTCTTAATCAAGATATAAGAGATGCAATTATTAATAATGTTCGTAAAGATGAACTTAGAAATTTAGTTTATAATAAAGATAGTACTCGTACCCTTTTAGAAGATGGTCTTATGAAAGTTATTAATGGTACATCCACAATCGAAGAAATAGTTAAAGTTATAGATCTTGATACTGACTTTGGTAGTGATGATGTTGAAATAAGAAATGCCTTTTTAGGTAAAGAAATAGAAAAAGATGAAGAAAATCTAAAAAAGGAACAAAGTCAAATTATTGACTCACTATAAAACGCCACAATTTGTGACGTTTTTATTTGATTTTTATTCTACTACGAATGGATTTGTATATGAACCATCTCCTGAGGCATACACAGTGCCAGGTTTCAAGGAAACAGCCGGACGCACGCCCCCCGCATTGTTGACGTCGCCGCTGTACATGCTACCCGCGGTGCTCACGCGCCTGCCGTTGACGTTGTAGGCGGAGAATCTGTCAGGGGAAGCAAGCCAGTACCAACTGCCGGTATTTAAATAGTATGTCCTCGAACTGGCATTTCTATACGCTAGCCATACCTCCGGTGCGGATAATAACCCGACTGGGTATGTAAGTTTGGCTTTACTATTACTCACACTAAATTTATCTGTTTCATTTGTACACGCTAAGCTATAATTGGTATTATAATTTTTAAAATATAAATAGTTCGACACACTTACTCCATTTGGATTCCAGCCATTTGCTAATTGGTTGATTATAGTTCTATCATTACAAAATACTGTATCTTCAAGTTTATCTGTATAACTTGTCATTTTGTCTTTATACCATGAATCTATATATGTTTTCATTGTACTATCAGTTTTATTTACATCATCTGCGTATAGCATTTCATTTAATGCATCATCTACTGATTTTCCATTTGTTATGGTTATATAATACGGTGTGATACCATCTATATAATATATATAATAAATTGATGTGCATGTCGTTCCATCGGTAAAACATGTATAATGATGTGTATTTATACTAGTCTTGTTTGAACTAATGTTACCTGCCCATGTATCTGAACTAATTGTTACTGTATCACTTAATGTATATGTTCCATTTGCATATGTAAATGAATTACCAAATACATAATCTTTGCTAAAACTCGTTCCATCGGTATTTCCACCCGATAATCTATAATAATAAATTTTTGTCCCACTGTAACCTACTATATAATATGGGCTTGAACATGACGTAGCTGAACTACTATTACATGTATATTTGCCTACCACGTCACTTATATTCGAACTTGATACGCTTACTGTCGATTTATTATTAAGTGTATATGTTGAGCCACTATATGTTACTGAATCTCCTACTATCTTTGAGCCACTAAAACTTATCGAACTTATTAATGATTTTGATGAGTATGTATAAACTGTATTATACATATAGCCTACATATGCTGGTGAATTATATGTGCTATTAAATGCTTTTGTACTTGCCAGTTGTGAAGCTGTACCACTATTATTACATGAACCATCAGTCTGTACTCCATTATACACCATTTTAACTCCACCAGTGTCTGTTGTTCTTACTATCTTCCAGCAGAATCCTCCGAAAAGGACATTGTTATTTTCTACCGCTCCATTAAAATAATATACTGGATGTGAATATGAACTTGCATCAGACTCACTATATAGTTTTACATATGTATCATTATTTTTATATCTTTGTTCTATTTTACTATAAAGACTTTCTTTTGAATAACTTTCATTATTACATTTAACACTACTTTCATCCACATAAAATGTTCCAGAAAATGTTTTACCTGCTAAAGCTGATTGATTTACATCTAAATTATAAAACTTTGTACTTATTCCATATGTTTGTGTTGTTCCTCTTGTTGAAGCATCAGATATTGTAGCTCCACTTATAATAACTCTTTTAGGTTTTGAGGAATTACTCCATTTTCCTGAAGTAGTTTCATAATTAAAGTTTTTTTCTTCGACAAAATCACCTTTTGCATCAATACCAAGTACTTGTAAAGTAAGCTCTTTATCGGCTCCTGTAGTTACCGGTGTTGGGCTTATTCCATAAAAACTTGAGGATGAATCATATTCAAATACGATATCATAAGTACATGTAGTACGAATTTTATCTGAACCTGACGTAAGAGTTACATTTAAATAACTTCCCTCTCTTGCGGCCACTCCACTTTCTACATACTGAGTCATATTTTTACTTGGAACTGTTAAATTAAAATCTGCTCCATCAGAAACAAATGTGCCTTCAGCTCCTACATCAATTGTTACATTTACTTTTACCTTACTAGTTACATTTTGATTAAATGAACCAAAATATGCGAATGATGCCCCTATAAATAAAGATAAAAGAAGTACACTTGCAACTAGGGAAAAAATCTTTGTATTTCTACTTATATTCTTACTATCCATTTATATCTTCCTTACTCTAAAATAAGTATATCATAAAAATATATTTTAGTTAACAAAAAAAGCAAGTTTTCACTTACTTTTTAACACCTTTTGTTCCATTAAATCCTTCAAGGACATTTGTTTCAAAACTTGTTTGCTTTTTTGACTTATTTTGATACTTTTTAATTCCTAAATCAATTACTTGACTAAGCATATCTTTATAAGTTACTCCCATTGGAGTCCATAAGTAAAATGCCAGTGATCCAGGTATAATATTAAGCTCATTTAAATATACTTCATTAGTTTTTTGATCAAGTAAATAATCAATTCTAACAACACCTGTAGTATTTAATGCTTTACAAGCTTTTTTACTCATTTCTTTTATTTCTTCAGTAAGTTTTTTAGAAATATCTGCAGGAACTTTTCTTCCTGTGCTTGCCATTCCTTTACTTTTACCACCTGATAAATATTTATCATTATATGAAAGTATCTCATCTGATGAAAATACTTCTTCGATCATACTTGCTTCATAATTACTATTATCTCCAAGGACTGAACAATTAAGTTCTTTTAAATTTTCAATAACTTTTTCTACTAAAATCTTTTCATCATAAGAAAGAGCATCTTCAATAGATTCGATAAGTTCTTCTTTATTATTTGCAACGCTTATTCCTACACTACTTCCTTGTCTTGCGGGTTTAATTATTACAGGATAGCTTAATTTACTAATATTTTTAATAACGCTATCAACGTCCTTTAAATAATCACTTTCGTAAAAATAATAGTAAGGAGCTACATTTATACCATTTTCCTTTAATATGGCTTTTTGATAAACTTTATCTTGGCCAATACAGCTTGCATATAAATCACTTTCACAGTATGGTGCACCTAAAGTTTCTAAGAATCCTGCAACAGAACCATCTTCAGTATTATATCCATGAAGTACTGGGAAAAAGATATCAATTTTAGTAACAACATTAAATGGTATATGATTTTTAACAAGAACGAAATTATTATCTTTTTTAGTTATTAATACTTCACTTGCCTTTTTACTTACTTGTTTTAAATCTTTATAGGTTTCTATATTTCTTAGTGCACTACCTGTATAAAATACAGATGATTTAGAAATATAAATTGGAACTATTTCGTACTTTTCTTCATCAATATTATTCATTGCTTGAATAGCACTAATAATACTTATTTCATGTTCAGTACTCATACCTCCGAAAATAAAACCAACTTTAATTTTCATTTTTTTATTCCTCCGTATATAAATCTGGTAAATCATTTTCTATTAATACTACTGTTTTCTTATTACCAGACTTTTTCATTATATCATTATATGCATCTAAAAATCTATTATATACATTAATTTTCATTTTAGGGTTTACTTCCAAAATGCCTTTTTGAATTGCTTTACTACGTTTTTTGCCAATTAAGTAAGCAGTATCTACGTTTTTACCAATCTTTTTACCAAACTCATAATTAAGTTTTTCTTCTTCTTTACCCATTTCTACCATACCTGGAGTAATAATTACTTTATTTCCTTCCATCAAAGATAATACATCAACTGCATTACTTGCTCCTACAGGATTTGAATTATAACTATCATCAATTATGGTAATATTTTTTACTGTTTTAATTTCTAAACGATGTTTTATAGGTTTAATATTTTTAATGCCAATTTTTATTTCATTTAAAGAAAGTCCCATATGTTTAGCAAGAGCAGCAGCACTTAAAATATTATAAATATTTTTTTCCCCGAGTAAAATTGTTTGAACATTTACTTTTTCATTTTTAAAGCATAAATCAAAACTTGTTCCTTTACTACTTATATTAATGTTTTCAGCTGTTACATCAGCTTTATTTTTTATACCGATCCAAATAACTTTAACTTTATTATTTAATTTATATTTTTTTTCATATTCATCATCTTTATTAAGAACTAGGGCTCCATCACTTGGAAGACTTTCTCCGAGTTCAAATTTAGTTTTACATATATTATCAATTGTTTTAAATGTTTCAAGATGTGCAGGTCCAATACTTGTAATAATGCCATATTTAGGTTTTACTAAAGAACATAACTCTTTTATTTCTCCTTTGGCACGCGCTCCCATTTCACAAATAAAATAATCATTAAAAATAGTTTTTTCATTATTTATTGTAAGTATTACTCCGTTTGGAGTATTAAAACTTCCTGGGGTATAAAACCCTTTATATTTTACACTTAATAAACTTTCTAAAATCATTTTTGTACTTGTTTTGCCAAATGATCCCGTTATACCTATAATATTTATATTTTTCATACTGCCAAGTTTAGTTAAAGCTTTTGATTTATAATGATTAAATATAATTTTTTCCACGGGCATTAAAATACATATAATGCCCATTAAAATAAATGGATTTAAACTAACAAATAAAACTATTAGTCCAAGAGTAAATGTTATACTTAAATTTTTTGCATATATCATAAATATTAAATAAAAAATTATATCTAATAAATATATTCTTATAAGTCTTTTGGTAAATTTCAAAGGTAACTTTTCACTATGTTTTATATATGAAGTCACGCTTGTGAAAATAAGTATAAACATTATTGTAAAAAAGTAAATTGTAAGTAAATTATTAAATTCTTCGAAAAATAAAAGTGATAAACCAAACAAATATTTTAATAAATATAGGTTATAATTCGATTTAATATCTTTAAGTAAAAATTTAAAATACTTAGATTTATTATTATAAGAGTTTTGTTGTAACATCTGAAGGTCAAATAATGATGAAAAAATAAATAAAACTGTAAGTAATATAATTCCAATAATTTTCATTTTAATCCCCTTTCTAGTCTAAGAAATTATGAAGTATGGCAATTGTTTGATTTAGATTTTCTAAATAAGCATAATGATGCGCGCCTTCATATTTAACAAGTCCAGCATCACTAATTAGTTTTTCAAGATCCTCAGCCTCTTTTATAGGTACATCAGTATCAAGTGCTCCATATATTAAAAGTGTTGGGCATGTAATATTTTTGGCATTTTCAGTTAAATCTTCATTAACTATCTTAACAAGCGAACCTCTTAAAATATCACTTGCGTTTTTATAGTCTGCAGATCCCCATTTATTTCTTAGGTAGTCCGCTAAAGGTTTAAATAATCTAACTTTTTTAACCACTTTATATATTTTTACTTTCATATTTGATTTTTTCTTTTTGCTCGGTCTAAATGGAGCAGAAAGTAAAACCACTTTTTCTGTTTTATATTTTGAGGCATAACAAATTGCTACCCTTCCCCCAAAAGAGTGACCAATTAAAATTGGATTTTTAACATTTAAACTAGTCAAAAATTCATGTAAAAAATTTGCATAATCTGTTACAGACCAAAAAGAATCTGGTTCAGGAGTAGCTCCAAAACCAGGAAAATCTAAAATAATAATTCGATGAGTTTTTTCAAAAGGATGGCCTAGCATATCCATCATTTCAATATTTTGTCCCCATCCATGAAGCAAAACAATAACTCCTTTTTTATTTGTACCATAATCAACATAATTTACATCATTAATATTCATAATACCCACTTCCAATACTAATTCTAGAAAAATTATATCATAGTTTACTTAAAAAGCCCATCATATATTTGTGAAAAATTATTTACCATAATAATTTCTACATTCGTAATAATTTCTTTTTCTAATTGACTTAAATCATCAGCATTTGCACTAGGCACATATATTTTATTTACTCCTTCATTTACCGCAGTAGATATTTTTTCTTTGAGTCCTCCGATAGGAAGAATATCACCTTTTAATGAAAGTTCTCCCGTAAAAGCCACTGATGAAGGTATTTTCTTTTTATTAATCAATGATAAAAGTGCCACAGCGCAGGCAACTCCTGCCGAAGGTCCATCTTTTTTCACTGATGTTTCCATAAAATGAAAATGTACATCAAAACCTTTTAAATCAATATTATATGTACTTACTAAATAGCTTATTACCACCATTATGCTATCTTTTAAAACATCACCGGCTCCACCAGTAATTAAAAGTTTACCAGTGCCTTTATATTTAGTAACCTCTACATGAGATAATTTTCCTCCTAAAATAGTATATGCCATAATATTAGCTATGCCACATGTACTAATTTCTGGTAAATATTCAATATTTTTATCTTCCAAATATTTATTAACATGCAAAATAGTTATGCTTTTAGCATTAGGTTCATTTACATATACTTTTCTAATAAGTCTTTCTAAAATTCTTTTAAGTTCCCTTACTCCAGGTTCTTTAGTATAACCTAATATAATATACTCTAAAACTTCTTTATTTATTTTTAATTCGATTTGATAATTACTTAAAATATTTTTTACTAAATAATTTTTAGCAATATCAATTTTTTGACTTAATAAATAGCCATCCATTCTAATTATTTCTAACCTATCAAGTAATGTTGCAGGTATTTTATCAATTTCATTAGCCGTTAAAATAAACATTACTTTTGATAAATCAAATGGTTCTTCAATATAGTTATCTACGAAAAATTTATTTTGTGTTTCATCTAAAATTTCAAGTAAAGTAGATGCTGGATCACCTTTATAATCTTTAACCATTTTATCTACTTCATCAATTAAGATAACTGGATTATTAACTTTACACTTAATAATTGCTTGCATTATTTTCCCAGGAGCAGAGCCTAAATATGTTTTACGAGAACCAATAAGTTCTGTAGAATCATTAAGTCCTCCAACGCTTATTTTATAAAACTTTCTATTTAAAGCTTTGGCTATAGAAAAAGCAATTGATGTTTTACCTGTACCAGGAAACCCTAAAAGGCATATTACTGGTGAAGATAAATTAGGATTCTTCTTTTTTAAAACCGCATACTCGCAAATTCTATCCTTAACTTCCTTAAGACCAAAATGACTTTCATTTAAAGATGATGATATTTTATTAACATTTAAATTTTCTTCCGAAGAAGTATGCCATGGCAAATTTAAAAGTGTATCAAGGTAGTTTTTAATAACAGAACTTTCTGGACTAAATTCCGAAGAAAAATTATATTTATTTATTTCACTTAAAAGTTTATTATAAGTTTTTTCCTCTAAATTAAGGGAATTTAATTTTTCTAATAAATCTGTAATTTCATTTTCTTTATTATTGCCAAGTTCTTTATTAATTTCTTTTAATTTTTCTTTTAAAATATACTCTCTTTGACCATTTTCAATACTTTCTTGTAAATGCTCATTAAGTTCTTTATCAATATGGCAAACAGATATTTCTTCATTTAGATCATTAATTAGATCTTGCGCTCTATTAATAGGATTAATTGATTCCATATAATAAAGTTTTTTATTAAAGGGAAATGGCAAAAAAGATGTAATTATATCCGTAAGAGAGTCAATACTTTCTGTATCATTTACGCTTTTTAAAATGGAATTTGATACATTTTTATTAAGGGAAATATATTCTTTTAAAAGTTCAATAAGTTTTCTTCGAACTGCAGTTTCTTTAGTTTTTGAAAAAACGGGTAATTCAATTATATCTGGTAAACATTTTAATATATTAGTATTCTTATTTTGAAAATATTTTAAAATGCTTACTCTAGTTTCTCCTTTTAATATTACTCTTAAATTACCATTTGGAAGCTCTACTTTACTTTTAATATTTGCTATAACGCCAACTTTAGGAAGGTCCTCTAAAGAAGGTTCTGTTTCAAGACTATTTTTGGGAGCAATAACTAAAACTTTATTATTATTTTTAGAGGCAACTTTAATAATTTTTTTACTAAATTCATTGCTTAAGTCAATTTTAATTTCTTGATTAGGTAAAATTATAAGTTCATTGAGGATAAATACAGGTAATAAGTTATTCATACTATCCTCCCTTCGAAATTAAGATTTATTATAATGACAAAAAAAAAGAATGTAAATATTAAAGACACTTTATTGACACTTTTTATGAATTAAATTTATTTTCATTCTCTTTGAAAAAATTATAGTAAGTTTTAACAGATGAAAGTTTTTCCCAAGGCACTGGAGTAAAGTCTTTAGTATCTAAATCATAAATAACTGCATCGGTTAAACTAAGTAAAAACGGACTATGCGTAGATATTATAAACTGGCAATTATAAAACCTCACAGACTCTTCGATAAACTTTTTTAGTTTTAAAATATTTTCTGCAGATAAACTATTTTCTGGTTCATCCAAAATATATATACCATCTTCTTTAATTTTGCTTTCCCAAAACATAAGTGAAGATTGACCATTAGATTGCATAGTAATATTATTGTTCATTAAATTATCTCGAACAAATCTAGACATACTTTTGTTTTTTGTTTCATAATGCTTTTTAAGTTCTTCATACTCAAAAATAGATATATCTTTTGTATTATATTTATTATCTAAATAATATTTTGCAAGTCCTTCTTTTTCACGATTAACATGCATATTAATGCTTCTTAAATCAAGCAAATAGTCAAATATATCATCGCTTGTTATAGTAACAATTTCAAAAGGCTCATTTGGCATTTCATATTTAATTCCTTTTACATAGCAGTCGAAAAGCGCATCTTTATTACTTAAACTACTTCTTTGAGAATTCAATTTTTTTGAAATCATATTTAACAAAGTCGATTTCCCACAACCGTTATTTCCACAGAAAATAGTTATATCTCCAAATTTAATATTAAGATTTTTCATATAAGTAAATAATTTAAAGGGATAATAACTATTATATATTCTTCTTTCATCAACATAGCCAAACTCTTCATCTTCATTTAATAATTTAAAACTTTCTAAATATTTCATATAAAAAATATATACCACATAAATATCTTTGTCAATATATTTTTCATACGTTTGTTTGTAAATATAAAAATTTAAAAAATGTGACTTTAAATCACATTTTAATCGTTCTTATTTTTAAATTCTAATATGATTGGTGTCCCATCAAGCTCAAAAGTTTTACGAATTTGATTTTCTAAATATCTTGAATAAGAAAAATGTACTAGTTTTTTATTGTTTACTTCGAAAGTAAATCTTGGTGGCTTAACTGATGTTTGACTTGTAAAATATATTTTAAGCCTTTTTCCTTTATAAGAAGGTGGATTATGCATTTGCACACTTTCCATAATACAATCATTGAGTAAACTTGTAGCAATAAGTCTTCCGTGATTTTCATTTGCTTTTATAATCTCGGGCATTAAAGTAGAAAGTCTTTTTGAAGTCTTCGCAGATACAAATACTACCTTTGCATAAGATAAAAATTTAAATTCATTTTCCATTAAAAGGTGCCATTTTTTAAGTTCTTCCTCAGGATTTTCTACTGTATCCCATTTATTGACACATATTACAATAGCTTTACCAGCATCAGTTATATATGAAGCAATGTGCTTATCATGTTCAATAATACCTTCTTTTGCATCAATAACAAGAACACATACATCACTTCTGTCAATTGCCTTTAAAGATCTAATATAAGAATATTTTTCTACTTGTTCATAAATTCTGCCTTTTTTTCTCATACCTGCAGTATCAATAACCACATACTCTTCACCATTATATTTAAATGTACTATCAACTGCATCACGAGTAGTTCCTGCTACATCAGAAACAATTAATCTTTCCTCTTTTAAAAGGGCATTAACAAGGCTACTTTTTCCAACATTAGGTCTTCCTACAAAACAAAATTTTACTCTTTCATCAGTTTTTTCTTTTCCCATAGATATATTTTTTTCGAAATATTCATTAAGCTTATCAAAACCAATGTTATGTTCCGCAGAAACCGCAATAATATCCTCAAAACCTAATTCATAAAAATTATATAAATTATTTTGTCTTTCTTTATTATCAGTTTTATTTACTAAAACTAAAACTTTTTTATTCGCTTTATGAAGCATGCTTGCAATCATTCTATCTTCTTTAGAAATTTCCATCGTAGCATCCACTACAAATAAAACAATATCTGCTTCATCAATAGCAAGTGTGCCTTGCATTAAAATTTCTTTATTAAAGTCTCCATTTTCTAAAGTAAGACCACCAGTATCAATTAAATGAAATGATTTTTCCTTTAAATTAACAATTCCATAAATGCGATCTCTTGTTACTCCAGGAGTATCCATAATAATTGCTTTTTTTTCTTTAATTAAACGATTAAAAATCGTACTTTTTCCAACATTTGGTTTTCCTATCAAACATACAGTTTGCATGAAAAATCCCCCTTCCTTAATCACAATAGTAATTTAAATCACTATACACAGAATATGAATTATCCTCTGCAAGTAGATTTTTAGTATTATCTTCTTTAACAATACATGTGTATACACGATTATTTTCTCTATAAATTTTTAATTTTAAACTATTTATAATTTTGTAATCAACATTATTAGTAATAACCATAGTACATAGTCCAGATTCCATAGTACCACCCTCACCACTACATGCAACAGTAGTATAGTCATATTTAGTAGGTTCAACTTTTTCATCTGAATTTAAATAATTATTTTTTATTAAAAATCCTACAGTTTTTTGAGTATATTGATGCCCGTTTGCGTCAGTAAGAGTAAGCATTTCTTTATTATCTTCTCCCCACTTAGAACCCGCAGAAATAACTTCAGCAAGTTTATTTTTAAACATATTTTCGTTCATTTTTCTTTTTACTCCAGTTATACTTACTGTACCAATCAAGCTTACTACCGCTAAAATAACAATTACTGCTAGTAATTCAGTTAAAGTAAATCCTTTTTTATTCATGTTTTTCTCCTTATAAATAACTTTCAATAATTTTTAAAACGTCTTCTCTACCCTTTTTAGTAACTGTAGAAAACGGAATAAATATTTCTTCATCAGAAAGTTTTAATGCATCTTTTATTAATTTATCTTGTTTAATTCGATTGTTTTTAGTAATTTTATCGTATTTTGTAGCTACAATAGAAATATTTAAATTATAGTACTTCAAATAATTATACATTAAAATATCATCTTCCGTAGGTTTATGGCGATAATCTACGAGTAAAAAAACTCTTTGCAAATTAGTCCTATTTTTAATATAGTCTTCAATCATTAAACCAAATTTTTTTTGTTTATCTTTAGAAACATTTGCAAATCCATAACCAGGTACATCCACAAGATAAAATTTATCATTTATTAAATAAAAATTTAATGTTTGCGTTTTGCCAGGTTTCGAAGATGTATGAGCAAAGTTTTTTCTTTCAATTAAAGAATTAATAAAACTACTCTTACCTACATTACTACGACCTACAAGTAAAAACTCTTTTTTATTATCATCTGGGTACTGAGAAACCCTTACAGCAATCTGTGGCTCTTTAACCGACAAAATATCCATAAAAAATCACCTAAATAAATTATAACAAAAAAACAAAGTAAATTGCAATAAAATAGAAAAAAATATGAAATCAATCATATTTTTAAGTTTAAAATGGCATTTTCATATTTCCATTTTGCATCATTTTCATCATTTTTTTCATTTGTTCAAATTGATTAATTAATCTATTTACATCCTCAACTTTCATACCACATCCTTTTGCTATTCTTACCTTTCTTGAGGCTTTTAAAACTTCAGGATGACGTCTTTCATATGGAGTCATAGATAAAATAATTGCTTCAACATGAGCCATATCCTTTGGGTTAATATTTACATCATTTAAACCCATCTTTCTTGCACCAGGAATAAGTTTTAACAAGTTTTCAAGAGGTCCAAGTTTTTTGATTTGATTCATAGTTTTTAAAAAGTCATCAAAGTCGTATTTACCACGCATCATTTTCTTTGCTTGGTTTTTAGCTTCATCTTCATCCATTAAACCTTCAACTTTTTCCGCAATAGATAAAATATCTCCCATATCAAGAATTCTATTTGCCATTCTTTCCGGATCAAATGATGAAAGGCCATCCATTTTTTCGGAGTCACCAATAAATTTAATTGGTACATTTGTTAAATGTTTTACGCATAATGCCACTCCACCTTTTGATGTACTATCCATTTTAGTTAAAATGCATCCAGTTAAATGAAGGCTATCATTAAAACCATTTATCACGTTTATTGCATCTTGTCCCATCATAGAATCAATTACTAAAATCTTTTCATCAATAGGAAAAGTATCTTCAGCCTCTTTTAACTCATTCATTAATTTTTCATCAACTTGAAGTCTTCCTGCTGTATCAATAATTATATAATCATTTTTATTTTCTTTAGCATAGTTAAGTGCATCAGTAATAATTTCAATAACTGAAGCGTTTTCCTTTTTAAATACTGGAATATTTATTTCTTTTCCAATTTGTTCAAGCTGAGTAATTGCAGCAGGTCTATAAATATCACAAGCTACAAGTAGAGGCTTTTTATTAAATTTTTTACGTAAAAAATTCGCAAGTTTTCCAGAAGTTGTCGTTTTACCACTACCTTGAAGTCCTACTAGCATTAAAATCGTAGGATTTTTAGAAGTTTCTAAAGGTGTTGAATTATCTCCTAAAAGACTTACTAATTCATCTTTAATAAGTTTTATAAAAACTTCTTCAGGCTTTAAACTTTTGCTTACCTGCATACCTAAAGCTTTTTCTTTAACATTATTGGTAAACTCTTTAACTATTTGATAATTTACATCAGCCTCTAAAAGAGCCATTCTTATCTCTCTTATAGCGCCCTCAATATTATCTTCAGTAATTTTACCCATGCCTTTAATATTTTTTATAGCACTAGATAATCTATCTCCTAAGTATTCAAACATTTTCTATCACTCATTTCTATGAATTATTCTATCATAAAAAAAGATGCAATGCATCATTTTTTTAATTTTCTTTCTTTTTAAGTAAGGTACTTGCTCCTAAAATATTTACAAGTAGTAATAGACCATAAACGCTACCATTTGAAGAAGTATGTGGTGGAGTTATAATAGGCTCTTCAGTAGTACCTTGCCCTTTAGTGTATTGATAAATGTAAGTTACCTCAATAATTTCATTTGCTTTGAATGTACCATTTTCGTCGCCAATAACTTTAACTAATGTATAGCCATCAATTTCTTCAGCATTTGTTATGTAAGAAGTATTTGCATAACCACTTAATGTTTTATCACTAAGTAAAGTGTTTCCTTCTTCATCAACAAAATGAATGATAACGTTTCCTTTTAGGTTATGAGCAGCTTTTATAGCTAAAGAGGTTTCATAACTACCACTTTCAACTTCTTCGATAAATAATAAGTCATTATCATGGGCATTCCAACGTTCATTTTCGCTGTCTACATACCAACCATTAATTAAATCTTCACAATCATTTAATTCTTGAGTATTTTTTCTAATAGTAGTAGATAATTTTAGATATTTATTATTAACTACATTTGCTAAATCAATTATACCAATGCTATAAATATCATCTCCAGCAATTTCTACATTATTATTGTAAATTTGCGCATTTGGAGAAATAGTTATTTTACCATTATTATTAATACCACCGTCAACTTTTAATTTATTAGCGTTATTTTCAGTGATTATTCCAGTGTTTAAAGTTAAATCACCAGTACTTTTTACATATATTCCTGAACCATTATTATTTGAAATTACTAAATCAGTGTCTTCTTCAACTAGAGCTTTGCCACCAATAAATAATGCTCTAGGGTTTGTCCATTAACTTGAAATAGAACAATCATTATCTTTAGCACTTTTTACAGCTTCATCTAAAGACGTAAAAAGAGTATCATTTATTTTTGCCACATAATTTTCTGCATTAACACTGGAAATCATGCAAAATGAAAAAATGCAAGCAAAAATAAAACTAATTATTTTCTTCATACCAAAACCATCCTAAAAATAATTAGTTTCTATGTTACCATAATTTACCAAAAAGTTAATATAAAAAGAGCCTATAAAGGCTCATCTATCTTAAGAAAACACGTAAAACTTCCCTACGGTGTTTTCTAATAATTATATATGTAAAATTTTAAAGATTATACCTACTTTTCTCCTTCTTCAAGCATTTTTCTAATATATAGTCCATAACCTGTGTAAGGATTATCCACAATAACATGGGTTAAAACTCCTACAATATTACCATTTTGCAATATTGGAGACCCACTCATTCCTTGAACTACTCCACCAGTAAGTTCTAAAAGTCTATCATCATTTATTTTAAAAGAAATGTTTTTTACTTCACTATTATCGTTTACTGATGTTATTTCAATATTAAATGTTTCAATATTTTCATCACTTAAAACAGTTTTAATTTCTGCACTACCAACTTTAGCTTCACCTATATTTGCTAAAGAAAAATTTTCCAAAGTATCATTATAATAACCGAATATTCCATATTTAGTATTTTTAAAAATGCTTCCATAGTTTTGATTATAATCAAATTTTGCCATTTTACTTCCTGGAACTCCTATTTTACTTTTTTCTATTCCAGTGATTTTATTATTAAAAATTTGACCACTTTTAATTTCAACAATTGAGTTTGAAGTACTTTCAATAATTTCATGACCTAAAGCACCAAAAATTTTAGTTTCTGGATCGATATAAGAAAGAGTTCCAATACCCATAATTGAACTTTTTACAAAAAGACCAGTTTTAATAACACCATCAATATTAATAAGTTTTAATGATGTATTTTTTTCTATTCCATTCCTTATATATGTGATATTTACGCTATCATTTTTAGAATTTTTTTCAATTGCTTTGGTAAGTTCATCAACACTATTTACCATAGTATCCTCAACTTTAACTATATAATCACCATTTTGCATATTTGGACTTCCTTTATTAAATTTACCATTTACTTTATAAAAACCAATTACCATAACTCCTTTAGAATCCACTTTTATCCCTAACGTTTTGCCTCCTATAATAATTTTCTCAGAATAAGCAAATACGCATGAAGGAATAATTAGTAAAGAAATTATTAAAAAAATTATTTTTTTCATATTTACCACATTAATATTATGGATTATATTTACTTTTTTATTTTGACACTTTCTTCCATATTATAATTAATTAGCATTTCATCAAGATAAACTGAATTTGTTCCCTAAGATATGCCTAATTTTAACAATTTCAAACATAAAAAAAGTTCAATAATTTTTGAACTTTTAATTTGATGCTATATTTAAGTCTTTTAATTCACCACTTTCAGTCAAAACTTTATTAACTGCTTCTGTGGCATTTTTTATTTTATCAGAGCAAAATTTTGCTAATGACATTGCTTCACTATATTTTTTAATTGCACTATCTAAATCTACGTTACCACTCTCTAATTCTTTAACAATTTTTTCAAGTTCATTTAATGCTTCTTCAAAAGTCTTATTTTCCATTTTTTACCTCCATTACATTTGCTTTAACTTCACCTTTTGCAAAAGTTATATCTATAATGCTTCCTTTTTTAATCTTTTTACTTGAATTTATTACGTTACCATCAAGTTTTACAATGCTATAGCCCTTATCTAATATTTCCATTGGATTTAAGTGTGATAAGCTATTTATTAATAAGCCCAGTGTTTTATCCTTACTTTCAAGTAATAATTTGGGATTTTTTAAAATATAACTTGCCATGGCATTTTCAAAATCATGAGTTTTTTTATTAACAATATTTTGCATATTATTTTTTAGTAAATCAATTAAATTATCAAGTTTTTGTTCTTTTATTTCATACATGCTATAAGGATTTTTTAAAATATAACTTCTTTTAAATCTTTCCAGCATAATAAATTTTTGATTTACCATATTTTTTATATTTTTATTTAATCTTATTACATAATTATTAATAAGTACTTGTGTATCTAGTACAGTGGGTACTGCCATTTCTGCAGCTCCCGTTGGAGTTGGAGCTCTAAGATCTGATACAAAATCCGCTATTGTAAAATCAATTTCATGACCTACAGCACTTATTATTGGTGTGTTACATTCATATATAGCTCTTGCAACAATTTCTTCATTAAATGCCCAAAGGTCCTCTATAGATCCACCACCACGGCCCACAATTAATGTATCTAGATTAAATGTATCCGCAATTTTAATTTGTTTTACAATATTATCTTTGGCATCAGCACCCTGAACTAAAGTTGGAAAAAGTATTACTTCACAAATTGGAAACCTTCTTTTAATGGTTGAAATAATATCTTTAACCGCTGCGCCAGTATCTGCTGTAATAACGCCTATTTTCCTAGGATATTTAGGAATTGTTTTTTTATGTTCTTTATTAAATAACCCTTCTGCAGCAAGTTTCTTTTTAAGTTTTTCATATTCTACAAAAAGTCTTCCTATACCGTCAAGTTCCATTTTGTCAACGTATATTTGGTAACTACCTGAAGCTGGGTAAGCAGAAACTCTACCTTCAATTAAAACGGAATCTCCATCTTTTGGAACAAATGTAAGGCTCATTGCATTACCAGCAAACATTACAGCATTAATACGTGAATTGTCATCTTTTAAAGTAAAGTATAAATGTCCTCTTGAATGATTTTTAAAATTTGATACTTCACCTTTTATATAAACTTTACTTAAGAAAAAGTCTTTATCAAGTAAATTTTTTATATAGTTATTTACTTGACTTATGTCTAAATATTCGTGATTCATTATTTTTCCTTAGCTATTTTATCTAAAACAGCATTAATAATTTTTCTTACAGCATCATCACTATATTTTTTAGAAAGTTCAATGGCTTCATTTATAACAACAACATCTGGAGTTTCAGTATATAAAAGTTCATAAATTGCCATACGTAATATTGCACATCCAGTTTTATCAAGTCTATCTATAGTCCAGTTAACCATATATTTATTAGCAAGTTTATCTATTTCATCTTTATAAGTTATTACTCCATAAACAACTTGTTTAACAAATTCATTATCACATTCTAAATTAGAGCTTATCACTTTATCAATATCTACTTCCATTTTTTGACTCTTTGCAATATCAAGTTGATATAATATAACCATTATCTTTTCCCTAAGTACACTTCTTTTTAATTCCATAATAAACTCCTTTTTTGATTTCTAAATAATAATACCACAAGTTAAAAAAAAAACAAATACTATAAATCGTACTTGGCATTTTTTTTACTTTCCAAACCAATATAATTTTTTTTAAGCATATCAAGTTTTTGTCTTAACTCAGATATTTTTATATTATTATATGTTCTTTCTTCAGTAAGTTCAGCAGTTCTAAAATAGTCTAAGACTTCATTATTAAGTATAAAATCTATTCCATCATTTTCATTTTCAAGTTCGTCAATATGAAAAAGTAAATCATTAATTTCTGCTTCTAAAGAAAGCATTTGTCCTTCAAGTTCATCAATATCAGTTTCTTTTTCATAATCTTTATCATATGCAATAGCATACTCTTTATCATCTAATATCATAATATTATCTGGTTCACTAAATTCATTTGCTTTTTGTAATTTACTATCTTTCATTATCTTCCCTTTGCCTTTTCTTTATTTACTTCTAATTGAGCAATTTTTTCTTGTAAAATTTTATCATACATCAATAAATCATCAATAAATTTTTCATAAAAGACTTTTTTTAAATATTTTTTGTATTTGTATTCTAAAGTGCTACGTAATTTAGTTAATTCATCTAAACAAAGCATATAGCCTTCTTGTTCATCATCATCATTTATGGAAACAAGCATTTTCATAAAATTTTTATATTCTTTTAAATACAGTTTTACCAAAATATCATTTAATTTATTTTTATCATAAATTATAAAAGATTTAACTTTAGAATTTCTCGGACTAAAAAGGTAATAATCATTATTACTAAAACCCATTATCTTTTTATCTTTATTGCATAACTTTAAAATATAACTACTCATCTTTTTGCTCCATTATATCAGGTCTTTTGCTCTGCGTTTTTTGAATTTTTTGAGCAAGTCTCCATTCATCAATTTTTTTATGATCTCCACTAAGTAAAACATCTGGAACTTTAAGTCCTCGATATTCACTTGGTTTAGTATACATTGGATAATCTAACAAATTATTTGTAAAAGACTCACTTTCAAGGCTTTCTTTATTTATAACTCCCGGAATAAGTCTTGTTATTGCATCAATCATACATATACTTGCAAACTCGCCACCCGTTAAAACAAAATCACCAATTGAAAGTTCCAAATCCACAAGCGTGCGAATTCTTTCATCAAATCCTTCATAATGTCCACAAATAAAAATTAAATGTTTCTTTTTAGATAAATCATATGCAACGCTTTGCTTAAATGCAGTGCCATCCGGAGTAAGTAAAATAACATAGCTATCATCAGTTTTAATTTTATCAAGGCATTCAAATATTGGTTCACAACGTATAAGCATTCCAGCCCCACCACCATAAATAGTATCATCAACTTGATTATTTTTAAGTGGAGTATAATCTCTAAAATTAATTATATTAATTTCTACTAAATTATTTTGAATAGCTCTTTTAATAATAGATTCTGTTAAAAAACCATCAAACATATTTGGAAACAAAGTTAAAATATCAATTTTCATTAAGCTCACCTATATTTTTAACATGTATAACATTATTATCAGTATCTACCTTTTCTACAAAGTTATCTATTAAAGGAATAATATATTTAGACACTTTTACGTAAGTACAATTTTTATTATATAATACTTCGCTTACTTTTCCTAGAAAAACTTTTTTTTCATAAACATCCATATTTGGAAGTTGGCCAATAAGATATGAATTTATATTAATATCATTTAAATTTACATAAACCGGCTTTTTTAAAATTAAATTAGTTTTTTCTATACAGTCAATATTTTCAAAACCAATAATTTCATATTTATTATTTTTTTTAGTACTAATAATTTTATAAGGGATTTCTTCGATATAAAGAGTATTACCAACCTGAAAAATTTCATTTTTATGATTTGTTTCACTAACTATTTTTATTTCACCTTTAATACCAAAAGGACCAGTTATATAACCAATAAATACTAACTTCATTTTTTACCTCCTGAAAAAATCTTTGGGATCTTTAAAAGTAATAAGTTCAATGGTACCATTATTTGTAATAATACTTAATTCATAAGACTTTAAAACCGTTATTCTATTTTTCTTTGTAAAATCTCCAGTCATTCTGCCACTACCAGAACTTTTAACATAATCAGTTTCATAGCCATCAACTGACTCTCTTACATAATTATAAGGTTTAACTTCTATTTTAACTTTCTTAATACCTTTAATTGTTTCATTAAATATGCCATCACTATTTTCAATACTAATTTTTATATCATCATCACCACAAGTAATAAACATATTACCACTTTTATATTTTAAGCCTCTAACATATTTTCCTTTTAAATAAGGAGTTTTAGGAAGCTTTAAATTTTTAAATTTAATAATATCTTTTTCTTTATATAATATATATATCATAAATATTCCTAAAAATAAAGGAATGGTAATATTTAAAAACATTACTAAAAATTCCATAAACTACCTTCCAAACATATCATACATAATAATACTTCCAGCAACCGCTGCATTTAAACTTTCACATTTATCACTTATATTAATATAAATAAATCCATCACACAAATTTTTAACTTCTTCACTCATTCCTTGACCCTCATTACCAATTATAAAAGCACATTTTTCTTCGTTTACATCCTTTATGTTTTTACCACTGACAACATCCGTGCCATAAATCTTATAACTTAATTCTTTTAGCTTTGGTAATATTTCTAAAAGATTACTTCGTATAATATTAATATTAAAAATCATACCTTCACTACTACGGATAACTTTATCATTATAAATATCTACAGTATCATCACTAATTATTAAAGTTTGTACATTAAATGCAACGCAGCTTCTTATAATAGTGCCAAGATTACCAGGATCTTGAATTTTGTCTAACACAAGTATTTTATTTCCAACAATCTCACTTGGAGGAAAAAAACTGCACACAGCCATTACACTATTAGGACTTGATAGATTACTAATTTTTTTCATAACATCATAAGTAACTTTATATGTTGGAACACTATATTTTTCATCATCTAAAGTGATTATTTCGTTAACTATCCCTTTTTTTAAGGCTTCTTCTACTAAATGAGCACTTTCAACAATAAAAAGATTATTTTCATCTCGATATTTTTTTTGTTTAAGCTTAGACCAAAATACCACTTTAGGATTTTTTAAACTTGTTATTTCCATGATCTTAATTCCTTTCTATATTCTTTATATTTAGGACATGCTTTACTAACTATATCCCAAAATTTTTTTGAATGATTTCCTTCATAAAAATGTGCCATTTCATGAATTATAACATAGTCTAGTAAATTTACATCTCTTTTTATCAGTTCCTTATTTAAAGTAATTTCTTTTTTATATCGATTACAAACGCCCCATCTAGTTTTCATTTGTCTAGTTTTTAGTTTAAATTCAGGTAAATTATTAAAA
The DNA here is from genome assembly GCA_934096705.1 of uncultured Bacilli bacterium. Taxonomy (GTDB): domain Bacteria; phylum Bacillota_I; class Bacilli_A; order RF39; family UBA660; genus UBA6448. The sequence goes on from CAKOMR010000004.1 coordinate 60,768, forward strand.
CAGTTTTTACATATTTCCACTTCTTCATTAAAAACTCTATTAATTTCTTCCTCAACAAAAAAGTTTAATTCTTTTTCATTTTTAGCATATACATATTCGCCATTTATATATGTTTTATCGATGCTTTCATTTAACTCAACATTATAGGTTTTACCAAGTAAATGAAACTTTTCATTATAGGATTTTTTCTCTAAAGAATTTTGATACATTTTAATTAAGGCATCTTCATTCGCAAAAATTAATTTTTTTATCTCCTCAAGGGAAGTTTTTTTAGGACATGTCACAACTAAAACATTTCGATCATTAAATCGAAAATATATATTTTTATTGTTTTTATAAATAATTTCCACATAAAAATTATAATCTTTTAAATTTATATCCATACATACATTTTATCAAAATGAATTAGTAAATACAAGAATAGCAAAAATTTATTACACCAAAAAAATATTCAAAAATTATATTTTGAATATCATTTTTTAATTAGTTACATAATTAGTTACAACGTATGGATCATTCCAAGTACCAGAACCACTAAACATAACATCGCTATTTAAACTTATTACAGGCCTTACAGATAATTCTTGTAACATACTTACACTTGCTATAGCACCTTGCTCATCAATAGTATATACTGAAGCAGAACCATCCATAACACTATACAACATTCCCGTTCCTAAATAAGTTGCTGTTCCCGTATATAAATAGTAGTCTAAATTGTCTACTCCATAAACACCGCCAGCCATCATTACTTCGTCTAAAGTTAATAATCCAACAGAATATGTCAAAGCTTGATTACAATCACCTACAACATCAGAAACGCTACAAAACTTATAAGTGTAATTACCATCATCAGAGCATTTATTTATAGGTGAAAAATTTTCTGCTCTTTTATAACCTGATAAGTATGGATCAGATCTTAAATTAGTGCCTTCATAATAAAAATCAGCACAAAAAATTTGAGGATAAATAACACCATCGTTTTCATAGTCTACAAGGTTATCTTCAAACCACTCTTCTAATGCTATTTTCATTTGACTATTAGTTACGTCACAATTAATTTCACTTGGCGGACAATAGCCAAATGCAGGTGATCCATTATCAGTCTGATATCCATACTGGTTAGAAGTATGCATAAATAATGAAGCAATAGCAAAAGCATCACCTGAATTCATATAAACTCTTTCATTTTCCTCGGGTGCTCTTGTTCCACTATAAAGAAGCCTAATAGTATCATCACCATTTATTCTTACTATTCGCCAGTAAAAGTTTGCAAATTTTACCCAATTGTTATCGACTGCTCCTCTAAAATAATATGATGTACCCCTATCGTCATCCGTGATGTATAAGCCTTCATTATCAGAGGCTGTTTCTGAAAAATTCGGTTCTCCTTTAGCAATGATATTTGCTTTTGCTAAATCAACAGTAGTAGCTCCCTCACCATTTGCAAGAAGAATTCTTTCATATGCTAAAGATGGTGCTGCAACAGCGATATAATCAAAATATAAAAAGCACTTATCAGTACCTATAAAATTAAAACTAATTGTTCCTGTGGAACTATTATAATCCGTAACTGTTCCATTATTTTTACAATACGTTTTTTCAGTATTTAAAGAATAACTACCTTTAGGTATATCTTTAGAACTATATTTAGTATAGTCAGTAGCGCCTTCTTCTTTTACCATAATTGCTATAGAGTCTTCCTTATTTTGCAATGTTTTTTCTTGAAGTTTACTTTCCTTTGGTGTTTTAAGACTAAATAAAACTATCAAGCAAAATACTATTCCACTTATTAATAAAAGTAATCTTTTCTTCATAATCATTATCTCCTATAAAGGTAAGTTTTATAACCTCTTATTATTACATAACAATTTTAGCATATTTTATTTAAAATTTATATAATATTTTTTGAAAAAATAAAAAAACGTTAAGAGTTTACTTTTTTCTTAACATTTTTTGTACTTTTATTTGACTTTTTTAAATTTTCATTTATTTCTCTTAAAAGGAGAATTTCTTCACTAACTTTAGGTTCTTCTTTCTTCTCCTCTTCTTTTTTCTTTTTAGTTAAATCAGATAATTTATTTAATCCTTTTATTACTAAAAAGATGCAAAAAGAAATTATTAAAAAATCTATAACATTTTGAATAAACATGCCAATGTTTATTGTAGCGTCTTTAAATTTAATGGAAATACTAGAAAAATCAATACCTCCAATAATAACTCCAATAATGGGCATTATAATATCATTTACAAGTGATGAAACTATTTTGGAAAATGCTCCACCTACTACAACACCAACTGCAAGATCTACAACATTGCCTTTAGAAATAAATTTTTTAAATTCTTTTAGCATGAAATATCCTCTTTTATTCTTTTTGCTTCTTTTAAAATATCTTTTTTAAAAGTTAGATAAGCACATACTACGTAGCCAATAAGTGTTAAAGCATAGCCAATTGTTAAATAAGAATATTTTGTAAATAATACACCTATTAAAGCAAGAATTAAACTTACTGCATAACTACCATAATAAAATATAATTAAGTTTTTATCTAGATTTAATGATTTTAATGATGGTATATGTTCATCTAATTTAATAAATGAATTAATTATTGTAGCAAAGAATAATAGTATTGAAATTATTGCAAATATCTTTGACATACCAAGTAAGAATGAAAAATCGAACATATCAGAATGAAGTATTGTTATTGATGCAGAACTTACATAACCGAAAAATTCAAACTTATATTTAATCCATTTAATATTAAATAGAATAAATGATATGAAAAGTGTAATTAAATTATTGATTAACGTTTTATCTTTTGGAACTGTTACATTAATAGTTACCTTTTCTTGGCCAATTTCGTTATCCATTTTTGATTTATTATCATTTTCATTTACTTGTACTGTTTTATTTTCAGTAGCCTCAGGTTGAATATTTTTTTCTTGTTCAATATTTGTTTTTTCTACTTTTTCTTCATTAGATTTTACATTTTTAATTTCACTATTAACCTTTTTATTAACGCTTTTTGTGCTATCTTTTTTTGATTTATTGACTGTTTTAGCATTTGTACTTTTAGCGTTACTTGCCTTCACATTATTTTTCTTTTCAACTTTATTTTGTTTTTTTTCTTCCATAATAAAACTCCTTTAAACAATACTTATTATACATCATAATCCGTTTTCTTAAAAGTTAAATATATTAACTTTACTTAAAATTATAGTATATTTGTCAAAAATATGTTATTATATATTTGTTATTACCCAGTAGCCAAGCGGTAAGGCATCAGGTTCTGGTCCTGACATTCCATGGGTTCGAATCCTATCTGGGTAACCAAAAAAATAAAAGTCCATAATTTATGGACTTTTTTTCATAGTCTAATTGGATTAAATGTTATTTCAATATTTACCCTATTATTTAAAATATAACTATTATCAATATCCCCTAGTACTTCATATAAATTATTTTCTTTTGTATATTTAATTATAATTTGAAAATGATATACATTGTTTATTTTAAATACTGCTGCAGGTGTTGGACCATATATAATCGTATCAACAAGCTTATCTTTTAAAGTCTTTTTTATTTTATTTGCATTATCGCTTGTTTCTTTATAATCTTTACCTATGACTTTTATTAAAGCTATATACGAATAAGGTGGATAAAATAAAACTTTACGGATACCTAGTTCATATTTAAAAAATCCTTCATAATCATTATTTTTGACAAAATTCAGTACTTTGTTATCTGGATTATAAGTCTGAAGAATTACTTCACCTTTTAAATTTTTTCTGCCAGCCCTACCAGATGTTTGATATAAAAGTGAAAACGTTTTCTCATTAGCCCTAAAGTCTGGCATATTTAATGATGTATCAGCATTTATTACTCCTACCAAAGATACTAAAGGAAAATCAAGACCTTTACTAATCATTTGAGTACCAAGTAAAATATCATATTTATGAAGAGCAAAATCATCAATAATTTTTTGATAACTGCCTTTTTTAGATGTTGTATCTTGATCCATTCTTATTACTTTGGCATCTGGAAATAATTTATTTAATTCTTCTTCAACTTTTTGAGTACCAAGCCCTAAAAAATTCAAAGAATTTTCATGACATTCTGAGCACTCTAAAGGTTTTTTTATAACATACGAACAATAGTGACATCTTAAACTATCACTTGTTTTATGATATGTCAAAGTAATATCACAGTTCGGACATTTATATGTATAGCCACAGTTAGAACAAGTAATAAATGTTGAAAATCCCCTTCGATTTAAAAGTAAAATAATTTGCTCTTTTTTATTTAATCTTTCGATAATTTTCTCTTTTAGTATGTTTGAAATTATTCCATTATGATTGTTTTTCATATCTACCAAAATAGTTTCAGGAAGATTTGCTCCACTAGCTCTTTTCTTTAATGGTACTAAAGTATACACATTTTTCAATGTTCTTGCTTTTGACTCAAGGGATGGAGTCGCACTTGCAAGTACTAAAGGAATATTATTAAGTTTAGCTCGATATTTAGCGATTTCAATTGCATCATATCTTGGAGTAGTATCTTGTTTATAACTTTCAGAGTGTTCTTCATCAATTATTATTAAACCCAAATTTTTAAATGGAACAAAAATGCTTGATCTAGTTCCCACTACTATTGATACCTTTCCTTCATATATTTTCATATACTCATCATATTTTTCACCCGTAGAAAGACCTGAATGAAAAATTGCTACTTTACTACCAAATCTTTTATAAAATCTTTGTACAGTTTGTGTAGTTAAACAAATTTCCGGAACTAACACAATAACTGTCTTGTTCATAAGTAAAACTTTATCGATTAATGACATATAAACTTCTGTTTTGCCAGATCCAGTTACACCTTCAAGTAAAAAAACTTTATATTTATCTAAATCTTTTGCTATTACTTCATAAGCATTTGTTTGTTCTTCATTTAAAACTATTTTATTTTCTACATTATCACTTACATTTATTCGATTTTTTATTTCTTTAGTTTCTTTTACTATACCTTTTTGTAATAAAACTTTTAATGAAGATGCTGAAAGTTCACTTTTTTTTATTTTTCCTTTAGCAATAAGACTATCTATAATACGAATTTGAGCATGGGCTTTACTATTGTTAATTATATATTTACCAGCATCATTTATATTTACATTCAACCAAATATAGGTTTCATATTTATGAAAGTCTTTCATTTCATTTTTAATTTTAAGTGCTGGAGGAAGGCATACCTCAAAAGCACTTATTAATGGACATAAAGTAGTTTTTTTTAGATAATATGCAAGATGCATTTGTTCACTATTAATGATAAATGATTCATCAATATTATATATTTCCTTCATTTCAAAATCTTTTTTTTCATTATCTAATTTAATTATTATTCCCGTGATTACATCATTATTAAAAGGAACAACTACTTTCATACCAACACTAACTTTTTCCTCAAAATTTTTAGGAACTTTATAAGTAAACACTTTATCTAATGATTTAACAGGATATTTGACTATAACTTGTGCATTCATTTTCTTTTTAACCTTTCATGAATTAGAAATATAAGTATGGATAAAATGGCAAGCAAAGCAAAGATGTAAATATAATTTTTATATAAAAATGAATAAAATGTTCCAAAGCCATTTATAACAAGTATTACTTTTCCATAAATATTACTTATGTGTATTTGTTCCCCGTCATTAAATCTATTACTATCACCCTTAGTCTTATAAAAATCATCATATGAATCAATAACTCTATGAGTATTTACATAATTTTCATTAGTTTTAAAACTAATTACATCGTTAGGAACATAATTATCCTTTTTCTTTACAATTACTAAATCGCCAACATTAATATAGGGCATCATACTACTCCCTGTATTAATAAAACTTGTATAACCAAATATACAAGGAACTTTCTTTAGTATAATTTTTTGATAACAATAAGAAAAAGTTATATACATAATAAATATTATAAAAATAGATAATAAACCTAAAATTATTTTTCTTAAAATCTTCATACAATTATTATTACATTTATGTAAAAAAAAATCTAGATTAAATTTTTCTAAATTTTTCGTTTTCTAGTGTAGCTAGTCTGCACATAGTAATTATATCTTCAAAATCATCTGCTCTTGCAAAAAATCTTGCTTGATGACAAAATGTAGCACTTTTTACATTTGTTATTTCAGGCAAATTTTTTGTTTCTCCAGCCCAAGATGATGGAAGAATAATTCTTTGAGAAAATTTTTCAGCAAGTGATCTTGGAACGCACTGCAAAGCGTATCCACCATTTGGATAAGGAAATACTACAAAATCTACTGCCTCGCTAGGATTTTCTTCATTAAAAGTAATAGTAGGCTCTAACCAATCAATAGTTTGGCATGGTAAAAACAAAATATTATCCATTCTATTAACTGTGCTGTGTAAACGATTATTTATTTCAGTTTTGCCTTGAACCACACTTATACTTTTACTAATTACTGAAGAAAGTACAGTTGATGTTACTTTCAAAGCTTCATTAAAAGCATTATCATAATCTGGATTTTCTTCATCCCAATTTGGTAAAAAATTTTTTATATAAGAAAAAATATGTTCATTTGTATATACTCCATTATCTTCCATGTCAACTTTCTTAATAACATTTTCATCTATCAAATTAAAAATTTCATTTATCTGCTCGATTGAAAGAGTTTTCATAAAATACAAAATAACATAGCCAAATTCTTTCCATACCAAACCAGCACTTGCATATTTCGTACCATCTATTCTTTGACCGTTTCCACCTTTTTGATGGTGATCAAATTTTCCCCCACCTACATCAACTACATAATCACATTCAGAATTTAAAATATTTAAATCTCTTGTCCTTATAATTTTAACTTTATCTTGTGAAGAATAAAGTTTTTCTACCATAAGTTTTATAATAGCACAAGCAACTACTTCATCGCTATGAAATATTCCATTGTGAGTACCTATTACCACATTTTCTTTTAACTGCATTATTTCCTCCTATGGAAAGTTATTCTAACATATAAATAATGTTCTATTCAAGCAACTTGATATTATTTTTTTATTATTATATAATATGCCAAGGTGAAGAAAAATGAGCAAAATTTTAGATATGAAAGAAAACATAGATTCTAAAGAAATGATGGAAGCGGCTAACTATATAAAAGAAGGAAAATTAGTAATTTTTCCTACAGAAACTGTTTATGGTATTGGTGCTAACGGTCTTGACGAAGAAGCTGTTAAAAGTATTTTTATAGCTAAAGGTCGTGCTCAAGATAATCCTTTGATTTTACATATTTCAGATATAGAAATGATTGACGATATAGCATGCGATTTAACTGGCACACAAAAAAAGCTTATTGATATATTTTTCCCCGGTCCATTAACAATTATTTTAAAAAGAAAACCATGCGTACCTGATGCAGTTACAGGTGGTCTTGATACCGTTGGAGTTAGGATGCCTAGCAATAAAATTGCTAATACATTAATCAAATATGCTGGTGTTCCAATTGCGGCACCTTCAGCAAATATATCTGGTAAACCAAGTGGTACAAACATTGAAGATATAAAAAAAGAACTTGGTGATAAAGTATCATGCATTATAGATGGTGGAAATACTGATATTGGACTTGAATCAACTGTTATAACAGTTATCAATAACAAAGTAAAAATTTTAAGGCCAGGTAAAATAACAATTGAAAACTTTAAAGAATATGGTTTTGAAGTTGAACTTGATAAAAATATTTTTTCTAGCATAAAGCCTGGAGAAAAAGTTTTATCTCCTGGGATGAAATATAAACACTATGCTCCATCAAAAGAATGTATTTTAATATATAGTGATGACAATGAAAAATTTATAAAAAAAGCTCAAGAACTTGAAAAAGAAAAAAATATTTTAGTTGTTTGTAAATATGAAAACTTAAAAAACTTCAAACACTCTATGGATATGGGTTCGTCTCTTGAAGATATTTCACATAATATATTTCATATTCTAAGACAAGTTGATAAGACAAACTATGATTTAATTGTTATTGAGGGAGTTAAAAAAGAGGGCCTTGGCATTGCAATAATGAATAGATTAATTAGGGCATGCTCACATAATTATATTGAATTATAAAAAAATTTCAGTTTAAACTACTGAAATTTTTTATTATCTAAAATTTTTCTTAATGTTCTAGTTAATCTTATTTGTTCTATATTTTTTTCAAGATCTGTTTCATTAGAAAACTTTTGTAATTTTTTGGCATTGACCATTGCTTGTTCTTGCTTTGTTAAAAGTTCCATAAGCATTTTATCAAAATCATTGTTTGAAAAATCCCATTTAGATATTTGAATAATTTTAAATATTTCATTTATATTTAAAGGATAATCTTCGGGTGCAATGTAATATTCATTTTTACGAACGTTATAAAGCGCCTCTAAAAAAGTTGGAGCTTTTATTGGAGTATTAAACTTTTTCATTAATGAAGAAAGTTTTCTTTGAACAGTTTCTGGACTTGGAATCATAGATTTTGGTAGTATTTCTAAAAGCATAGGATTATATAAAAGCTGTTTATCATAAATAGTATAAGACATATAGTTTATCACTCTAGATAATTTTTTAGAAATTCCTGCAAGGCCACGTTCTTTAACTTCTTCTTCAAATTTTTGGGCTATATCGCTAGAAAAATATGGGCAGTTTTGAACTAAATATTTTTCTTCATCTAATGCATCCATTTGTAGTCTAGTCATTGCAAAAAATCTATATGATGATAAATACGATTTATCTTTACAGCTTTTCTTGCTATCCCAAGTTGGATCAAAATAATATACTCCATCAATACCATATTTTTCATCTTTTATATATATTTCGTTTCTTGCATGCCCTGTGGCTTCATCTTTATTTAATAAAATAATCTCTTTACTATTAATACCTAATTTTTCTAATAAAGTTCTAAATAACCTAGCATATCCTAAACAAACGATTTTATCTCCGAGTAACACTGCTGAAAGATCTCTTGATGTGCTAAGTGATTCATTACTTTCTTCACGCGTATAAACCTTTTTTCTAACTAAATCATAAACATACATAATTTTTTCTAATGGTGAATAATTAAATTTTTCTACATCAGAAACCATTAAGTTAATAGCCTCTACTGTCCTTTTATACTCTTCAAAAGTAATTAGTTGTGTATTACCTTGAACATCAAAGAAAATATTATTAGTATTATCAGAAAATAATATTTCTATTTTTTTAACCGTTTCAACACTTAAATCAAATGTATCTTTAAATAAAATTTTCTTTCCCTTTAAAATTGGATTTGCTTTATATAAAGTTGCAGATGTTTCAATATCAAAGTCAAAAGAGACATAAGAGGCATTTTTTAATAAAGCTTCTTCTTGGCCTAAACAGCTTTCATAAAACAAAATAATATCTTCATCGTCGCAAGTTTCAATCAGATCTTTAATACTACCATTTAAATCAGTATTGGCAAAATCCAAATTCATAGTTGGTTTATCAGTAGAAATTGAAATTTCATAATCAAAATAATGTATACCAATTTCAAAATTATAAGTATTAAAAGTAAATTCATCTTTCGGTACAAACCTAATTAATCCAGTCATAGTTTCCCCCTTAAAACATATAACAAATTTAATTAAGTGATAGTCTAGCATATTTACTAGTTTTTGTCAAAAAATGAAAAAATTGTCAATATATATTTCACATTATAATTTATTGTTATTACTAATACTTAGAATAATTCCTATGGAAATCATGCTAACAAGAAGTGATGAACCACCATAAGAAAAAAATGGAAGTGTTACACCTGTTACAGGAATTAAACCCACAACAACACATAAATTTAATAGTGCCTGAAGCATTATTTGCATTCCCAGCCCAAATGATAAGTATTTACCAAATAAATTATTGCATTTTATAGATATTTTCATAATTAAATAAAACATTATAGCAAATAAAAATGTGACTGATATAACTCCGAATATACCGAATTCTTCGGAAATAATCGCAAAAATAAAATCTGTTTGAGGTTCAGGTAAGTAAAACTGTTTTTGAACTGAGTTGCCAAATCCAAGACCTAATAAACCTCCGGGGCCAATTGCATATAATGATTGAATTATTTGATATCCACTGCCTAAAGGATCACTCCATGGATTTAAAAATGATATTATCCTTTTGAGTCTATAAGGAGCAATTATTATAAGGCCAGTTATTCCAATTAATCCTAACATAAATAAAATACCAAAAAAGGAAAGTTTAACTCCCGAAACAAATAAAATAATCATAAGGGACATAACAATTACCATACCTGAACCAAAATCTGGTTCAAGCATAATAAGTCCAAAAAACATAAATATAACTGAAAGAAGTGGCAAAACGCCTTTATAAACGCTATTAATTTCACTATTATTTTTTTCTAAATATTTTGAGGTAAAAATAATTAAACCTATTTTTGCCAGTTCACTTGGTTGAAGTCCGAAAGGTCCTATTTTAAACCAACTTCTTGAACCGTTTCTAAGTGTTCCCACTCCAGGTATTAAAACAAGTAAAAGTAAAATAGCACACATAAATAAAATCTTATTGGCATGTTTTTTATAAGCTCTATAATCTATTTTTGATACTATATTCATACAAATAATACTTACTAAAAAAAATATAAGCTGATATTTTGCAAAATGAAAAGCATCATTAAATTTGTATTCAGCCCATATACTACTCGCAGAATATATCATAATTATTCCATAAATAGCCATTACTGAAACTACTAAAAATAATATTTTACTTTCCTTTTTCATTAATATAATTCTATTATATTTCAAAATTTTTATTCACTACGTAGTGATACAACAGGATCTTTTTTACTAGCAATCTTCGAAGGTATTAAACCTGCTATAAACGTTAAAATAACACTTATGGCTATTAATATTAAAGCATTTTGTACTGTTAAATGAGTTATATTTTTTACATTTGCCAAAGAATAAACAATTTTATCTACTACTTTATTTAACAAAAGAGTCACAAGTATGCCAAATGTTCCCGACATAAATCCTTCGATAATAGTTTCTGCATTAAATACTCTAGAAATATCTTTTTTACTTGCACCTATTGCTCTTAAAATACCTATTTCTTTTGTTCTTTCCAATACACTTATATAAGTAATTATTGCAATCATAATGCTTGAAACCACTAAACTTATAGCAACAAAAGCAATCAAAATATATGTTATAACATCAATAATCGTAGTTATACCACTCATAAGTATTTTTACATAATCAGTGTAATTAATTTGATTTTCTTTTTCTACACTATCATTATATTTTTTTATTATTTCAGTAATTTTTTCTTTATCATCAAAATTTTTAGGATATATACTTATTGAGCTCGGAGAAGTCAAATCGCTGGCGCCAATAATTTTTAAAGTATCTTCATAAGTATTTTTATCATCAAAAATTTGACCAGATAATATGCTTTTATTCTTACTTTCTTTTTGTTCTTTAGCAATTTTAGAATTATTATTTTCTTTAATTAAATAATTGCTAAGATCCTTTGTATATCCAATAAAACCACTTTGAGCATTTATAGCATCTGATTTAACTTTTAAAATACCTACAATTTTAATATTTTCTGAAGAAGATACAACCTTATCTAAATATTTTGCATCATAAGACTTATTAATCCATAAGCTTCCTTCTTTTTGATAAAGATCATAGTTTTTAACAAGTTTTAAATCAAGTGATAAAAAACTATCATAAGTATAATTTTCAGATACTATATTTTTATTTTCTTTTAAAAGTTCATTTAACTCTTTTTTATCTTTAATACCAAGAGTATATATCAAAGAAAGTGGTATTTTGCCATCTTTATCAGTTACTAAAACAAGCTCATTATATTGCTCTGGATATTTTCCATAAACTAAATCATATTGACTTTTCAAAAGATCTGAATCACTTAAAAGTTCTTTAAAAGTGGTATCAAAATTGCTCATACTGCTACTAGAGCTCGCATTATACATGTTTTGCATTGATTCTACAAAAAGTCCATAATTACTAATCTTTTCGTTATTTTTGGCATTATAAATTTGTAAATCTAAATCATAATTATATTTTATATCCATGACATAATCATTAATATTTTCATAATTTTCTTCTAAAGCATTTTTAAATACTTTTAAATTATTTGTTACTTCTAAATTTGAAAGTTGTAAATAAGGATTAATGCTCACGTCATCCAAAGTACATACACTATTATTTGTGCATTTAACTTTTTCATCATCACGTTTCTTACTATTATTAAGCATTTGTGAATAATTAATGGAGTTTGCCTCAATCATAATTGGATAAGAAGACAAAGTTTCTTTTTCTGTTCTATTAATATAGTTTGTGGCACCCGCAGATAAAGATAATATTAAAGCTATTCCAATTATACCTATAGAACCTGCAAAAGAAGTTAAAAATGTTCTTGCCTTTTTAGTCATTAAATTATTAAGTGATAAAGATAGAGCTGTAAAAAACGTCATTGACTTATTATTTTTAGGTTTTTTTAAAAGTTTTTCATCATTAGTTTTTAAATCGTATGGATTTGTATCATTTTCGATATTTCCATCTTTTATGCTAATTATTCTACTACTATACTTTTCTGCAAGTTCTTTATTGTGAGTAACCATTATAACTAGTCGATCTTTAGCAACACTTTTTAAAATATCCATAATCTGAGTGGATGTTTTTGAATCAAGTGCACCCGTAGGTTCATCTGCTAAAACGATGTCAGGATTATTTACAAGAGCCCTCGCTATAGCAACTCTTTGCATTTGTCCGCCAGAAAGCATATTTGGCTTTTTTTTCATATGCTTTTCAAGGCCAACCTCAGTAAGTGCTTTAATACTTCTTTTTCTTCTTTCTTTTTTACTTATACCACTCAAAGTCAAAGCAAGTTCTACATTTGCAAGTATAGTTTGATGAGATATCAAATTGTAACTTTGAAATATGAAACCAATTTTATGATTTCTATAAGTATCCCAATCTTTATCTTTATATTTTTTAGTACTGATATTATTTATTAATAAATCACCTGATGTATACTTATCAAGACCACCAATAATATTTAAAAGAGTTGTCTTACCACTACCTGATGGACCTAAAATTGACACAAACTCACTTTTTCTAAATGAAATATTAACATTTTTTAAAGCAACTTGAGTTAAATCTTTAGATTCATAAGTTTTTGAAATATTTTTTAATTCTAACATTTATTCTCCTCCACAAAAAATAGAAGCTATCCCTATAACTTCCATCCTTAGTAATTCATCTTCTAAATACATATTAACAAAAATAAATTTAAAAGTAAATACTTTTTTATCTTAATACTAAATAAACAAGTGCTATCATTGATATAAATAAACCAACGCAATAAAATATTTTAATTATATCAGTTTCTTTATAAGAGAGCATTTCAAAATGATGATGAAGAGGACTTTTTAAAAATATTTTTTTATGAAAATATCTAATTGAAATAATTTGTAAAAAACTTGATATAGTTTCAATTATAAATACAAAACCAATTATAACTAAAGACATTTCACTTTTTAAAATAATTGCTATTGCTGCTAAAGTTGCGCCAAGTGACAAGGAACCTAAATCACCCATAAATATTTTGGCTGGATAAAAATTAAATGTTAAAAAACCTAAAAGCGCGCCTACTAAAACAAATGAAAAAATAGCAATTTCTTCGTAACCAATAATATACGGACTATTCCAAGCAATAATCCCATAAGATAAAAAGGCAATTGCAGAAAGCCCAGCAGCAAGACCATCAAGACCATCAGTAATATTTACTGCATTTGATGACCCCACAAGCATAAATAATATTAAAAAACCATATAAGGATTTTAAGTCTAACGAAAATAAGTAAAAATCTACTACTGTATTATTGCCACTTATTAAAAATAAAGAAAAAAAAACTAAAGCAATAATTATTTGTAGAAAAAATTTAATTAATATAGAAAGTCCACCATTATTCTTTTTTTTAATTTTTAAATAATCATCAATAAATCCTAAAAATGCATAAGATAAAAATACTAATATTATTATTAAAAAGTTATAGGAAAAATATATGTTTTTATTTAAAAATAAGCAAAGCAAAATAAAAAGTGTGCTACAAATAAATATTACTCCACCCATTGTCGGAGTGCCCTCTTTTTTTAGGTGTCTTTCATTTAATAACCTGGATACTTTTTGACCAAAATGCATTTTTTTAAAAAATGGTACAATTAAAATTCCCAGTATTATTGAAACTATAAATCCTAACATTATACATAAAATCGATTTAGTAAGCGTTAACATTTAAGCCTCCTTATTTTAATAAAAGTACTACAGAATTACCTTCTTTTACATAAGTCCCACCCGAAGGAGTTTGATAGGACACGTTTGTGCCTGATCCAGAAAATTCAAGTTTAAATCCCTTAAGTAATTTTTTTGCTTCCTCTAAACTTTTACCTACAACATCTGGAACATATACATATTTGCTATCCAAATAATTATATTCTTTAGGCATGCCATCTTTCGAAGGTTTAATATCTAAAATATCAATTGCGGATGTCATAATACTTTTAGCAACTGGAGCTGATGCAGTTCCACCATACTGAGTTACATTTTTTGCTCCATCAATTGCCACGTAAACAATTATTTTAGGATTGTCCGCAGGCATAAAACCAATAAATGATAGTATGTAGCTAGAACTTGAGTAATGTCCATCAATAACTTTTTGAGCAGTACCAGTTTTTCCTCCTACACGATAATTTTCAATATAGGCATTTCTTCCTGTTCCATTTGCTACAACACTTTCTAAAGTAAATTTTACAAGTCCTGAGGTTTCTTCACTAATAACTTTTCTTTTCAAAGTTTTCTCATTATAATCAAGTAATGCTCCATTTTGAGAGTTTATCATACTTTTTACAATATATGGAGTGTATAGATTTCCACCATTAATTACGGCACTAACCGCTGTAATTTGTTGCAAAGGCGTAACACTTATTCCTTGACCAAATGCTGTAGTCGCGGTTTCCACTGGGCCCATTTTATTCACATTAAATAAAATTCCTTTACCTTCTCCATTTAAATCTATACCAGTTTTTTCACCAAAACCAAATTTATTAATATATTCCATGAGTTTATAAGTTCCAAGTTTTTGGCCCATTGATACAAATCCTGGATTGCAAGAATTTTCAACTACTTCAAGATATGTTTGAACACCATGACCACCATGTTTCCAACAGTGAAGCGTTGCACCATCTACATTTATTGAGCCACTATCCACGAAAGTATCTTTAAATAAATCAATTGTCTTTTCTTCAATCGAAGAAGCAAGGGTTATAATTTTAAAAATGCCTACCATATTAGTTATAAAATAAAAACGCTATAATTAAATTTAGTTTTTTTATTGACAGAAATATACTTTTGATTAGTTATGTATGAAATTTCTTTTTGATTATCTAAATCTAAATATATGTTTAAACATAAATTATTTCTATCATCATTAATTTTAACAACATTTATTTTATTTAAAAATTTGCTTATAACATTATTAAGTATATTTTCTTTTAATTCTCCATTTAAAACTTTTTTAAGATTATTTAAATTGCTTTTTTTAGAAAAGTTCATTTCATTTAAAAATATATTTTTTTTACTTTCAAGTAAAAATTTCTCTTCATTAAGTTTTTTAAATCTATTTAAAAGTTCTTCTTCAGAAATTTCATTTATTGCAGTTAAATTTAAAATCACGTCTTTTTTTGTTTCAATTAAATTTAACTTTTTTTCTATATCACTTATTTCTTTAGTGTTATTTAAATTATTATATAACGTAAATACATTTTCAAAAACATTATTATCTTTATATAGTTTTTCAAATATTTTGTTAAATATATTATATAAATCTTTTTCTAAAATAATTGGGCTTTTGCAGCCCTTAAGGCCAAATTTCATATAATTACTACATTTCCATGAAATACTTTTTTTACTTTTTGATCTTTGAAAAAAAGTATGATGAGCATCACAACAGATTTTCGAAGAAAATGGATATTTTAAACCGCCGGAATAATTATTACAGGATTTATATTTTTGGCTCCTACTTTCTAAAATGTTATTTGCTTTATCCCATAACCTTTCTGAAACAATTTTAGGTATGCTTCCATCAGTGCACTTATATATAATTTGATTACTTATCTCATTTTTCTTTCTTTTTTTAGTACGATAATCAATAACTTCATATGTTCCCGCTCTATAAAAACCTTTGTATTTTGGATTAGTAATAATTTTTTTCAATGTATCTTTGTCATATATATTTCCATTAGCATTTTTATAACCCAAACTTGCAAGTTTTTTTGAAAGTGATAATAGGCCATACTTTCCCGTAGAATATAAATTAAAAATTGTATTTATAAACCCAACTTTACTATTATCGATTACTAATTTGCAATTACATTTTGTATAGCCAGTTATATTCGAGGAACCCAAAACATGTCCTTTTGCAATTGCCTGTCTATGTCCAAACTTAATACGACTTGATAATTTTTTAGATTCATCCTGGGCCAGATTAAACATTATATTTAAAATTAACTCTGAATTTGAATCAAATGTGTTTAAATTTTGATTTTCAAAATATATTCCCACATTTGCATTTTTTAAAAGTCTTATATAATGAATACTATCCTCGAGATCACGAGCAAATCTAGACACTTCTTTAGTAATAATTAAATCAAATTTATTTTTTTTAGCATCAATTATCATTTTTTTAAAACTTTCTCTTTTATTTATTGTAACTGCAGAAGCACCTTTTTCAATATACCCTTCGACATATTTCCAGTTTTTATTACTTATAATATAATTTTTATAATAATTAAGCTGACTATCTAAAGAATTTAGTTGTTCATCAGAATCTGTAGAAACCCTTACATAATAGCATACCCTAAGTGGTAAATCATATAGTTTTTCTCCATGCATTATCCTTTTAGATATCTCTTCGAAGCTCATAACTATATACTCTCCATACCTTTTAAATTATTTAAAAGAATTTCATTTACTTTAAAAAATATTTCCTCATTAATAACATTTTTTTCATACAAATACTCATTAATAATTAACTGCAATTGTAATTTAAAATTTTTATTATTTATCATATCATTACATTTTATTTTCAAAATAAAAAAATAGACTATTTAAGTCTATAGTTTTGGCTTGTCAGTTTTTTCAGCATGAAGAAGTGATGTAAGCTTTTGCATATTATATTCGTTATAAAAAATACAATCCTGAAGTTTTCTAAAATTAAATAAAATCCAATCTTCCCAAGCCTTTGCATCAGCATTACATGCCAAATTATTTACAAGAGCTCTATATTCTCCTCTTACAGAGGCGTACTGCCTTGTACCATATACAAATGGCAAATCAAAGTCTATATTTAGTTCTTTATTTAAAGCCTCCCATAAACCTACAGTCTGAAGAAGTCTTCCATATCTAGTATTGCCATCTTTAAAAAGTTGAAGTGTTGCTACAAGGCCATGAACAACAATTGGTTTTATTATATTCATATGCTCCGCATTTTCTGGAATATTTTTATTATAAAAATCTAAAAATGCTTCAATAGCACTATCAATATTTCGATAATCAATTGGAAAGTAACAAATTTTTCTTTCTGTTTTCAAAGTTTCTGGATTAGTTACGTATTCACCAACAAATTTTAAGTTATCCTCACGTAAACCTTTTTTATTCTGACTCGAAGAGCCAGTAATTAGTAAATCATGATAAGAAATAAATTTTGCTCTATCTAAAGGACTTCCTACGTTTTGCATTAATTTATCAATAGCAAAATCAGAATTCATTGAATAATATAGTGATATTAAAAAAGAGTCTTCTTTTTCTATTGCTTGATTATCAATTATATCTGATTTTCTAAGTGCAGATAAATACTTTTCTTGAAAGTCCTTACTATATCTTTGTAATTCCTTTGCAAAATCACTGCATAATTCTAGTGTATATAAAAGTTGATTTTCAACTTTCTCACTAATTTGAATTTCCTTCAAAGAATCAAATAAGTCAAGTGAAACTACAGGAACTTCTCCTTTACTCATAATTTCTTCGACTTCTTTAATAGCCTCTTTCCTAGTTATATTTTCCATAAATTTCCCCTTGCATTTTTATTATAGCACACATAAAAAAATAAGTAAATTTACTTATCCTCAATGTAAGTTTTTAATATTTTGGAACTTTATTTAGCTTACTGCACTAATATATCATAATTTTTCTTTTATATCAAAATGGTAGGTATTTTTTTAAAAGTAGACCCTGGTTCATAAGTCATCCATATCGGTAAATTTCGATTAATCGTTTCTATATCATAATCTTTATAATTATTTGGATTAAATGAAGGCCTTGACCCCATTGCTAAGATTTCTCCACTTTGAGGGTCCATAGCTACAATCATGGCATGTTCCGGTGAGTATTTACTTACAATATTATCAAGTTCGCCTTCAACGACTTTCTGAAGTTCTAAATCAATTGTTAATCCTATTGTTATTCCATCTGTAGCACTTTCATAAACCTCTGTCATTTTAAGTCTATTTCCTCGTCCATCAGAAAAATATTTTATTGAACCATCTTCACCTTTTAAATATTCATCATACATAAGTTCAATGCCACTTAAACCTTGATTATCAATTCCTACATATCCTAAAGTATGTGAAAGTAAATCGCCGTAGGGATAATATCTTTTACTTTCTTTAAGAAGATATACTCCATCAAAATTTTCTTTTTCAATTTGACTTGCTAAATCATAAGAAAGTCTTCTTCCCTCAGGATGTACTCTTTCAATTGAAGTATTTTTACTTACATGCTTAAGCATGTCATCATAAGATGAGGATAATATCTCAGAAAGTCTTTTTGCAACTTTTTCTTTATCTTTAATTTGTCTTGGAACTAAAACAAGTGATGTCGTAGTAATATTATCTGCCAAAACTTTACCATTTCTATCAACTATTTTACCCCTATCAGCTTTAATTGGCAGTTTTCTTGAATAAAGGTCATCAGATAAATTTTTAAGTTTTTTGTAAGAAATAACTTCGGTATAAAATACTTTGAAAATAACTAAAATTAAAATAATTATTACAAATAAAAAAATATATCTAATTCTAGTATGATTTTTATAATAAAACATATAATCACCTATAATAAATATATTTAACTAGTTTTAAATAAATACTTTTGCAAGTTAAATCTTTTTTTGAAAATTGCCATCTATATTAACACCTTCATTAATAATGATAAATGCAGAACTATCATACTTGCTAATATCTTTTTCTAAAATGGATAATTCATATTTTGAAAGAGCTACGTACGTAATATAAGTAGTAGAGTTTTTATAACCACCTTTGCCTTTCCAAAAAGTTGCATCTCTTTTTAAAGTATTCTTTATGTATTTAATAATGTTATCTGGTTCATTTTTTGTAAAAATCATAGCGGTTGTACATATATTTTTTTCGTGATTTTTATCTACAATAAACGAAGCAAAAATTGAATATAACATTGAGTATATCATAGTATTAATACCAAAGAATATTCCACTTATTACGTATATGACTGAGTTTATATAAAGAGAAATTTTTCCGACTCCAGCATTTTTACTATTAAGTGAGGCTATTACGCCAATAATGTCTGTTCCGCCACATGACCCTCCGGTTGAAAAAATCATTCCACTACCAATTCCCGCAAGAAGACTACCGATAAGTGTTGACGTTAAAAAATCTTTAACAATAGGTTCTTTTGGTATTGGAATAAATGATAGTACTATTGTTTGAACTGCTATACAAAGTAATGTTCTTCTTAAAAATGTATCATTAATTTTTTTATATGCAAGCACCAAAAGAGGAATATTCAAAAGTAAATTTAAAATACCAGAGATGTTAAAAGTTGAGCCTAAGGAAAATAATTTTATGCAAAGGGAATTTAAAAGTTGTGAAAGTCCTAAAATTCCGCCATTAAAAAGTCCTATTGGTCTAATAAAAAGGTTAATACCTATAGAGTATATAATAACGCCCAAAATTGCCTTAAAAAACTCATTATAATTCCAATCATACATTTTTTTCATAAAGTTTACTACCTTCCTACTCTTATACATTTATTATAATATACATAAAAAAAATATGAAACTAAAATGTCTCATATTTTAAAATTTTTTTATTTTATTTTTCTAGCTTCTAAATAAAATCTTTTATCATAACTATGGCCCATACTGAATGTTTTTCTAGGAAGAGCACCATCCAAAATTACAGTTTTAAATAAATCCTCTTTTGCCATAGCATCAAATATAATACCAATATTGCCATCTTTAGAGCCAAGCTTTTTAGTAACATCTTCTCCATGAATATAATCTATTGAGCCTTTATGGTTACTTAAATATTCATCTAAGAACATTTGAATTGAACCAACAGCAATATTAGACTTTGGATTAGTTATATATAAATCTTTTACTTCATTAGATGTAACAATTGTAAATTTTTGACCATTACCATTTTCATTTATGTCATAATATTTATATAAATTTTCAAGTAGATCATTTACATCTGTATCAAATACAACTCTATGAATTGCTTCGAATTCTAAAGCACTACTATGAAGATTTACAAGTTCTACTAAAGCGTATCTTGCAGGGCTTTCTAAGGCTTTATCGCCTTCAGTTTCTTTTAATTTTTCATAACATGCTTTTGCAGTTGCAAGTGAATGATTTCCATCACCCATAGCAAATAATAAAACTCCTTTATCAGAAACATTATATTTCTTTTCAAAATAAGATTTATCTGCTAAAGCCTCTAAAGAAGAAATAACCTCATTAATTGCATCACTACCAAGTTTATAACCTTTTATATGTCCACCATTTTGCATTAAGTCAAAATCATAAACTACGTCTTCTTCTGTAACCTTATTTTTTAAACTTTCAATAATATTCTTCTTTTCATCATCTATTAGAATCATAATATGTGGAAGCTCTAATAAAGCATTTTCTCTTACTTTCATTCTCGGTGGAATTCTTTCAATTACAGTTTTTTCAGTAGCTCTAATTAATGTTTGAGATCCTTTTTCATAAGAATAGTCTTCAAGGTCAACAATTCCCATTAAACCTTCACGCACTTTTCCATCACTTTGAGTTCTTTCAAGATATATCATTGAATCATTTAATTCGGTAAATATATCTTCTTTAAGATAATCCTCCATAGTTAAATTAATTTTTTTAATTCTTTCAGAAACATTTTCATCATTTAAATATATTTCTGGAAGAGTAATTCTAAGTGTTGATGGTGCATCTTTAACAATACTTTCTACTTCTTCCCAATATTTTGGTTCTGATGTATATTGATCACAAGCTACAACGCTCCATTTATGCATATCAACATTTTTTGGTATTAAAATATTACCTGCCTTAAAAGGTACTTTCATTTTTTCATCTCCTTACATTAAGTATAACATCAAAATTTTTATATTGCTAGAATAAAATTCTAAGGATAAAAAATACCATTTATAGCATCGATAATTATATTAAATAGTTCTAAAATAGTAAATATAATATAAGATGCACTTTTAAGTTTTAATGAAAAACTTATTTTAATTTCTTTGAATATTTTATTTGCATTTTTAAAATTTATAATTAATAAATATATTAATATAACTATAGATAAAGTAACTATAATTATTTTGGCTATAAGTAAAAATGAATCGCTACTTATATTTAAAACCGAAATAAAATTTGTAATAATATGAGCAATTATCGAAGGTAAAATTGATTTATATTTTATTGCAAGATTTGCAAAAATAATACCTATAAATATACATGGAATAGCTTGAGTAAATGTTCCATGAAATAGTCCAAAAAATATCGAAGATATAATTATACTTACGTATTTACCATATTTCTTAAGTATTTTTAAAATATAACCTCTTATAATAATTTCTTCGAATATTGGTGCTAAAATAACTAAATACAAGTAAGATAATATACCAAGTTTTCCATCCGAAGATAATGGATTATAATTCAGAAAATCCATAACATATTGCCAAACTATCCAAATAAATCTTATTAAAATTATTGAAATAGTTATGTCTAAAATAAGATTTAATATATTTGTATTCTGAATTTTTATATCAATCTTTTTATTCCATTTTTTTAAAAATATTCTGTAACCTACATAATATGTATAAGCTGTTCCTACATATAGGCCCAATTCTGATAAAAATAAAGTTAGACTTTCATTATCCGTTAGATAACTTAAAGCATAAGTAAGTAGTTGAGAACCAAAAGTAAAAAGTGATCCAAATACACAAAAAAACAATAAAAACCCAGAAGCCCATCTAAATTCTTTTAAATAATTTCTTTTTTCTTCTTTCATACTACCTCACTCTAAATGATTTTGTCCCTTTTGTAACAATTATATAGTAAAAAATAATGCTTATTATAAATAATATTATAGTCGTTATAGATAAAGATAATAAATTAAATCTAACTTCATAATCAAATAAAAAATATGTAATAATCCAAATAACACCATCAAAAGCTTTGGAAAATTTATTTACTACAGTTCCCGCAAATGAATAAGGTTGAAATATGTAGTAGCAAAATAAATAATACATTGAATAAAACATTGATAATATAATTGGTAGTAAACATAAAACCAATACTTTTGAAAAGTTCGCAGTAGGATTATACATTAAATAAAATAATATTATAATAATGCTAAATGCAAGCGAAGGAACTAAGTTTCTTTTTACTGTATACTTTAATCTAAGCATCATATTTTCTTCAATACTTGCCTGAGAACGATAAAAATTGTAATTAATTAAAAATCTATCTATATCCATAAAACATACATATAAAAAACTATTTGAATATAGGCATAAATAATATACTATTATAAATAAAATATAATTATAATTAAAAATTAAATCAATTATATTTGTTTCATTTAAAATTTTTGGTAAAAACAGACTAATTAAACATATAACAAACGTAATAATATAAAGTTTTTTGTGATTTCCAATATAGTTTTTACTATTTCTTTTTATAAACATACTAAATAAGTATTTATACCCAGTATTTTTATCATCTTTTTGATTTATATCATATATTTCTTTATTTGATCTTACCATTATTTTTTCTTGGTTAGTTACATTATTAATCATTCTTTGTTTAATTATAAAGTCTTCATTCAAATTTGCTTTATATAATTTATCATAATTAAAACTTAACACTTTTCTAAGTAATACCACCGAAACAAAAATAATTATAAAGCCTAGATATATCATTTGTTTGTTTGGAATATAAATATCTAAAAAATACATTATTACAGTAAAAAATGTTAATAATACAAAAACTATAATTTTTAAAAAATATTTATTTTTTAAGTAGTAATTATTATTTTTAATCCTTTCTAAAAATATATATTCAATAATTAATTTTATTCCAATAGCACTTATAAACGTAATAAATACAATTAAAATATTAAGATGTAAAAACTTAGAAATCAAAAGCATTGGTAAAAGTTGATAAAATATATTTGAAAATATAGCATATTTTATTTTATACTTTCCATACCTGTTTGCGTCAAATCTTAATAATCTTAATAAATTGTATTCTTTTATTGTAAACTTTGTAATTTTATTAAAAATAGAGTCTATAACTACATATAAGAAAAAATAAAATATAAACATATTTTTTGTATCTTTAAATAAAAAAATAAAAACGGCGCAAATCACTAAATATTTTAAAACTTTAAAAATAAATGATAGTGAATAAAAAGCTAAATTAATTCCACTTTTTGCTTCATATTCACTTACTAAATCTTCATTAAAAAAATGAGATAGTATAAATGCATGAGATAAATAATAAATAAACTGATTAACACTAATATTTAAATTTAACTTTTGAATAAAATTATGAAGTTTAATATCATTTTTCATTTTTTAAAATCTCCACAATTTTATCTTCAAAAGATTTTGATTTAACAATTTTTGAATCAATTAATTCTAGCTTTTTGTTATTTATAATTACAATCTCGTCACACATACTCGTAGCAAGCTCTAAGATATGTGTTGAGAATATGATAATATGATCATTTTTTAAAGTTTTAAATATGTCTTTTATTTCCTTAGCAACTACAACATCTATTGAGGTTAATGGTTCATCTAATAAAATAATTTTAGGTTTTGAAATTATACACATTAAAATTTGAATTTTATTTTTCATACCCGAAGAATAATCTTTAATTAGTTTATCTTGATCCTCTTTTTTAAGAGAGACCATATCAAAGTATTCATTTATTTTATCTTTTTCCTCGATCTTATTTATTTCCATATAAGTTTTAATAAATTCATAGCCAGTTAAAAATTCAGGAAGCATTGGGCTTGTTAACACAAAACCTATATCATTTGAATTAATAGGGTCATCATCAATATAAAATTTGCCTTTGTTATAGTTAATTAAACCATCTAGGCAATTAAAAAATGTAGTTTTACCACTTCCATTTCGCCCTAAAAGTCCATATATTTTGCCACTTTCAAAAGTAAAAGACACATTATCTAAAACTAAATTATTTCCATAATATTTTGTCAAATTTTCTACTATTAATCTCACTACTATCACCTACAATAATACTAACATAAATATATAAAATAATATATAAAAACAAATAAAAAACTTCGTTATTTCGAAGTTTTTTTATAAGTTAATAAATCTATACTTGTTAAAATTGCAATTGATAAAAATGCACCACCAATTACATCACTAAAATAATGAGCTCCAAGATATATGCGAGATATACCTACTAAAACAGGAATAATAGATAAAATTATTGTAAATAAGATTTTATAATTTTTATCAAAGTTTTCATGCCAAATGTAATAAATTAAAAAGCCATATAGTGTTGTACTTGCCATTGTATGACCACTTGGATAAGAAAAAGTCTTTTCAACTACCGTGATATACTCTGGACGAGGTCTTCTTATTATTACTTTAACAACATTATTTATTAGCGTAGATATAATAAGCACTCCAGCACATTTATAAGCAGTACTTTTTTTCTTAAATATAATAAATAAAACAAAAAGTAAAATGCATAAGCCAATTATAAATGGTGTACTTCCTAAAAATGTAAAAGTTTTCATAACTTTCGTAGTAATTTCAGATGAATATCTAATTATAAAATTATGAATACTCTCATCAATTTTTAAAAACTTATTATTAACGACTAAAACAGAATTTATTATAAAAAGCACCAAAAATGTAAACGGAATATAATATTTTTTATTTTTCATTTTTTTCTCCTATAAAAATAAATTTTCTTTGAACTATAAAATTTATTACAAATAATATAATATCAACTAAAAGTTTTAAAGCTATTACACTTGCTCCACCAAAAACAAATGATAAATACTCAACTGTTAAGCCTGATATGAACATTTGAATTATGCATAATAATGCATATTTAATAAATGAAGTTTTATTCTGATTTTTAAATACAATTTTTGCATTAACTAAAAAGTTATATGAACTTGATAAAACTCTTGCACATATTGTAGAAAAAAGTATTGAATTTTTACCTGGTATAAATAAAGAAAATAACCAAAATAAGAATATATCTACAATAAATGACGAAAGACCTGCAAAAATAAATTTAATAAATAAACGATATATTTCAATAGAGTCTTTAACTGGATTAAAATGACTTTCACTATTACTATTTTCTAAGTATATTGTTTCAATTGGAACTTCAATAATAGAAATATTTTTTTGAGCAGACTCAATTAGCATATTTGTTTCATACTCAAATCTATCTCCCTTTACATTCATAAATTCACACATAACTTTTTTAGGATAGCCTCTTAAACCAGTTTGAGTGTCTGTAATAGAAAGACCTACGAAGGTTTTAAAAACGCTGCGGGTAATTTTATTACCGAATTTATTTCTGGAAGGAACACCTTCTTTATCAAAGTCCCTACAACCAAGGACTAGACTATCAGGATGAGCAAGCACTTTTTCTGCCACTTTTTTTATGTCATCAACGCTATGTTGCCCATCACTATCTGCGGTAACTACGCCCTTTAGTTTAGGATACTTCAAAAGTAGATAATTAAAGGCATCCTTCATAGCTCTGCCTTTTCCTAAATTAACATAGTGATGAAGAACAGTTATCTTTTTCTTTTCTAAATCTTTAAAAAATGAATCATATTCTTTTCTACATCCATCATCATAAACTAAAATGTTAGATGTAAGTTTTGAAAGTTTTTCTAAAAATTCATTAAATATTTCAATATTTGGATTAAGTGTTGGCACTACAACAAATATATCTTCCATTATTTATCCCCCTTAGATTTCATAGATATTAATCGATATGCACCATCATAATATACAAAATAAAATCTATCATTTAAAATATCTTTTCTTTTTTCACCATTAACAAGTGTCATATTTTTTTCTAAATAAATATCAACAGCAAAAGCTATATCACTATAAACAGTATAATTACCAACTTTAATATTAGTAAATGTATCAGTATCTAAACTATGAAGTGATGTAAATGTAATATCTACATTTGTAGCCCAACTATAAGCTCTTTTATAAATCGCTGTTCCTTCAATTAAATTCGGAGTAAGTTTATAAAGTCCCCATTTTTCGCCATCTAAATCAGCAGTCAAAAATAGTGACCAATTTTTAGCAAATTCTAATGGATCAAAATCTTTATTTGCTAATTTACTATATGCTTCATCTTTGCTATCAGTGGTAAAATAATCAGTTGCATAATATGAACCATTTTCATTAATTACATCTACCAAAGCTTTATTGTTTTTTACTTCAATTTTAGGTTTTTTTGTTAAATTTGTAATCTTGTAATGATTTTCGTATGGTAATGATACTTTATCATAGACTTCACTATACTCTTTGATTTCTTCTTTAGAAACTAAATCTTCTTCTTTAACTAAAATATCATTTATATATAAATCATAAGTGTTATTTACATATATATCTAAATTATATAGTCCATTTTTACTGTATGTTTCAATTTTATTAATATCATATTTTTCAAATGTTAATAGTCCAAGCTTATGCACTGGAGTTTTTGTAAGCGTAATACTTGCAATTAAACTATCATCAGCATAAAGTTCATATACATTACTATCTTCCTTACTTTCTTTATAAGATATTTTCGAAGAGTTAAATATTTCTTTATAGCCTTCCTCAAAAGAAGCATTTTTTTCGTAATTATTTGTTATATCATTATAAGTTAAATATTTTTTTATGTTTCCTTTATTGGCTTCTTTTTTCATATTTTTTATTAAAGTAGACATATAGCCATCAATATTTCCTCTTTCATATTGTTTAAGACAAGTTGATACATATATAAGTGCTCCCTCGCTTAAAATTAATAGTAATAAAGTAAATATTAATAAAGATTTTTTAAAGCCACTTAATTTTTTTCTTCTTTTTTTCATTTTACACCTACTTAGTAATTATAAATGCTTCAGGTAAACGCCAAGATGAATTTGAATAATAAAGAGTAACTGAAGTCATTAAATATTTATCATTATAATACATTGTCGAAGATGAACCACCATCTAAATTTGCTGCATTAACTGCACCATATTTTTCCATTACCTCAATTAAATCTGCGGCAGTTGCCCCTAAATGCCCTGAAGCTCCTCTTCCATCAGTTACAAGTAAAAGTACTGTTCCATCAGCTTTTTGTCCAATTGCAGTCCTAGGATTTGCTCCACTACCAAGACCATTGCTTTCTCTTTTTTCACCATTAATTATTAATTTAACAAAATGGTTATTTGCATCGCTTGCTTCTTCTTGAAAAGTAACTGCATCTCTAATTTTTTCTTCCTGAACAAGTCTTTCTACTCCCTCTTTACTTAGGCCTTGCAAAGATAAGATTTTTAATATATTATTCTCATCAAAACCAATTAAATGAAATCCTACACCATTTGGACTATTCCAAACGATTTTACCGTCAGACACAACAACGCCCATAGGATATCCACCCTTATTTCCCGTGGATAAATAAATACCACCATTTACTCCACCTACAGCATCATTTTCTTTTACAATTGCATCAAGTGTTTTACCATATTCAGAAAAAGGTGCTGTTGTTGCAACTTTAACCCTTTTTGGATTAGATATAATCATCATAGTACCATGAAAATTACTTCCATTCACTTCTTCGATAACTATGTCATCAGTTTTTTCACTATTAGTATTAATTAAAGTTGAATCAACATTACTGTCCATATCTTTTAAAGAATTACTTTTTACTATTTCATTAATTGTTTTACTAGGTAATACCAAATGAACCACAAATTTTAAAGCACCTGTTTCAAGAAATGTAGTTGTAAAAATATTTCTCGCAGACTTTGATGGCCCATAACAAATAAGTAATAAGCAACTATAAAGTGTAATAACAAGCATTAATATAAAAACGCCAACAAAGGCCATACATTTACCAAAAACCCTAAAAAACTTCTTCATAAAACTACCATCCTATAACTAAGATAAGTTTACCATATTTTGATTATAAAATAAACTATTTTATTTTAATTAATTCTAGGTTATAATAATTATAAGGTTGTGATATTAAAATGCAGAAAAAAAGATTAAATTTTATTATTTTTTTAATGGTAATAGTTATTATTTTAGGAGGCTGTAATAACAAAAAAGATATAAACAATATGAGTTTAAAAAGTATTTTAAACACTTCTTACAAAGGTGTTAAAAAAGACATTCCTGACACTGATACAATTATAATTAATGACAATAATTTTAATTATTATCTTGGTAATGCTAATTTAAAATATAAACAGGCGATTGCCTCAGAACCAAAAATAAGTTCTGTAGCACATCTTGTAGTTATTATTAGACTTGATAATAATGAAAATGTACAAAATGCCATAAAGCAAATTGAAGAAAATATAGATCCTCGTAGATGGGTATGTGTTGAAGCCGAAAAAACTATTGTAGAAGCAAATGGAAATGTTATAATTCTTGTTATGTCAAATGCAAATAGTGCTGAAAAAATTATAGAGAATTTTAAAAATATATAACTATAATAAAAAAATCTACCATTGAAAAATGATAGATAATATGGTAGATTAAATATAGAAAAGGAAAATGTGATATGAAAAAGAAATCAAGAAAAACAGCAGCATGGGTATTTATTATATTAATGCTTGCTTCAGTAGCTGCTTCAATCCTTGCTTATATTGTAAGTTAAAATAAATTTATTATATTCATAAATTTATCTTGAAAAAGGAAAACAATAAATAATGAAGATACCAAAAACGGTCCAAATGGTACTTCATTATTTTTTTGTAATTTTAACGAAGCAACACTATATGGTAAAGCTAAAAATGACGATAATATCAAAGAAAGTAATGAAAGTCTAAAGCCTATTACAAAGCCTATTACAAAAGAAAGTTTTATATCTCCCCCACCAAGGCTCTCTTTTTTAAAAATTTTGTCACCTATAAATTTAATCAAATACATTACTCCAAAAAGAATAAAACCACTTACTAATGAAAATAGAACCTCTTTTACGCCAAAATAAATAAATTTTATAATTGCAAAAAGGATTATTGATATTATAAGGGGTGAATCTAAAATGATATAATAAGAAAAATCTGATATAAATATAACCATCATAAGGCATGATAATATTAAATATCCATAAAGCATATATGATGAAGGAAAATATAAATAACCAACTAAAAACATAAGTCCCAAAGAAAATTCTACGAGTAAATTAATGGGATTTATTTTAGTGTGACAATATTTGCATTTGCCTTTTAATAAAACATAAGAAAAAATTGGCACTAGATCATGCCAAGCAAGTATATGGTGACAATTATCACATCTACTTCGAGAAAAAATTATATCTTCATTTTTAGGAAGTCTTTTCCCAACTACTAAGAGAAAAGATCCTAAACATGCTCCAATAATAAACATTAATACTGCCATAACCCTCCTATAAAATACTATTATATAGTGTAAACATTGGTACAATAACAGCAAGCAAAATAGCACCTACCATTACTGCTAAAAATACAATCATAATTGGTTCAATTAAGCTTTTTAATTGATTAACAATATTTTTATGCATTACTTGGTAATAATCACTAACCTTTTGCATCATATCTGCAAGTTGGCCTGTAGATTCGCCAGTTACAATCATGTAGTAAGCAACATCAGGAACAGCCCAGTGATCCATAAATGCCTCTGAAATTTTTTCTCCTTGAACTATATTATCAATAGTTTTGAACATAATTGCTTTATAAACTTCGTTATTAGTAATTTTACTTAAAATATCCATACTTTCAGTAATATAAACATTATTTCTCAAAAGTGATGCAAATGTTTTAGCAAATATAGATATTTCGTTATATATAATTACATTTTTAAATACTGGGATTTTCATTGAGGCAATTTGCACAGCAGTTCTAAATGCTTTAATTTTTTTATATGCAACATATACAATAATGCATGTTAGAACAAAAAGTAATATTACAGTAATTAGATTTTTTGACAAAAAGTTACTTAAATTAACTAGAAATAAAGTCATCCCTGTAACTTGAACATCTTGTTGGGCATAAATTTTAGTAAATTGAGGAACAACATAAATAATTATAAATGTTACAACACATATAGAAAAGAACGTAACAATAACTGGATAAGTCAAAGCACTAATCATCTCTTTATGTGTATTATTAACCTCAGTATAATAATTTCCCATATCCTCTAAAGTTTCCTGAAGTGTTCCAGTTGCTTCCGCAGCCTTTATCATATTAATAAGTAGTGGTGGAAAAAGAGTACCTTGCTGTGCTAAAGCATTTGAAAATGTCTCACCCAAAGCAAGCTCATAGCAAATTGATTTATATGTTCTTTGTCTATTTTTATTTTTGGTTTGAGTAGTAAGAATTTTCATACCTTCATTTAACGTAATACCAGCCTTTAAATATGTAGATAATTGAGTTAGAAAGAAAATCAAATCTTTTGTAGACATTCCTGTTGAAAAAATAGAATCCGAACTTCCACTCATAAAATTTAATAATTTAGATGTTTTTATAGAATAAACTTCATAGCCTTCATTAAGTAAAAATGAATTAATATCTAGTTTTGAATAACCAGTCATTTTTCCAGTAAAAATTTGATTATTTCCTTTAACATTTCTAACAATAAACTCATATACGTTAGGAGTTTTACTACGCGTTGCTCCTGAAG
This sequence comes from uncultured Bacilli bacterium, assembly GCA_934096705.1. Classification (GTDB taxonomy): domain Bacteria; phylum Bacillota_I; class Bacilli_A; order RF39; family UBA660; genus UBA6448. The sequence continues at coordinate 92,085 of CAKOMR010000004.1, forward strand.
TTCGAAGATCATTTTCCAAAACTACCTTCATTTTTTCGTACTTTGAAAGTACTCGTTTACTATATTTATAAATATGTTCTTTCTTTTTCTTTTTTCCTTTAGTTTTTTGATACATTAACTCATTTTCTTCTCTTGAGGCTGTATCCTTTTTTACTGCACCATTAAAGGCTTTTTCTGCTTGCCATGAAATGTAGTTAAAAAGAAGTATCCAAATATCAATTAAAAGAAACTTTATGCCTTTTAAAGAATAAACTGGTAGATATACCCAAGCAGTAATAAAATCGAGTAATATATTATTTTTCTTCTTCTCTTCCACTTTCTAGCACTCCTACTATAAAAAAGTATATCATAAAATATTTTCATATTCTAGTACTACATTAATTTTTTTACATATAATTTAATAGGTGAATTAATTATGTTTTCAAATGTTGTTAGTACTGGTTTAACTCTTACAAAAATATTATCTGGTCTTTCTAAAACAATTAGTATTGCAAACGAAGCAATTCCTTTATATGAAAATGTTAAACCTCTTTTAGGCTCTTCGAAAAAAATAATGAAATATTTTCAAAATAATAAGGTTAAGACTGTGAAAAGAAAAGAAAATACAAGTGTAAAAAAAACTACTATAAATAATTATAGTAGTGCGAATAATCCAACATTTTTTAAATAATTTTAAAAAATAAATAAATTATATTTCTTAAATGAACAAATTTTTTTGATTTGGAAAAAATATATTTTTCTTTAGATAATAAATACCTATAATAATCTTTATTTTTGCTTTTACCATAAAGTAATTGATAAGAGGATAATTTTTCATTACCTTTTTCGTATAAAATAATATCGTAATACTTACCAGCATCTTTTATGGCTACCTCTTTTTTTATGAAATAGCCTTTTTCATTCATACTTTTTCTTAGTAAATGTAAATCATTATTTGAACTAATTATAATATTTCTAGGAAGATTATTTTTATTTAATATTTTTAAAATTGTATTTGTTCCCATACCTGATATAGTAATTACATCATACGTATCAGTTATATTTTCTAGTCCATCGCTTAAAACTAATTTTACATTTTTTACACGATATTTTTCTAAATTTTTTCTACCACTTTCTAAGGCATTTTTACTTACATCACTTGCAATTATATTTTTACAAATGCTATTTAAGCTTAAATAAATTGGCAGATATGCATGATCCGTTCCAATATCTAATACAATTGAATCTCTTGGAACTAGTTTTGCAATCTCTAAAAGTCTAGGACTAATAGGACTAACCATTAATCCTCCATAAAATCTTTTAATTTTTTAGCTCTAGATGGATGACGTAATTTTCTCAAAGCTTTGGCTTCAATTTGTCTTATTCTTTCTCTTGTAACATTAAATTTCTTTCCTACTTCTTCAAGAGTATGACATGTACCATCCTTTAACCCAAATCTTAATCTTAATACTTCTTGTTCTCTTGCTTGAAGGCTTTCAAGAACTTCATTAATTTCTTCTTTTAAAATCTCATTTTCAGTATATTCTTCTGGAGAAAGAGAACTTTCATCTTTAATAAAATCTCCTAAATGAGAGTCATCTTCTTCACCTATTGGAGTTTCTAATGAAACTGGATCTTGAGAAATCTTTATTACCTCTCTTACTTTATCAATACTTATATTCATTTTTTTAGCAAGTTCTTCTTCACTTGGTTCACGATTAAGTTCTAGAGTAAGTTGTCTTTGTACACGTACCATTTTATTTATTGTTTCAACCATATGAACTGGCACACGAATAGTTCTAGCTTGATCGGCTAAAGCTCTTGTTATGGCTTGTCTTATCCACCATGTAGCATAAGTTGAAAATTTATATCCTCTATTAGAGTCAAATTTATCAACTGCTTTCATAAGACCAATATTTCCTTCTTGAATTAAATCAAGAAATAATAAGCCTCTTCCAACATACCTTTTTGCTATTGATACAACAAGACGAAGGTTACTTTCGGCTAAAATTCTTTTAGCTTCTTCATCGTTATTATTAATTCTATCTGATAATGCAAGTTCTTCATCCGGAGTTAATAATGGAATACGTCCTATTTCTTTTAAATACATCCTAACAGGGTCATTTATATTTACATCCTTAGTAATCTCTTCATCATCTAAAATAATTTCTTCTTCTTTAGCTTCCTCTAAAACCTTAGAAACATTGCCTCCACTTGATGCAACATCATCGCCTGATACCACAGTAATATTATGTTCCAATAACTTATTATATAGTTCATCAAGTAAATCATTATCAATGTCAAGTCCTTTTAGCTTATCAGCAAGTTGCTCATAAGTTATGTATCCTTTTTCTTCTCCTTCTTTAATTAATTCTTCTTCACGTTCTTTAAATGTTTTTATTTCCTTCATTTTTTTCCACTTCTTTCTTTATTTTCAAAAATCTTTCAAGCAATTTCATTTTTTCATTTTCATCTTGCTCAATAAAGATTTTTTGCTTTAAACTTTTTAAATCATCCATATCAATACATTTTGTTACTCTTTTAAGAATTTTCATAAATTCTTTCTCATCAATATCTTCAGCATTATTATCCGTCAAAACTTTATTTATATAATCGGAAACTGATGGATATTTTATCACATAGTCCATAAATCCTGCAATATCTATATCAAAATATTTTTCCTCATATTCCCCTATAAGAGATACAGTTTCCCTTTGACTAACATTTTTTAGATAACCAAGCTCATCCATATATGTTTGATAATATTCTTTATGTAATAACATTGCATAAACTAATTGACTGCTTGCTAAATCATAAATTGTCTTTACTACAGGAGCGCTTTTCTCAGGAATACTTATTTTTTCAACTGGTTTATTATCACTAACCATTTTTAATAAAATATTTTTATCTAAGTTATATTCACTACTTAATTTGTTTATAATAACTTCTTTTTCAATTGCCGATGAATTATCCACAAAAGTCATAATTTCTTTAACATAATTAGTAAGTTCTTCAACTGATGATAAATTATAATTTTGTTTCAATGCTTCAATTTTAAAATCCAAATATTTTTTTGCATTTTTAATGTTTTCTTTTAAAGCTTCAAGGCCATTTTTTCTAATGTATTCGTCAGGGTCTTTAGAACCAGAAAGTCTTACAACGTTAACATTTAATCCTTTTTGATATAAAACATCGCCAACTTTCATTGTGGCAGTAGCTCCAGCATTATCACTATCAAGCATCAAAATTATTTTTGCTTTTGTCTTCTTTATAAGTTCTATTTGAAAATTTGAAAGAACTACTCCCATAAGTGCACATACATTCTTTATTCCTTGAACACTTAAACTTATAGCGTCCATATTACCTTCAACTAAAACTATTTCTTTTAACTTATTAATTTCTTCTTTAGCATTATAATAATTAAATAATATTTCGCTCTTCTTATAAATAATTGTTTCTTTTGTATTTATATATTTATTTTTTTCATCTTTTAAATAACATCTTCCGGTATAACCACATAAATATCCTTGTGAATTATATATTGGTATCATTATTCTATCAGAATACACATCATAATAATTTATACCAACTTTATTTAAAAGTCCTAAATTATAAGCAAGTTCTAAATCAACATTTTTTTTCTCAAGAAATGATCTTAAACTATTTTCATTTGTGGCAAGGCCAATATCAAATGTATTAATTATTTCTTCATTTATACCCCTGCCATTTAAATAATTAATTGCTTTTACGCCATTTTCAGAAGCAAGATTGTTTTGGAAAAATTTTAATGATAAATCCATAAGATTATATTCAGCTTTAAATTTGTTATTTTCCATTTTATAACCAGAAACATCAAAGTTAAATGTTTGTCCTGATTTTTCAGCAACAATTTTAACAGCCTCAACAAATGAAATATTTTCTATATCTTGAACAAATTTAAAAACATTACCTCCAGCTCCACAACCGCCAAAACATTTGTATATTTGTTTTTTTTCTGAAACAATCATATTTGGATTATGATCATCATGGAATGGACACAAACACAAATAATTATCCTTACCTGTTTTAGTAAGCTTAATTCCATAACTTGAAATAATATCTACAATATTAGCATTTGTTCTAATTTTATTAAGTTCTTCTTCACTAATATACTTCATATTTATCCCCTACACTTATACTTATTACCCAAAACATGCTTTTTTCCTTTTTTTTACGTGAAAAAACTCAAAAAAATTAAATTTTCTTTGAGTTTATAACAATTTGTTTGCTAAAATCAGTTAAGCTACAAGTAATCAAGTATAAATTATTTTCATTAAATTTAACTTTATATGAAAAACCTTTATTAATATATTCAATATTTTGCACTTCATATGAATATGTTTTATTTGCATAAGAAAAATTAATATTATCGCCTATTTCTAAGAAAACTAAATTATTAAAAAATGCATTATGTGCATATCCCGAATGTCCCAATATAATAATTGTACTTTTATCGCCATTAGGCAAAATAGATTTTTCATGAAGTTTAATAGAATCATCTAAAGAAGAATATTTTGTAAAAGTTTTATAAAAATTAATTTTAGGAATAGAAAGTTTATAAGTATTAAAATATTCATAATTATCAAATAAAAGATTATAAGAATTATTAATTACTATTTTATTCGTATTTAGCATAGTAATTAATAATATTAAAAATATAATTTTAGTGTTTCTTCTTTGCAGCAAAACACACTCCTAAAGCAAATATTATAAATATTGGTAATAAATTCACAGAAAAAGTATTTTCAAATTTTATTTTTTCTTCATAAGGAATACTATCATTTAATGTATCATCAATTTTCTTTTCATCTTCTTCAAAATTATCAATTTTCTTTTTTACTAAATTAATTTTAATAGTACCATTAGTTTCAGATAACTTACTAATAAAAAAATAATTTTCGTATTTATCATTTTCTTTATAAAGCAAATTAAATTCATTATTTTCTATATTAGGTAAATTAATTACTCCATTTTCGTTTGCACAAAATTTTTTATCATTATAAAAAATACATTCATTATTTAATAGTTTATTATCATCATATAATTCTACATTAATACTATTATCAATAATTTTTATATTCATATTATAAGTTACATCATTTTGGCTATGACTACTAAAAAGATAATTTTCACCGTTTGTCATCATATAATCAAATAAATATATAGGATAATTAATTTTATTTTTTTTAAATTTTATCTGGTATTCCCCAGGCTTTCCATTAACAAATAAAGTATCATCAGTAATATATGCATCTAAATTATCATTATCAAAAATATAATAACTAGAAAAATAATCAAATTTATATTCTGATGTAATACCTGAAATTTGTAAATTTTCACTATTAAAAAAATCTGGGCCAGTAATGACACTTTGAATTTTATTTTTTACTTTTTGATATTCTTCCTCGTGAAATGAATAAATAGTTTTGTCATTTCTACAAAATTTATATTCTTTTTCTGGATATAAATAATCCCAAATTAACCTTTGTGTAAGAGAATGATAAATTTGAAAATTGTCAGAATAATTCTGAAATTGAATAAATGCAAAATAATAATCCTTTAAATCTTTAGGAAAAGATGTACTTTCAAAAGGTATATTATAATAGTTTTCCGTATCAACTCCAATTTTTTTACTTGGTTTTAAAAGATATGATTCTCGCTCTTGAATGTTTGCAAAATACATAGGATAAATTTCTCCATCATTTGAACAGATATTTTTATCCAAAAATCCTCTAATTACAGTTAAAGCATTAACATTTGTAGTAATTACAAAAAAAGTTAATATAAAAAATATTTTTTTCATTATTTCCTTTCTTATGTAATTTTTACTCAATAAAAAAGCTCATAAAAAATAATTATTTTTACGAGCAATCTAAATATAACAAATATATTACCAAAAGTAAATATTAAATATAAAATTGGACTATTATTTATTTATTTGATACAATGAATATGGTGATATAATGAAAAGTTTTATTTTTAGAGAATATGATGTAAGAGCAATTTATCCAACAGATTTAAATGAAGATGATGCTTTTACATTTGGAAAAAGCTTTGCTAGCTATATAAAAAGCAAAAAAGTTATTATTGGGCATGATAATAGACTATCATCTCCTTCATTACATGAAAGTTTAATTAGAGGCTTACTATCTGCAGGAGCCGATATTATTGACCTTGGATTATGTACAACTCCAATATATTATTTTTACAAGAAAATGCTTGGTATTGAAAATGGTATTATGATTACGGCTTCGCATAATCCAAAAGAATATAATGGTTTTAAAATATCATTTAGTATTAAAGGTAATGCTTGTGGTAAAGGAATTTATGATTTTAGAGATTTTACTTTAAATGGCATTTTTAAAGAAGAAAACGGAAGTTATCAAAAATATGATGATAACTTTGAAAGCTATATCAATGCTATTAAAAAAAGTATTGATTTAGGAAGCAAACAAATTAAAGCTGTATTTGATCCAGCAAACGGAACTGGTTCAATTATACTTGAAAGAGTATTAAAAGAATTTAATATCAATTATAAAATTATAAATGGTGTAAGTGATGGTAATTTTCCTGTGCATCATCCAGATCCTTCAGTCGAAGAAAACATGCAAATGTTAAAGGACGAAATTAATAATAATCATTATGAAATTGGTTTAGGTATCGATGGAGATGCAGATAGAGTTGGCGTTGTGGATGATGAAGGTAGATTCATTACTATAGATAATCTAATGATTGCAATTTATAAATACTTAAATCCAAATTTAAAAAATAGACATGCAATAATGGATGTAAAATGTTCTAAAGCAATGCTTGATGAAATGAATAAAATTAATCTTCCGTGCGAAGTATATCGTACAGGAAATTCTTATATGAATTTAAAAATTAATGAAGAAAAATTAGATTTTGGAGGAGAATTTTCTGGACATTTATGGTTTACTGATAAATGGATTGGAACAGATGATGGAATTTATAATGCCTTAAGAATTATAGAAATGTTAAGTAAGGTTAACGTGCCTTTATCTTTCCTACTTAAGGATATTCCAAAATATTATCATACACCAGAAATAAAAATTGACGTTAAAGAAGAAAATAAATCTTTAATAATCGAAAAAATTAAAGAATATTTAGATAGTCAAAATATTAAATATAATCATATTGATGGAGTAAGAATTGATTATGATGATGGCTTTACTTTAATAAGGCAAAGTAATACAGGCCCTGTTTTAACTGTAAGATTTGAAAGAAAAGATGAAAAATCTTTAGAAGAAGAAAAGCAAAAATACTTAGATTTAATCAAAAAAATATCATTAGAATTAAACTAATGATTTTTTTATTATTCCAAAACGCTTTTCCATTTAGCTTTTAAAGTTATGTCTTCGTATACCAATGTATCTTCATCAAAATATTTGTCATTTAAATACCAACCTTCGAATATATATCCCTCTTTTACAGGAGAAGAAGGAAATTTAACTTTTTGAGCAGGCCTTACAAGTACTGCATCATAAGTTTGTGCTCCATCAGTATCAAAATTCACTACATAAGTTTTAGTACACCATAAAATTAAAAAGGAAACTAAAGTAATTATCATAACCAACAAAAATATATATGTAAATCTATATGCTTTCATCACTAGTTCACCCTTTTCTTATTTTTACTCTCTATTAAAATAATATAATAAATTTAAATTTGTGTCAATTATTAAACCTTAAAATAAATTCTTTTTAAAATAATAATTTTTATTAATATTTTATTTACATAGTTAATTGTAAAGCAAAATTGATAATATAGACTATAAAATTTGATTATGTTAAATTAATAATAGAAAGTGTGGTAGATATGAAAAAAATATTATCTTTAATTATGATCGGAATCTTTTCTTTGTGTTTTATTGTTAAAGTAAACGCTAAAATTTATGATATCGAAGAAATTGCTTCTTTATATGGACAAATAGCCCAAGAAAGTGGTTTTGGTATTAATGCAAAATATGATGCAAATAGTCAAAAATTATTAATTTATAGTACTGAGGATGAAACTACTCCTGTGTTTGCATATGATTATGATGGTAAATCAATTAGTTATATTGATTATGATTCTGTAATTAGTAATACAGAAGAAAGATTTAGTAAAGATCTTTTAGCAATATTCAATATTACTTTTGCAATTCAATCAACATTTACAGTAATGGGCCATAAAGATGTCATAATGGATTACGATGAACAAATGTTTAATGATTATGACAAATATGGAATAATATTTAAAACTGAAGAGTATGAATTTAATTATGATGATGATTCTACAAGTAGCTCAATTAATGGGGCAATTATAAGAGAATTTAAGTTATCTTTAGATTCAGATAAAATTGATAAATTAGTAAATGATTTTAGTTTACCTGCATTAGTTTTTGTTCCTTCAATTAAACCTAAAAAAATTACTGAAAACAGTGTAACACTTACGATTGATAGTAATTATACTGATAACTCCCAAAATGACAAGTTAAAATATAATGTATACCGTTCTGAAAATGAATCATATGGTTTTGATAAAATATCTGAAAAAAATTATGTTTATAGTTCTACAACTGAAATTACTGACACAAACCTAGAACCTGGTAAAACTTATTATTATAAAGTTGAATTTCTTAATAGTGAAACTCCAAGCGAAATTATAAAAGTTACAACTTCTGGAAATAACAACACTGATAATGAAAATAATAATGAAAAAGATAATCAAAATGAAAATACTACTACAAATAATAATGAGAAAGAAGATACTGGTAAGAAAAACCCTAATACCGGAGCATTTTATCCAGCAATGGCAATTATACTTTTAGTTATCAGTATGGTAATTAAAAATTCAACTAATAAAAAAGCATTGTTTAAAAGATTGTAAACTTAAATAGTTTACTTTTTTTATGAAAAAAAGAATGCACTAAGCATTCTAATTATTACTATTATTTGTTAAGGTATACATATTTTTCATCTTGCCTTTTTTATTTTTGTTATTTCCAAGATACATATATGCACCCATTCCAGCTCCTGCCATAGCCATTCCAAGCATCATATAGCCAACGTTTTTTATAGTTATCACCTCTAACTATAGTATTTGTAAAAATAAAACATTTATACATTATAATATTCTAAAATAAATTGCGTTAAAGAGGTTTTTCTTTCTTTGGAATAATTATTATTAACTGCTCTTAAAAAAGCACTTGGTTCACCTATTAAAGTAAGAGTTTTCTTAGCTCGTGATACTCCAGTATACATAAGTTTATTGTATAGCATAATGCTATAACTATTACATATCGGCATAATAACATGTTCAAATTCACTGCCTTGACTTTTATGAATTGTAATTGCATAAGCAAGAGTAATATTTTTTAAATCCTTTTTTTCTAAATAAACTATATTACCATCAAAATCAATTTGAATCTTAGTTTTATCATCGTAACTATTTGATATATTAACAATTTTCCCAATATCTCCATTAAAAACATTATTATCGGAGTCATTTACAAGTTGAAGGACTTTATCACCTACTCTATATACTTTATCCCCATATTTTACCTGTAATAAACTATTAGCATTATTATATATTCTCTCTAAATATAAATTTAAATTATCTATACCATTTAGACCCTTGTACATGGGTGCCAAAATCTGCATTTTTGTTTCATCAATGCCTTTAGAAAGGCCATACTTCACGCACTTAATAACATTTTCCATAATTTGTTCTGGTGGACATATTATAAAATTATAATCATCTTTCTTATTTGTAAATTCATCTTCGATTGATACAGTTTTTATATCTTTTGCAAGATACGGGATATAGGAATTATCACTTTGTCTATAAATAGTAGATAACATATTAAAACAAAATAAATCACTATTAATTAGATCTTGAAGTACAAGTCCAGGTCCGACAGAAGGAAGCTGATATATATCACCCACTAAAACAAGTTTTATGTTACTATTATATGCACATAAAAGGCTTTTCATTAGTGTAACGTCAATCATAGAGCACTCATCAATAATTACAAGTTTATGAAATAGTTTATTGCTTTCATTAAATTCAAATGTATCATCTTCTTTGTGCCATTTTAAAATTCTATGAATTGTTGATGCTCCAAGTCCAGTAGATAAGGAGAGCTTTTTTGCAGCCCTACCAGTGGGCGCTAAAAGAATAATATTATTTATAATATCATCTTTTGAATATTGCCTTTCTTTAATAAAAAGCTTTACTATTGCATCAATAATTGTAGTTTTACCAGTACCTGGTCCGCCAGAAATAATAGAAATATTTTCATTCAAGCTATTTTCTATAGCTTTCATTTGTTCTTCACTATATGTTTTTCCTGTGATATTTTCTATATCTTTAATTTTTTCTTCGAAATTATCTATTTTTTTTCTTCTTTGTTTATCAATTAAATATAAATATCTAGCAATTGCCTTTTCCTCATCATAATATTTTCTTAAATAATATCTAAGACCATCTTTTATAATTAATTCATTTTTTATTAAATCATCAAGATATTCATTAAATTTATCACTATCAATGTTTATTGCATAATTTACACTCAAACATTTGTATATTTCATCACTATATGCATATGTACTTCCCTGAGCAAATGCTATATCCATTAAAGAATTTAAAATACATTCTTCGCACCTAAGCATACTATCTTTATCAAAATTATTCTTATAAATTTCATCAATTTTTTTGAAATCAAATATATTTTTAAGTAGATATAAATTACCATCCAAAATTGCATCTATTTCAGAGTAATGCTTATTTATTATTTTCGAAGCTTCATCATAAGTAAAACCCCAAGAAACAAGTTTTTGAATAATAACATCATCTTTTTCAAACTTTAAAACACTATTGTATATCTTTGAGGCTTTTAAAGCTGTCATGCCTTTTATTACTAACAAGTTATTTATATCTTCCTTAATTTTTTCAAGAGCCTTATCATGATAAGTATCTACTATTTTTTTAGCAAATACTTTAGAGCAGCCTTCAACAAAAGGACTTTCTAGAAATTTTTGTATTTCTTCTGTAGAAGTTGGCACTACAATTTCTAATCTTGAAACTTTAAATTGCCATGAATATTTCGGATGATTAGTAAGTTCACCATAAACTTTATATTTTTGATCTAATCGTAAATTAGGCATTACTCCAGTAACACTTATAAGGCTTCCTATATCAGGATTTAACTCTTTTTCATTTGTTTCTTCCAACCTAAAAAGAGTAACTCTAAAGTTACTTTCATTATTTTCATAAATTATCTTTTTAAATTTTCCAATAACATAATTTTCCATTATAATTTTCTTAAGTATATTTCTCCTTTGGTAAGTTTTTCATTTAACTCAACCTTTAAATAGTTAGAGGTATGGCCAATAGACACGCCATCACTTACTTCCTCAATTAAAACATCAAGCACTTTGCCTTTGAATTTATCATAATATTCTTTTTCAAGTTTTTCAGAAAGTTCCATAAGTTTTTTAACTCTTTCGTGTTTAACATTTTCACTAACCTTGCCGCTCATTAAAGAAGCCTTAGTTCCCTTTCTTTCGGAATATGGGAAAACATGAATTTTAGAAAAATTAACTTTCTTACAAGTTTCTACAGTTTCTAAGAAAAGTTTATCTGTTTCATTAGGAAAACCCACAATTACATCAGTAGTTATTGATATATCAGGTCTAACACTTCTTATTTTTTCTATTTTTTCAAAAAAGTAATTTAAATCATATTTTCTATTCATAAGGCGTAAAATTTCATCACTACCAGATTGTAATGGAATATGAATATGATTACATATTTTAGGATTATTTTTTAGTTCTTCGATAAATTTATCGTTTATTTGAGTAATTTCAATACTTGATTGTCTAATTCTTTTAAGACCCTCAATCTTACTCATTTCTTTAATTAAATCAGTTAAATCTTTGCCATTATCAAAATATGCTCCCGTATCAATGCCTGTTAAAACAATTTCTTTGAAATTATTTTCTACCAAAGTTTTAGTTTCTTTAATAGCTAAATCAAAATTCTTACTACGAGTTTTCCCCCTTACAAAGGGAATAACACAATAAGAGCAAAAATTATCACAACCATCTTCGATTTTAATATACGCTCTAGTATGATCAAAAGAATCAATTTCCATATTTTCAAAGTTTAAGTCTCTTGTTTTTGCAACATACTCTAAAGGTGTTTTTTTATCTAAATATTCATTTATAATGTTTACTATATTACTTTTATTAATATTTCCCATTAAAACATCGATATCTAAATTATCGTATTTATTTTTATCATTTTGAACAGAACATCCACATACCACAAGAATTGCATGAGGATTTTCTCTTTTAAGTCTTCTTACCTCTTTTAAAGACTTTTTATCTGATGTATCAGTAACGGTACAGGTATTTAAAATTAAAATATCGCATTTATCGTTTTCACTACAAAAAGAAAACCCGTTTTTAACTAAGGCTTCCTTCATAAAATTACTTTCATAACTATTTACTTTACAACCAAGTGTAATTATATTAAATTTCATAACAAATCCCCCATTAATTTAAATTTTTTTGTAATTCTTTTAAAGTTTTTAAAAACTCTTCCTCTCTTGCTAAACTCATTAAATGAATTTCCATTTTAACTGGTTCACTTTTTTTAGTATTAATTAAATTATTTAAATCAACTTTTTTAACTAAGACATCACCAGTTTGATTTTCTTCGGAATAATTTAATTCAAATTGCCCAGTATTTGATAATAATTCATTATAACTAATTATTGCTTTTTCTTCCTCTTCTTTTTCATAAGGAGTAAAATTAACTGGTTTAAAATCCTTTAAAGCAGTGGCAATATCTTTTAAATCATTATCAGCATCAACAGCACTATCACTATTTTTATTACTATCAAGTTCATCCTTAATCATATCCTCAATAGTCATTTCTGTTCCATTAATTTTAATAAAATATATCAAACTTACTATAAGTACAATCAAAAATACTACAGTAAAAAAGAATATATAATCAATGAATGCTAAACTTTTTAAAAATATAATTATATCAGAAAACATAATATCACTTCCATAAAACTATTGTAGCAATATTTTTTTTTTTTTTAAAGATTTATTTATCACTTTACTTCATAAAAATGTAAACATTTCTATAAACATAATGTAATATAAATAAATTTTTTGTCATTACTTTACAATTATTCTACTACAAATGGATTTGTATAAGAGCCATCACCTGTATATTCGGTGCCAGGCTTCAAGGAAACGGCCGGACGCGCGCCCCCCGCATTGTAGACGCCGACGTTGATGTAGTCCACGCGACCCGCGGTGCCCACGTTCCTGCCGACGGCGCCGTTGCTGTCGAAGTAGTAAGGGGAAGCAAGCCAGTATATATTACCAGTCTTCAAATAATATGAACTATAACTGGCACCTCTATATGCTAGATATACCTCCGGTGCGGACAATAACCCGACTGGATAATTAAGTCTTGCTTTACTATTACTCATACTGAATCTATCTGTTTCATTTGTACATGCTAAACTATAATTGGTATTATAATTTTTAAAATGTAAATAGGTTGTTGTACTTCCTCCATTTGGATTCCATCCATTTGCTGATTGGTTATACATTGTCCTGTCATTACAAAATATCGTGTCTTCAAGTTTATCTGTATAACTTGTCATATTGTCTTTATACCATGAATCTATATATGTTTTTATTGTACTATCTTTTTTATTTACATCATCTGCATATAACATTTCATTTAATGCATCGTCTACCGATTTACCATCTCTAAGTGTTATATAATATGCAGTACTCGAATCTGTATAATATACATAATAAAGTGATGTACATGTTGTTCCTGTAGTAAAGCATGTATAATGATTACTATTGATTGTATTATAGCCACTTGACCAAGTTACTATTGTTTTTGTATCACTTAAAGTATATGTTCCATTATACGTAAATGTATTTCCAAATACTATATTTGATTGTGATGACATACTCTTCCTTGAATATGTATAAACTGTATTATACATATATCCCACATATGCTGGTGAAGTGTAAGTACTATTAAATGCTTTTGTACTTGCTAGTTGTGAAGCTGTGCCACTGTTATTACATGAACCATCAGTCTGTACTCCATTATATACCATTTTAACCCCACCAGTTTCAGTCGTTCTTACTATCTTCCAACAAAAGTCTGCAAAAAGAACATTGTTATCTTCTACTGCTCCATTAAAATAATAAATATTATTATCATATGTATTTGGATCTCCTTCTGATGATG